>DASXTG010000056.1:0-12500 GCA_036505515.1 Candidatus Dormiibacterota bacterium | reverse complement strand
CGCAGCTCGCCGCCAGGACTCAGCAGCGGAGGTGGCACAGCCAGGTGAGGGCGGTCTCCCCCGCCGGTCGCCGGCTCGATCGCGATCTGGCGGTAGCCGCCCAGGTCGCCGTTGCATGCCCAGACGCCGACATACGGCGTGGTGGCCGCGTCCCAGGCCATCTCGATTGCCGCGCCCGAGCGCCATCCCAGCCGGATCCGATCCACCGAGCCGCGCCGCAGGAAACGCTTCTCGCTCGTCCCCTCGGCCAGGTGCGCGAGGCGCGTTCCATCGTCCAGGCCGATCTCCATCCCGGCCTCGTACCTGAACAGCGGATGGGCGCACCAGTACGCGTACAGCGGCTGGCTGCCCAGGTTCCGGTAGGCGTACGTCGCACGCACTCCCGAGACACCCAGCTCGATCCGACGCTCCAGCTGCCACGGCAGGACCTGGCCCGAGCACCATGTCGTCGCCGAACCAGCCGACTCCTCCAACACGGTCCACGGCAGCCGCCACGCCTCCCCGTGGTCCGGCAGAGCGGTGCCCGACCACGCCCCGGAACCCGGATAGAGCCCCGCATCGACATTCGGGACCATCTCGTCCCAGCCCCATGCGCCGGCGGCAACAAACCCCTCCCGAGACGGCTCATCGACGCCGATCCCCTGGTCGAGCAGCTCCTCGCCATCCAGGCGGAGCGAGGTGATGCGAGCACCTCGCTCCGGTCGGATATCCATCGCCCAGGGCCCTGATTGCAACCTCACCACGGCTCGGATCGTAGTGTCTGGACAGATGAGATCTGTCCTGGCCGGAACGCTGCTCATGTGCCTCCTCACAGCCTGCGGGCCAGGCACCGCCACGCACGCTCCCGGCCCATCAGCGACGGGCCTTCCTACGAGCACGCCCGCGACGACCGCCACCTCCCCATCAGCGAATACCAGCTCGCACGTCTTCCTGATCGTGATGGAGAACCGTGACTACGCCACGGCGATCTCGGGCAGCTACACGAAAAAGCTCGCCGGGCAATACGCGGTCGCGACGAACTACCACGGGGTGGCGCATCCCAGCCTGCCAAACTACCTCGCCATCATCTCGGGCAGCACCTGGGGCATCAACGACGACGGCTTCCACGCGCTACCGGCAGGCGGGCTCGGCGCTCAGCTCACGGCGGCCGGAATCTCATGGCGTGCGTACATGGAGGGCATGACGGCCGATTGCCTCAGAAGCGGCTATCCATACGCACTCAAGCACAACCCGTTCCCATACTTCGGCAGCGCCTGCCCGCCGGAGGTGGTTCCCTTCAGCCGCTTCGATGCGGACATGGCCGGTGATGTCCCGCGCTTCGTCTGGATCACCCCGGACCTGTGCCACGACGGCCACGACTGCCCCACCGCGGTGGCCGACAGGTGGCTGCAGCAAATCGTGCCCAAGATCCTCGCCACGTCGGCGTGGCAGGACGACGGACTGCTCCTGATCACATGGGATGAGGGGTACGGCAGCGGCAACCATGTCTTGACCCTCGTCATCCATCCGCAACCGATCTTTCACTCAAGCAACCGCCCCTACGATCACTACTCGCTGCTGGCGACCATCGAGGATCAACTGGGCGTCTCGCGCCTGGGCATGGCGGCCCGGGCGGACCCCATGGACGACCTGCTGCTGAGCTGGCCGCGCTTGCCCGGCTAATCGCTGACCCGGACCGGACGCCCCTCCCGACGCCGCACCAGCTGCGATGAGGTCGTGATCTCTTCCAGGAAGCCGAGGTCCACGTTCACGCCCAGGCCGGGGCCCGGCGGCACGTCCAGGCGGCCGTCCTTGAGCACAAACGGCTCGGTGATGTCGCGGTGGTAGTAGCGATCGGAGGCGGAGGTGTCGCCAGGCAGAGTGAAGTTGGCCATGGCCGCCATCGCCACGTTGCCCGCGCGACCCAGCCCGGTTTCGAGCATTCCGCCCATCCAGACTGGCACTCCGCGCGCTGCGCAGACGTCGTGGATGCGGCGCGCCTCGAGATAACCGCCCACGCGCCCCGGCTTGATATTGATGACCTGGCAGGCGCCCAACTGGATCGCATCTTCGGCGGCGCGAGCCGAGGTGATGGATTCGTCCAGGCAAATCCGGGTGCGGACGATCTTCGCGAGCTCTGCATGCGCGAGGACCTCGTCCTCTGGCAGCGGCTGCTCGATGAGCAGCAGGTCGAACTCGTCGAGCTCCGCAAGATGCGCCGCGTCCGAGAGCTCATAAGCCGTGTTGGCGTCGACCTGAAGGGGAACATCGCCAAACCGCTCTCGCACCGCTCGCACGGGCTCGACGTCCCAGCCAGGCTTGATCTTGAGCTTGATCCGGCGGTAGCCGGCGTCGAGGAAGCCGGCGACGGTACTCAGCAGCTCCGGGATCGAGCGGTGGATGCCAACGGAAACTCCGCAGTCCACAGCGGAACGCACCGCGCCGAAGTGGTGGGCGAACGATTCGCCGGCGCCGCGGAGCTCGGCGTCGAGGACGGCCATCTCGATCGAGGCCTTCGCCATGCGGTGGCCGCGGACAGGGCGCAGCACATCCGCAACTTCGGCGGCGGCGAGGCCCGGCCGCTCGAGCAGCCGCGGCAGCAGGTGATGAACGAGCACGTGCTGCGCGCCCTCGACGTACTCGGACGAGTAGTCCGGCTCCTCGCCGGCCACGCACTCTCCCCAGCCCTCCCCCTCGTCGGTGATGGCCTTGACCAGCAGGATGTCCCGCTCAAACTGGGTGCCGAAAGAAGTCTCGAACGGCGCCACGAGCGAGATCCGGATGCGCCGCAGCTCGGCGGCTTCGAGCTTCATCGGTCGTTAGCGTAAATACCGGTCAGCCTGTTCGCCTCATCGTCGCTCAGCTCGACGTCGGCGGCCGCCGCGTTGTGCTCCAGCTGCTCGACGCTCGACGCTCCCGGAATCACGACCACGTTCGGCTTCCGGAGGAGCCACGCCAGCGCGACCTGCGCCTCCGTCGCCCCGTGCTGTGAGCCGATTTCGCGGAGGGCGGTTATGAGCGGCGCGAGCCGGGCGCGGGCGCCGGCGCGGAACGCCGGCCGAAAGCGGCGGAAGTTTTGCGGCGGCTCCTTCAGATACCGCCCTGAGAGGAGCCCCTGGGCCAGGGGGCTGTAGGCGATCACGATCCGCCCGTTGGCCTGGGCCCACGGCACCAGCTCACGCTCCGGAGCTCGGCTGAGCAGGCTGAACTGCACCTGGTTCGAGAGCAATGGGCCACCGAAGGCTCGCTCGGCCGCCCGCCACTGGCGCAGCGAATGATTGCTGACGCCGACCTGGCTCACCACTCCCTGGTCGACCAGGCGCTTCATCCGCGGCATGGTCGCGCCGGGAGGGAACAGCGGGCTCGGCCAGTGGAGCTGATATAGATCGATGCGCCCGATGCCCAGCCTCCGGGCGCTTGCTCGTGCCCGCGCTTTCACCTGCAGCGGCAGGCCGATAGGAAAGAGCTTTGTGGCCACAAACACGCGATCCCTGCTGCCTTTGATCGCCTCGCCCACGATTCGCTCCGACCGGCCGAGCGCGTAGATCTCTGCGGTGTCGATGAGATTGATGCCGAGCTCCAGCGCGCGATGGACGATCTTCACCGCTTCCCCTCGTGCGTATTCGGACCCATAGCCCCATTCGGTCGAGCCGAACTGCCAGGTCCCCAGGCCTACGGTCGAAACACGGACCCCGCGACTCTCCAGGTACTTCAAGAGCTGCTCGTAAGCCGGTCGTACACCATTTGCGACCACGACTCCATGCCCAGGTAGTAAATGCGCATCTCGTCCAGCGTGAGCAGCTCCCCGGCCAGCTTGTCCGTCTCGCGGATGGAGACGTTCGGCGAGTCTCCATCGACGAGGAATACCACCCCAAGATGCACCTTCGAGACGGGCGACGACTCATCGTTGAGCAGGCCGAGCAGCCTGGCCTCAAACGATCCGTCGTAGACGACCTCTTCCTCCCACTCCCGCTTCAGGCCGTCTTGAATCGGGTCACGGCCCTGGAGGTCGCCGGGGTTGATGTGCCCGCCCACGCCAAGCGAGTACTGCTTGCGCAGCCGCCTCTCTGAAGAGGCGCGAAGCCGGTGCGTGAGCAGGTAGCGATCGCCGTGGCGGAAGACGACGTACGGGATGATCTGCTGGTAGCCGGGGTCGTCCTCGACATCCGGACGCGGCATGAAGAAGTGCTTCTCGCGGATCACCGCCTGGTGACGCTCGAGGCTATCGGTGACAAAGCCATGCCAGGCCCCATCGGGAAAGATGTCCTCCCGCTTGACGCACAGCACCTTCTCGGCCGCCGGCCGGGTCATCAGGGTAGGGCCGCCGCCATCCGCACCAGGCCGCGGCCGAACACGGCGACCAGCTCGGCTGTGCGATCCATGTCCTCGTCGCTCACGGGCAGGAAGTAGATCCAGGCGGCCCTCTCGGTCTCTGTGGTGATCATCGTGCGAGCGGAGTCCGAGCTCGGATTGCCGCACGGGCCCACTTCGTCGGCCACGCACAGACGCCCGCTGACGTTGACGTGCTCCTTGCCGATTCCCGTATAGCCTTCCCCGTCCTTGCCGAGCCTGATCACGAGCTCGTCGCCGTGCACCTTGGCCAGGTCATACAGCCCGACAGGCACCTGCAGCAGCACCGACATCGCGTTGGCGACGTCGACGAGCGAGTTCACGCGCGGCAGCGGCTCGCCCTTCTTGAGGCGGCGAAGCAGGGCTTCGGACGACGGACGCATTCGAGTCGGGTCGGTGCCGAACCGCCTGTAAAGCGCTCGCGCTCGTCCGATGTCACCGACCTCGCCATTGCGCGCCGCCTGGGTGGCGCGCGCCACCTCTAGCTCGAAGTCTTCGCGAGGCTCCGTGACCTCGAGCTCGTGAAGCTCGAGAGCGACGACCTCGATCTCCACCTCAGCGCGGACCTTTAGCAAAGGGACTCCAGCTGCTCGAAGAAAGCCGGGTAGGAGATTGAAACGCACTCCGCGCCGTCGATCTCGGTTGTCCCCTCCGCGATCAGTCCCGCGACCGCGAGCGCCATCGCCACGCGATGGTCGTCATGTGAGCGCACCCGCGCGCCTTCCAGACGGCGTGGCCCGTTGATGACCCAGCCGTCGTCCAGGGCCGTGATGTCGGCGCCCATCGATGCCAGTCCGTCGGCCATGGCGGCGATGCGGTCCGATTCCTTGACGCGAAGCTCTAGCGCCCCGGTGATCCGGCTCGTGCCGGGGAGCTGGGTCGCGGCCACCGCCAGCACCGGCATCTCGTCGATCATCTCCGCCGCCATGCCTCCGGTGACTGACACCGGCCGGAGCTCCCCTGCCGCCCCGACTTCCAGGTCGCCCACGGGCTCGCCGGCCACGGAGCGCTCATGCGTGACCGCGATGTTGAAGCCGCTTGCGCGCAGGAGATCGACGAACGCCGTGCGGGTCGGGTTGACCCCGGTCCGCGGAACGCGAAGCCGCGACCCGGGCACGAGCCCGCCGGCGACCATCCAGAAGCTCGCCGCGCTCACGTCCCCCGGGATGTCGATATCGATCGGCTCGAGCTCGCTCGCCTTCACCTCGACCCGACCACGCTCAATGCTGAGGTTGGCCCCCATGGCCGTGAGCATCAGCTCAGTGTGATTGCGCGTCGGCGTCGCCTCGACCACGGCCGTCGTCCCGCGCGCGAAGAGCCCCGCCAGCAGCACAGCCGACTTGACCTGGGCGCTCGGTACGGACGGGCGGTGCTCGATGCCGTGAAGGGGCACGCTGCCTCCGACCACCAGCGGCGGCCAGTCAGCGCGCGCGCCCATCTCACGCAGGGGCGCAACGACGCGGTCCATCGGGCGTCCGGAGAGCGATGCGTCACCGACCAGCTCGGATGCGAACTCCTGGGCGGCGAGCACCCCGGCGAGCAGACGCATCGTCGTGCCTGAGTTGCCGCAGTCCAGCGGACCGTCAGCTGCGTGCAGCCCGTTCCGGCCCGACCCACGCACCGCCGAATCTCTGGCATCAACGCCAAGCGCTCGTAGACAGGCGGCAGTCGATTTCACGTCGGCGCCCTGGGACAGGCCGCGCACGTGCGAGGTCCCGCCGGCGAGCGCGCCGAGGATCAGCGCGCGATGGGAGATCGATTTATCGCCCGGAAGGCGCACCTCGCCCTCGAGCCTGGCCGCCATGCGCACGGTCGCGATCACGATTGCGTTGATTCCCTGGCCCAGCGCTCTCGGATCGAGTGCGCCTCCTCGAAGATCTCGATCAGGCGCGGATCGTCAGCCTCCAGGTGACGGCGCAGCCGCGCCATCGCGTTGTTGATTGAATCGAGGGCCTCGATGATGTGCTCACGGTTCGTCCGCGCAATGCCCGCGTACAGGTCGGCATCGCCCGCCGCCAGCCGGCTCATGTCGCGGAATCCGGTGGCTGCGAGCTTTGACGCCTGACTCCACTCCGGACGCGAGGCGACGGCGAGGACGTAGCCGACCGATAGCAAGAAGGCCGCATGGCTGACCCCAGCCACCAGGCGGTCGTGGGTTTCGGCGTCCATGAACATGGGATGGGCTCCGACCGCCCGCACCAGATCGGTGATCGCCGGCTCGTCGCGCGTCAGGACCCACGGGGCGCCCGCGTAGAGGTCGGCTTCGGCAGCGTCGATCCCCGATGCCTCCTTCCCGCACATCGGATGGCCGCCGACCAGGTCGATGCCCGCACCCGTCGCCCACCCCATGACGCTCGCCTTGGTGCTGGCCATGTCGGTGAGGACCTTCCCCGCCACCCGCGGCCTTAGCGATGCGAACAAATCCTGCAGGGACAGGATCGGCACGGCGACCACCACGATGTCCGCCATTTCGATCGCGCCCAGATCGGTGCCTGCGGCTGTGACAATCCCGCGGTCGATGGCTTTGCGCGCTGTGGCCCCATCGCGGTCGCAGCCGACCACCGTGACGTTCGGCCGCGCCGCCTTGATCGCCAGCGCGAAGGAGGAACCCATCAGGCCCAGGCCCACCACGCCGATCGTGGGCACTATGCGAGTTGCTTGGCTAGCGCGCCGAGGAGCCGGCGCAGCTCCTGCATGAGGCGATCGAAGTTCTCGAAGTCGAGCGACTGCGCGCCGTCGGACAGCGCCTGGTTCGGCATGGGGTGCACCTCGACGATGAGACCGTGTGCGCCCGCGGCCACCGCTGCCAGAGCCATCGGCCTGACGAGCGGCCAGCGGCCGGTCGCCTGCGACGGGTCGACGATGATCGGAAGGTGGGAAAGCTCGCGCGCGAGCGGCACGGCGTTGAGGTCGAGCGTGAACCTGGTGGCGGTCTCGAAAGTGCGGATGCCTCGCTCGCAGAGGATGACGTCGCGATTGCCCTGGGAAAGGATGTATTCCGCAGCCAGAAGCCACTCCTCCATCGTCGATGACATGCCACGCTTGATCAGAACCGGCTTGCCCGACCGTCCCGCCTCCTGCAGGAGGGCGTAGTTCTGCATGTTTCGCGTCCCTAGCTGGAGGATGTCGGCGTAGCGAGCGACAAGCTCGACGTCGCCTGGCGAGATCACCTCGGTCACAACTTTGAGCCCGGTCTCGGCGCGGGCGGCCGCCATCATCTTCAGGGCCGACTCGCCAAGGCCCTGGAAGGAGTACGGCGAAGTGCGCGGCTTGAAAGCCCCGCCGCGGAGGATCTTCGCGCCCTGTGCAGCCACATGACGCGCCGTCTCGAGCAGCATCTCCTCACCCTCGACCGAGCACGGGCCGGCCATCATCACGACCTCGTCGCCGCCGATCTTCACCCCGCCCACGTCGACCACCGTGTCCGTACGGCGGAACTCGCGGCTCGCGAGCTTGAACGGCTTGGTAATGGGGACGATCTCGTGGATGCCACTCAGGTGCGAGAAGGCCTCGCGGTACGCATAGGCGTTGCCACCGATGACGCCGACCAGGGTTCGCTCTTCGCCTCGGGAGAGCTCCGTCTTCAAGCCGATCTCGTGCACGCGCTGGACGACCGCGTCGATCTCAGCCTCGGTGGCGTGGTGCGCCATGACGATGATCACGGTCTGGTCGAGCTCCGGTACGAGTCAAGGTCGGCCTTGATCGCGTCCGCACCACGCAGGTAGGCGAAGCGCATGGCCGACTGCGGCCTGGCGGTGTTGTAGAGGAGCAGGACGCGAACGCACATCGGGATCCCGCGCGGGTTCGGCAGGCGCACGTCCATGTCGTGCCCGCACAGCAGCGGCACATCGATCCACCCCAGCTTGCGTGCAGCGAACGCGGGGTACTCGGCGGTGAGGTCATGCGTCGTCGTGAAGTACGCAAAGCAGATCTCGGCCGCATCGAGGTCGTTGAGGCGCACGAGCTCGCGCAGGAGCTCGTCAGTGGCTTCAGTGATCGCCTCCTGCGTGTTGGCAGCCGCCGTGGTGGCGCCGCGGATCCCTCTCACCGGCATGCTTTGAGGAGGTCCTTCACGAGCGCCACGCCGTCCCCGCCCTTGTCGATCTCGTTGACGATCGCGCTGCCCACCACGGCCGCGTCGGCGCTGCCGCGCAGGGACTTCATGTGCTCCGGCCGCGAGATGCCAAAGCCTGCAGCCACAGGCAGCTCCGTGTGCTTTCTCACCTGGCCGAGCAGCTCCTTCATGCCCGCGGGCAGCTCGCTCCGAGCGCCGGTGATGCCAGTCACCGTCACGCAGTAGACGAAGCCGCTCGTGTGCTCGCAAATAGTCGCCATCCGTTGGGGTGAAGTTGTGGGCGCGACCATGAACACGGTGTCGAGCGAAGCCGACCGCAGCCAACCGGCGACGGGCTCGGACTCTTCCACAGGAAGGTCGGGGACGATGACGCCCGCTACCCCAGCCTGCGCCGCCTCTGCCGCAAAGCGCCGAGGATCGTGCGACAGGATGGGATTGATGTAGGTCATAAGCACGATCGGTATGCCTTCTTGAGCCACGGCTCCGGCGAGCTCGAGCGAAGCCTCCACAGTCATGCCGCCCTCAAGCGCGACCTGTCCGGCGTGCTGGATCACAGGCCCGTCCGCCAACGGGTCGGAGAAGGGAATCCCGATCTCCAGCGCGGCGATGCCCGAGGTCGCGAGCCTCTTTCCCACCTCCACCGACCTCTTGCGATTGGGATGGCCGGCCATCATGTACGCGACGAGCTTCAGGTCGCCTTTCGCCCGCAGCGCCTGTTCGAGCCGGAGCGTGTCAGTTTTCATCGACCGAGTCCATGTCCTTGTCGCCGCGACCCGACAGGCAGACCAGGATCCTGCCGCCGGGGCCCATCTCGCGGGCCATCACGCCGGCGTGGTGCAGCGCGTGCGCTGGCTCGAGCGCCGGCATGATGCCCTCCAGCCGCGTGCACAGCTTGAACGCGGCGACAGCGTCCTTGTCCGTGACCGCGACGTAGTCGACCCGCTCGGCATCGCGAAGGAATGAGTGCTCGGGTCCCACGCCCGGATAGTCGAGCCCGGCCGACACCGAGTGCGTCGGAAGGACCTGGCCGTCGCCGTCCTGGAGGAGATACGAGTACGTTCCGTGGAGCACGCCCGGCCGCCCGGCGACCAGCGAAGCCGCGTGCTTCCCACCCTTGAGGCCTTTGCCGGCTGCCTCGACGCCCACCAGGGCAACGTCCTTGTCGTCGAGGAAGGCCGTGAAGATCCCGATCGCGTTGGAACCCCCTCCGACGCAGGCGATGACGACGTCCGGCAGCTTGCCGTCGACGGACAGGTACTGCTCCCGCGCCTCATCGCCGATGACTCGCTGCAGGTCGCGGACCATCTCCGGGTATGGATGCGGCCCGACCACCGAGCCGATGATGTAATGCGTGGTGCGAACGTTCGTAACCCAATCGCGAATCGCTTCCGAGGTCGCGTCTTTGAGCGTCTTCGTGCCGGCGGTGACCTCAACCACGTCAGCGCCGAGCAGCTTCATGCGGCGCACGTTCATGGACTGGCGCCGCATGTCCTCTGTGCCCATGTAGACGGCGCATTCGAGGCCGAAGCGGGCGCAAACCGTCGCGACCGCGACTCCGTGCTGCCCGGCGCCGGTTTCCGCGATGACACGCTTCTTGCCCATCCGCCCTGCGAGCAGCGCCTGGCCGACCGCGTTGTTGAGCTTGTGGGCGCCGGTATGGCAGAGATCCTCGCGCTTCAGATGAATGTGCGCTCCGCCGAAATGCGCCCCAAGACGCTGCGCCGCGTAGAGGGGCGTTGGACGCCCGATGAACGCGTGGCGATGGCCGGCCAGCTCGAGCTGGAACTGGGGATCGGCTTTGGCTTCGTGCCAGACATCCTCGAGCTCGTCGAGGGCCGCCATCAGCGTCTCGGGCACGTACTGGCCGCCGAATGCGCCGAAGCGCCCTCGCACGGGGTGCGTGAGAGAGCTCCTCATCCCAGGATCTCGGCCAGCCGCACCGCATGCACGAACGCGCGCACCCTGTCCGGATCCTTGACGCGCACCGAAGCCTCGACACCGCTCGACACGTCGACGCCATAGGGCTTGAAGGTGCTCACGACCTTGCCCACGTTACCCGGTTCGAGTCCACCGGCGATGAAGACCTTCCGCGTGGCCAGAAGATCGCGCGCCGCCTGCCAGTCCCAGGTCCGGCCCGTCCCGCCGCGCTGGTCGGGGGACCAGGAATCGAGCATGATCGGGTCCGGCCAGGCGTCGGCATCGGGGACCCGGGTGTCGCGGACTTTCAGCACTTTCATCGCCGGCACGCCGGCGTCGAAGCCCGCCGGCTCGGACCCGTGCAGCTGCAGCAGCTGCAGGCCGACGAACTCCGCGATCTGCCGCACCTCCTCCGGGCCCTGGTCGATGAAGACGCCGACGATCGTCGGCCGGACCGCCATGCCATCGACGATCGCCTTCGCCTCTTCCGGGGTCACGCGCCTCTCTGACGAGCAGAAGTGGAAGCCGAGAAGATCTGCCCCTGCCTCGACGGCGGCGTGGGCGCCTTCTGGATCGCAGATTCCGCAGATCTTCACCCTGACCATCAAACGGAGGCTAACTCCCTCAACAAGGCGGCGGGGTCGGCCGACCGCATGAGGGTCTCACCGACCAGGATGGCGTCGGCGCCCGCGTCGCGCATCCGCTGCGCGTCCTCGGCGCTCTTGATGCCGCTCTCCGCCACGACGATGATCTCGGCCGGTATGCGCTTGCGGAGGCGCTCGGTCAGCCCGAGGTCGACCTCGAATGTGCGCAGGTCGCGATGGTTGACACCGATCGCAGAGGCGCCGGCAAGCAGCGCGGCCTCAGCCTCGTTTTCGTCGTGCACCTCGACGAGGGCATCAAGGCCCCGGCTGCGGACGACCGAGAGCAGCCTGGGGAGCTGATCCGCATCGAGGGCGGCCACGATGAGAAGGACGGCGTCCGCGCCGGACGCGCGCGCTTCCCCGACCTCGTATGGATCGGTGATGAAGTCCTTGCGGAGGATGGGCAGCCCGGTCGCCAGCCGCGCCGATTCGACGTGCTCCGGCCGGCCGCCGAAACCGGCCATGTGCGTGAGGACTGAGATGGCTGCTGCTCCGCCCGCTTCGTATGCGCGCGCCAGCTCGGCCGGTTGGTACTCATCGGCGAGGACGCCCATGCTCGGCGTGCGCTGCTTCATCTCGGCGATGACGGCCAGCCCCGGCCGGCGCAGGGCGCCCGCGAAGTCCTTCGGTGTGTAAGCGGCGATCGCACGTTCCAGATCGTCCTGCGAAACGAGCGCGCGCCTGCGCTGCATGTCCTGCCTGGCCTCGATCACCAGGCGCGACAGCAGATCCTGCTCTGTCACTGCTGCGAGATCGCGGCCCAGCGCTGCAGGACCTCGGCGGCGCGCCCCGAGTCGATGGCCTGGGCGGCTTCTCCCATGCCTTCGCGCCAGTCCTTCGCCAGGCCCGCCGCCCGCAGCGCCGCCGCAGCGTTGAGCAGCACCACGTCGCGCCGAGGCCCGGTTGCTCCCGCCAGCACCTCGCGAGCGATGCGCGCATTGTCCTCGGGACCACCGCCGCGCATGGCTTCCTGAGGGGATGCCGCCAGGCCGAGCTCCGACGGATCGAGCTGATATTCCTTGCGGTTGCCGTCGATCTCGATCACCAGCGATGGCGAGCTCACGGACAGCTCGTCCATGCCGTCACCCGCGTGGAAGACGATGGCCCGCTCGACGCCCAGGCGGATGAGCACGTCGGCCATCTTTCCGGCGAGTGCGCCATCGGCCACGCCAAGTGCCTGGTAGCGCGCGCCGGCCGGGTTGCAGAGTGGACCAAGGACGTTGAAGAAGGAGCGTACGCCGAGCTCTTTCCGCGGCACCGCCGCGAAGCGGAACGATGGATGAAAAACGGGTGCGAACAGGAATCCGATGCTGCCTTCGTTGATGCAGCGGGCGACGCCTTCTGGGCCGAGGTCGATCTTGACGCCCAGCTTCTCGAGCACGTCGGCTGACCCGCACTGAGATGAGGCGGCGCGGTTGCCGTGCTTGGCCACCCTGGCGCCGCACGCCGCGGCCACGATCGCGGAGAGGGTGGAGATGTTGAAGGTCGCCAGCCCATCGCCGCCGGTGCCGCAGGTGTCGAGCAGTCCGTCGCGA
>DASXTG010000055.1:0-3518 GCA_036505515.1 Candidatus Dormiibacterota bacterium | reverse complement strand
ACCTCGTCCAGGACGTGGCCTGGAGCTCGATGGCTCTCTGGTAGTGGCGGAGAGCTTCCTCGTAATGGCCCGCGATGAGGTGGATCCAGCCCAGCCTCTGGTCTCCGGTGAGCGGGTCGATGGCGGCGGATCGTCTGGTATGGTCGATGGCCTCGTCGAACCGGCGTGCATCCATGGCGAGATAGACCGAAAACGCGGCATGAGCGCCGGCGTCATTCGGGTTCAGCTCGATGGCCCGGTATTCGCGCTCGGCGCCCGCCCAGTCCCGCTCGTACCTGAAGAGCATCGTCGCCAAGACCCTGTGCGCCTCCGAGATCGCAGGATCCAGCTCTAGGGCCTTGAGCGCGGCCGCCTTCGCGGGGGCTCGGAGCTCGACTGGCGATACGAAGACCGCCAGGCCGTTGTAGGACTCCGCCAGGTTCGCGTATGCGGTCGCGTACTGCGGATCCAGCGCGATCGCCTTCTCGAAGTACTCGATGCTCTTCCGGATGGCCTCCTCCGTGTTGCGCGCCCGGACGTGCTGGCCCTTGAGCAGCGCCTCGTACGCGTCAGGGTTGACGGGGCGGGCGCTCGCCAGCCGCGCCTGCTCGTCGGGGGTGAGCTTGGCGCGAATCTCGGCCGCGATCGCACTCGCCACCTCGTTCTGCAGGGCGAGGACATCGCGAAGGTCCCTTTCGTAGCTTTTCGCCCACAGGTGCCGGTCTGCGGGCGCGTCGATCAACTGAGCGGTGATGCGGACGCGGTCGCCAGAGCGCGCGACCGATCCTTCGATCACGGCGTCTACGTTCAGCTCACGCGCGATCTCCGGCAGCGGCTTCGGCTTGGCCTTGTACTGCATGACCGAGGTGCGTGAGACCACGCGTATCGCTCCGATCTGCGCCAGGTCGGTGATGAGCGCTTCGTGCATGCCGTCGACGAAGTACTCCTGCTCGGCATCGCCCGAGAGGTTCGCCAGCGGGAGCACGGCGATGGATCCGATGGACGGCCGGCCCGCCCGCTGGAGTCTGGGGACCAGTGCTAGGGCCAGCAACGCAAGGGTGGCTGCGACGGCTGCGGCGGTGACCCAATGGCGGCGTCGTGTCGTGCGGGTGGCGGCGGGCGGCTGTTCGATGCGTTCCAGCGCCAAGGTCAAGTCGCGGCAGGATGGCCAACGCTCTCCGGGATCCTTGGCGAGACACCGGCGGACGAGGGCATCGAGCGCGGCCGGCGCCAGCGGCTGGGACTGCAGGAGCGACGGCGGCTCGCTTCGGAGGATGGCGGCGATCAGCCCGGCGCGGCTGGGCGCCTCGAAGGCCTTGCGGCCGGTGACCATCTCGTAGAGCACGAGCCCGAAGGCGAAGATGTCGGTCCGTGCGTCGAGCGGCTTGCCTTCGAGCTGTTCCGGCGCCATGTACTGCGGCGTCCCCACGATCAACCCCTCGCCCGTGAGCGCGGACGCGGTATCGGCCGCCTCGCCCGCGGGGCGCGGCTTGGCGATGCCGAAATCGAGCAGCTTCGCCCCCCTTCTTCGTCAGCATGATGTTGGCGGGCTTGAGGTCGCGGTGGACGATCCCGTGCCCGTGCGCCTCCTCGAGCGCCTCGGCGATCTGGCGGGCCAGATCGAGGGCCTGGGCCAAGGGCAGCGGCGCCTGCCTCAGTCGATCGGCCAGGGAGTCGCCCTCCACGTACTCCATGACCAGGAAGCTGCGCCCGTCCTGCTCCCCGATGTCGAAGAGCGAGCAGATGTGGGGATGGTTGAGGCTCGAGATGGTGCGCGCCTCGCGCTCCAGCCGCTTGCGCATGGCCGGGTCCGCGGCGAAATCGGACGGCAGGACCTTGATGGCAACGGTGCGTCCGAGCCGGGTGTCGCGGCCCTTGTAGACCTCCCCCATCCCGCCTGCTCCGATGAGCGAGTGGATCTCGTAGGGACCGAGACGGGAGCCGGCGGCGAGCGTCTTCGCCACGCCGGTGCGGGTCATCGCCTCGAAGGCGCCGTCGGCATTCCCATGGGCCGACAGCAGCGCGCGGACCTCGTCCGCGAGCGCCGGATCGTCCTTCGTGGCTTTCGAGATGAAGGCGGCGCGCTCGGCCGGGGTGACCTCGAGCGCCGCCTGGAACAGGTCCTTGACCGCCTCCCACCGTTCCGGCGTCATGGGTAACTAACCGTGCATCAGCGTGATGCGCAGCATTCTACGCGCGCACGGGGTGGCGTGGCCGGAATGGGCGAGAACCTGCGCGTTGAAGAGTGGACCTTTCCAAGGGGGCGACCATGTCGAAGCCGTCCGTCGCGCTGACCGCCGGGCTACTGGTCCTGTCGACGCGCGTCCTGTCCGCACAGGTGCTCACCGGCACCCTGTTCGGGACGGTCAGGGATGAAGCCGGTGGCGTCCTGCCGGCCGCGATCGTGCGCGTCAGCTCGCCCGCCCTCATCGGCGGGCCGGCCACCGCCGTCAGCGACGAGAGAGGCCAGTTCCGTCTCCCCGCTCTCGCGCCGGGAGAGTACACGCTCGAGGTCGAGCGCGCGCGGTTCGCGCCTTACCGCGGAGACCGGATCCGGATCACCGTGGGGGCTGCGGTCGAGCGGACGGTGATCCTGAGGCTCGCCGGCCCGGCGGAGTCGATCGCCGTCGAAGGGAAGGGCTCGGCCGTCGATACCCGGCGCAGCGGCCTGTCCAGCCATTACGGACCCGAGCAGCTCGCCACCATCCCCGTCCGACGCTACAGCATGTTCGACTTCATCAAGGCCACGCCTGGCGTCTCGCCGACCTCGCCCTCCAGCGGCACCAACAACAACGTGTCGGTCTTCGGCGGCAGCGCCAACGAGAACCTCTACCTCCTGGACGGGACCAACTTCACTTGACCATGCTCCGGCGGGGCGGCGCCCCAGCCCGATGTCGACGTGATCCAGGAGGTCCAGATCGATTCGCTGAACGCTTCGGCCGAGTACGGCAACATCCAGGGAGGCGTCTTCAACATCGTCACCAAGCAGGGAAGCAACCGCTTCGAGTTCGACGCCGCGTACTACGCACAGAGCGACCGGCTGACCAGCCACCCCGAGAAGCTGGCCTGCGTACGCTGCAGCGAGGCGGAGACCGAGTACACCCGTGCGAGATACCGCGACTTCACCACGCACCTGGGCGGACCGATCCTGCGCGACCGCCTGTGGTTCTTCGGCGGCTATCAATACCTGCGCGACTACGACAGCCAGCCGGGCACGGACCCGCGCTTCCCGCGGACCGACGAGTTCGACAAGATCTTCGGAAAGCTCACCTGGCAGATCACCTCACGGTTGAAGCTGCTCACCAGCTTCCACGACGAGTTCTGGGTGAGCCCCGATCGACCGACCCTCGCGCGTCCTTTCGAGACCACCCTTCGTACCAGCGGATCACGGCCGACGGTGACGTTCGGCCACCTGACCCACGTCCTTTCGAGCAGCACCCTCTGGGAAGCACGCTTGTCGCGCTTCGTCGCGCCGCAGACGAGCGCGCCCAGCACCGGCGATCGGACGATCCCCAGCCGCTTCGACCAGGCGACCGGGC
>DASXTG010000054.1:0-29531 GCA_036505515.1 Candidatus Dormiibacterota bacterium | reverse complement strand
GAAGGCCATATCGATCACCGAGCTCTGCTGCCCGATCGGTCGGGGTGAACAGGGGCAGCTGAACCAGTACCTGGGTTTCGCCAAGCTGCAGCGCGCCTAGAACCCGTGGCGGCGCAGCCTGGAACGTGGTTTGGCCGGGGGCCGCGTGGCCGCGTCCCAGGACGGAGCCGGGCAGCGGGCCGAGCGTCTGCACGACCATGGCGACCACGAGCGCCAGCCCGGCCGCGCAGGCGCCCACAGTCGCCCCAAGCCCGTTGGCGGCGCGCCCTTCCACGGCCCCGATCAACGGCCGCATCGGCTCTTCTGGCCGGCGGCAGGCACCTCGGCACCCAGGTGCCGAGCCCTTCCCTCCCTCAAACGACGGCTCCTACATATAAAAGGACGAGAGCGCGGTACCCGGTTCATCCGGTCGACACCGACTGCGTCCGGACCGCGCAGGAGGAAAGTACCTGATTTTGGGGCGTTGTGACCGCCCGACTTTCAGCGCGTGACGTTTTTCTTACACTTGCTGTTCACAGCCGGGGCCCCGGGGGCGTGGCTAATGAGGGGACCTGATGGACACACCGGCACTCACCGACGACCACCCAGCCGCCAGGCGCCGCCGCCTGCTCGCGCGAACGCCAGGCAGGCGTGCATTCGACATGGTCGTCACCGCCGCCGCGCTGGCGGTCATACCACTGGTCGTGCTCCTCATCACAGTCCTCATAGACACGCGCTTTGCCACCTCGCCCCTGGAGCTCTTCCAGGCAGACAAGCTGGGCGCCTCCTCAGCCCTGATCCTCATCGGCACCGCGGAGGGCGTGGCCATCGCCATCGTCATCGTGGTGGTCGTGGTCGGGGTGCAGCTCAGCGCCGACCGCTACTCGCCGCGCATCATCGAGATCTTCGTCCGAGACCGGCTGAACACCGCCGTCATCGGGCTGTTCCTTGGGTCGATGCTCTTCACGGTCTGGGTCAGCCTTGAGCTGAAGGAGGACCGCATCCCGCAGGCCGGCGTGCTCACCGCCGCACTTCTCGGCTTCATCGACTTCGCCCTCCTTCTTCCCTATTTGCGCCACCTGTTCGGATTCATGCGCGGCGAGGTGGTGATCGCGACCATCCATCACCGAGCTACCTCCCTGGTGCGTCGCGTTGTCGCGAGCGGCGATCTGGGCCTGCGGCACGAATTTGCGCTGGCGATCGACCAGATCACGGACATCGCGCTCGGGTCGATAGAGGAAGGTGACGCGGAGGTAGGCCTGGCCGCGATCGACTCGCTGTGCCAGCTGATGGTCCTCGAGTACATCCCTCACAAAAGCAAGTTTCCCGCGGAGTGGTTCCGCGTCGGCCACTACGACCTGGCCGGTGCGTCCGATCAGGTGATCTCCGAGACGGATGCGAGCCGGACCTGGGTCGAGTACAAGATCCTGAGCCGCTTCGTCGATCTGATCGGGGAGGTCCAGCCCTACCGGAAGGAAGTCATCCGCACGATCGCGCGCGCAACGCGTGACATGGGCCTGGCGGCGCTGAGCCACAAGGACGAGGAGCTGCTGCAGCTGGTGGTGCGGTTCTTCAACACGTTCCTGCGGGCATCGATCAACCAGCGCGCGGCGCCGCTCGGCTATGCCGCCATGAACGAGTACCGCAGGCTCGCTGAGACAGTTGCACCAGAGCGCCCGGAGCTTGCGCTCGCCATCGCCGCTCACCTCATTCAATACGGCCGCGCTTTCGATGCCGCAGGCATGCCCTTCGCGCTGCCGACCGCCTATGAAGATGTGAGCGAGCTGTGCCAGGTCGCGCAAGACCGCAAGCTCGCGCTCGACCTCGTGAATCTGATGGCACGCAACCTTGGGGAGCTGCGGACCACAGGCAGTGCCGTCGCACAGAAGGGTGCTTTGAACTGTGTGCTCAAGCTGTGCCTGTGGGCGACGGAGCATGAGCGCAAGGAACTGCTCGCCGCGGCGCTCGACGGGGTGCGCCAGATGCCGGCGGAATGGTCTGGCGAGCTGCTGGATCGCATGCAGTCGAGCGATCGCAAGCGGTTTTGGGAGGTCAGCGATCGCGTCGTCGCCTACGAGTACGTCGACCCCGAGCTTCGCCCCCATATCGCAGCTTTGCGCAAGAACGTTTTCGCCGAATCAGAACCTGCTGCCGCTGTGTCGCCCTAAGCCATTCGCTCCGCTGTGCGCATGGCGAGCGCCATTGCGGTCAGCATGGGGTTGACCCCGGACGCGGTCGGAAACGCGCTGGCGTCCGTGATGTAGAGGCCGTGAACGTCCCATACCTTGCCATCGGGGTCCGCGACGGACGAATGCGCTCTGGTGCCGATGGCGCACGTGCCCATCTGATGCGCACTGAAAAGGCCCAGCCTGTTCTCTGCGACGCCGCGGTGGCGGATCTCCGCCTCCAGCGCGGGCAGGCCGTCGGGCTCAGCTGACAGCGGAGGCGTGTGGACGGTGTGGACGCGCACGGCGTCCGCCGCGAAATGTAGGCGCGCCGCCTCGATCATCGCGCGCTCGAGGTGTCGCCGCTCCATCTCGCCCAGCGAGTAGTGGATTCGAGGCGCACCGTCACGGTCGATCTCGATGCGCCCGGAATCGCGATCGCGGACCAGCGCGATGAACGCCGCCATTCGTGCTGAGGTCGACAGCAGCTCCAGGTACTGCTCGCTCCCCCACCACGGAAGCGATGCGGCTAGGATGCCGGGCGGCACCGATGGGCACTCGATGACAAAGCCGTAACCGTCGTCGATGTCTGCGAGCTGGTCGCCGACCACCGACTGCGGCGGGCCCATCCAGCCGAGCACCTCGTCCTCATAGATCCCCACCACTGCCGTCGTCGGGTGCAGGTGGAGGTTGGTGCCGGCGCGGCCCTCGGCGATCCCAGAGCGGAGCAGCACGGCGGGCGACAGAATCGCGCCGCCGGCAAGCGCGATCAAAGGAGCGCGAACCTTCACCTCGCCGCCATCAAGCCTGACCACGACGCCGGTCACGCGGCCGCTCTTGACGTCGATCCTCCAGGCCTCGCAGCCGTCGGCGATCTCGGCCTCGCGCGCGCACGCGTCCGCCAGGTAAGTTCGCGCGGTCGACTGCTTGGCGCCACGCCGGCACCCGAAGCCGCACATGCCGCAGTCACCGCAGCCGCTGACGTTGCGCGGTGTGACGCGGTAGGACTGACCAAGGCGGTCCAGGCCCAGCTGAAGCTTTGAATTGGGACCGTTGATCGCAGTCTCGAACGTGTCGATGTGCACGCGGCGCTGCACATCGTCGTAAAAGGCGTCCAGGCCGTCGATGCCATGCTGACGCCACTCCTCCCGCACCGGCTCGCGAAGGCGAAGCGAGGTCGTCCAGTTGACGAGCGTCCCACCCCCCACCGCGCTCCCGGCCAGGATCGCGACCGCCCGGTCCTCGCTGGAGGCGATGCCGCGGTCCAGATAGAACGAGGCGTAGCCCGGCAGCTCCTTCCAATCCATGTCCTTCTCGGGCACGAATCGCGCACGCTCGAGGACCAGCACCCTCTTGTTCGCTGCCGCCAGGCGCGCTGCCACCACCCCGCCTCCCGCGCCGCTGCCGATGACGACTGCGTCGTAGTCGTCGACGGGCTTTCCCAGGGCCAGGCGGCGGAACCGCAGTGGGAGAGGATCCGCCACAGGATCGAGCTCGGGGCGGCTGAAACCGATGAGCCGCCAGTAGGGTGAGTCTTCGGTTCCGCAGGCGTAGAGCAGGGTGAGGCGCTTCAAGACCTGGAACCCTCTGCGCTTCAGGGCGATGGGGCTTGCGGCCCAGCGCTTCAGGTACTCCTCACGCTCCCGGAGACCCAGCTGGCTGAAGCGCGCGTTGTGGCCGGTGGTGGCCAGGTTGAAGAGCTGGGACTCGATGGTGTCCAGGAGCCGGTCGAGGTCGGAGATCATGGCCGGCCGGCCCAAGGCGTCGAGCTCGGCCCGGATGCGCGCAGGCACGCCCATCTGAGCGGCGGACGGCAGGCCGTTGCCGCCGGGCAGGAATGTGTCGCACACGGCAGCCAGGGCGCGGCTGCGGGCGGGATGGTCCTGCGGGGGAGGGTTCTCCAGGTGCGGGTGATCCTCTTCCGTCAGCTCTCCAGAGGTCGTCATCCGGAGCTACTTTCTCATGTCCGGCTTGTCCAGCCCGGCTAGGATGCGGTCAGAGTGAAAGCGGTGCTGCCTCGCGACTTCCTCTTCGGAGTGGCGACCGCAGACCATCAGTGCGAGGCGTACGAGGCCGCACTCGAGGACATCCACGACTACTGGGAAAAGTCGCACCTGCGCACGCCGCGAGGCGCGGCCACCGACTTTCGCAATCGTTATCTCGAGGACATCCAGCTGGCGCAGGGCCTTGGCTGCACGCTGTTTCGTTTCTCAATCGCCTGGGCCCGCGCTGAACCGCGGCCAGGGGAGTACGACGCCGAGGTCTTCAATCACTACCGCAAGCTCACGGAGGCGATACGGGCTGCCGGCATGGAGCCCATGGTCACGCTGCATCACTTCAACTGGCCGATCCACGTGCAGAAGCGCGGACATCTGATCGCTCCGGAGTTTCCAAAGACTTTCGAGCGGTTCGTGGCCGAGGTCGTTCGCCACCTCGGGGACCTCGTGCGCTACTGGATCACCATCAACGAGCCGTCGATCCTAATCGGCGGCTACATGAAGCCATGGTGGCAGCGGGACTACGCCCTCCCCCCCGGCATGGGCGAGGACGCGGGCCCGCTCGAACAGACCGAAGCGCTCGCCAAGCTGATCCCGAACCTGTTCATGGCGAATCGCCTGGCCCGCGAAGAGATCAAGCGCCACCACCCGGACGCGATGGTGTCGGTCAACCCTTACCTGCTGGGCATGCCGCCGATGGTGCAGGCCCACCTCGATCGCCAGGCCATGGCCATCCGCGATCACCAGCACCTCGCCCGGCACGGTCAGCGCATGGCCGAGCATCCGATGCCGGAGCGAGGCCGCATCGATGTCGTGCTGGCCTCGCTTCCAATCACCCGGCCCCACGCCGACCAGGTGGACTTTTCGGAGCCTTACTTCAGCGTGCGGTACGCGCTTCTGGTCAAGCACGAACACGCTGCCGACTGGAGCGGCAGCGGCAAGCAGGTGGCGGTGGTCAAAGGCGCGATCCTGCACGAGACCGTTGCGGCGCCGATCGACGGCATGGACGTTCGCGCCGCCGAGAGCTATGCGGCAGCCTTGAGGATGCTCGAGCACGACGAGGTGTCAGGCGTGCTCGGTCACGACCTCGCACTGCGTGAGATCGAGAAGGGCGATCCTAAACGCTACCGGCTGGTGCCGCTGCGCAAGCTCGGTCACGAGTCGTACGGGGCGGCCGTCGCCAAGGGCAACAACGATCTGCTGGCGGCTGTCGAGCGGGCCGTCCGCAAGTTCAAGCGGTCAGGCGCGTGGGTGACCAGCCACCGGCGCCATTTCCCGGAGCATCCGGCGGCGGAGCCACCGGGGCACATGGTGCGTTCACTCGAGCACCTGGTCGAGAGGCGGGCGTCCACGGACGTTCGCGATTCGACCTGGCGGCGCGATACCGCACGTCGCCCGGGACCGGTACTCGCTGAGGCGCTTCGGCGCGGGTACCTGAAAGTCGGCGTTACGGTAGGCGAGCCGGGGATGTGCTACCGCGACCCCGCCACGCGAGAGCTGTCGGGCCTCGAGGTGGAGCTGGCACGCGCGCTGGCGGAGGAGGTCTTCGGCGACCCGACACGGGTGAAGTTCAAGGAGCTCACGAGCCACCACCATCGCACGACGCTGCTCCGACCACTCACACACCTGCTCGATGTTCCGCTCCGCAACATCACTGCTCTGAGCACGGCGTTCAACGCGAACTGGTGGCATCTCGGCATGGCCGGCGCGCTCCCAAACTTCCTCTGCCCGCCCGGTTGCGAAGGCCAGCAGGACTTCGTCGGGCTGGACTACTACTGGGGTCTCGACCACATCCGGCTCAACCGGCTGCACCAGCTGATGGACGCCGCTGCCGGCCACTTCGATCACGCGCCGGTATATCCGCAGGGCCTCTACAACACCTTGAGGCACGCCTCGATCATGTTCCCTGGACTGCCCGTGATCGTGGTCGAGAACGGATGCGTGAAGGAGGCCGGCGGGGTCGATCGCGCCACCTACCTGAGGCTGCACCTCGCGGCGCTGGAGCGAGCCGCGGCTGACGGTGTCAACGTCGGCGGCTACGTGTGGTGGAGCATCACCTCAAACCGCGAGTGGGGCCGGCCGTCAGACGCCGCCACAGACTTCGGCCTGTATCACATCGAGCTCGACGATGATCCTCGGCTGCAGCGAGTCGCGACACCGGCCGCCGATGCGTACCGCGAGCTGATCGCCAGGACCAGGCGCGGCGAACCCATCGGCTAGACCTCAAACTCTCGTCGATGCGCCCAGGCGAGCGGGTCAGGTGGAGCTCCGTCGCCATCTTCCTATTTCTGGCCTTTGGCATCAGCTGGGCGGTTTGGATCGCCATCGACCGTCTGGGGCTGCCATGGTGGACCGCTCTCTTGGCTTCCTGGGGACCAGGAATTGCGGCTTTGCTTGTCCGCGGACCCCTCCTGAGGGAAGGTTTCCGAGACAGCGGGCTGCTGCGGTTAGGGACCGGGCCTGGGGCTCGTGCAGCCTACCTGGTTGCTTTCCTGCTGACGGCGGTCGCGGCCATCGCCTCGACCGCCATGGGGATTGCGGCGGGCGCTTTCCAGCTGGACTGGAATCCGCAGCGCGGGATGGTATCGCCTTCTCTGATCGTTGACTTCGTGTCTGCGCACTTCGGTCTGGCAGTCCTGCTGCTCAGTTTGGTGGTGGTGCCATTAGTGCCCGTGTATGAGCTCGGCGAAGAAATCGGTTGGCGGGACTACCTGGTGCCGCGTTTGCTGCCTCTTGGACCGGTTCCGGCCTACCTCATCTCTGGTGCGATTTGGGCGGCCTGGCACCTGCCCTACAACGTGCTACTTGGCTTCAACAAAGGCCTTGAGGGATTTCCGTTGTTCGTCCTTTACATCGTTTTCTACGGAGCGCTTATGGCACACCTCCGGCTCAAGTCGGGCAGCGTATGGCCGTGCGCCATCCTGCACGCCGCCGGCAACTACCAACCTTATGTTTTGCTCGCTTTGACCATGGTTCGCCCCGGCTTTTCGGATGCGGGTCCGGGGCAATTGATGGCAATTTCGGTGTACGCGATAACGATCCTGGCGGGCTTCGTTGCGCTCGTCCTGACAGCCTCGTCGCACCAGACACGTGCCACGAACCCTCTGTGAGCCGAGAGACGCCGCAGCTCAACTTCGACGAGGAACGGCTCCGTGAACGGCTGTCTAAGCTGACTTTTGGGCACCAGCTTACTTTCGTCGCCTCGTGCTGCGAGCGTGCGATGCCGACCTGCGCCGAGTACGCAGACGGGGCCGACATGCAAGACCAGGCGCAGCTGGCGAGCGACGTGACCGAGCTTGCATGGCGCGGAAGTCTGGAGCCCGAGGCGAGACTGCAAGAGCGCAGCGTGGCCAACGAACTGTGGCGCTTCGCGCGCATGGACAACGACTGGGCGAAGCCAATGACCAGATACGTTCCCGACTGCGTTTCAGTCCTCTATTTCGCGGCCGATTTTCAGCTCACAGGTACGGTTGCATCGGCGTCGGAGACGGCTCGATGGATCTACAACGCGCTTGACGCGTTGGTGTTAAACCGTAGCGGCATCACCAGCGGGACCGGCGAGGAGTCGCGCGCGTTGACGGCGGACCCGACAATTCAGCGCGAGCTGCGAAAACAAGAGCGCGACCTCGTCAAGCTCGAGGCGGCCGAGCACATTGATGCCCCCCTCCTGCAAGTCATGCGCGCGGACTCGGCTCGACTTGGCCGGATGATGCTGGAAGAGTTCGAGGCCGATGCTCAAACCCGCCTGCGGAGCGGCCCTCCACCCCGTATCTGGCCTGACCCTCCTGAAGGCGACAAACCGTCCGACCTCTGAGTCACGGCTTGCCACCGACTGGTTGGCTTGATGCCGGATCGTCGCTGCGACGGTCGTGGCGGGCCCGGCAGCCTCCTTCACTGGGGCCATTGTGAAACGATCCAATCCAAGCGGCACACGACCCTGAGGCGGTCGGCGGTTTCACCCCATCGGTCACATTTGCCAGTCGCCTTTCGTCTTCTCTATGAACGAGAGAAATTCGGCCGATATGAGGCCTCGCCTTACTCCTCCTTCGATGCGTTGAGGAACTCGGCGACACGCGAGGCAAACGTGTGCACGTCGATCGGCTTGGCGATGAATCCCACGCACCCCGCTGCGATCGCCTCCTGCCGCTGCTGCAGCGTGGCGTGAGCTGTCATCGCCACCACCGGGATGGCGGTCGTCGGCGACATGCTCTTGAGCAAGCGCGTCAGCGAAAGCCCGTCCCTGCCCGGCAGCTCGACGTCCATGAGGATCAGGGCCGGCAAGTGCGACTCCAGGATGTGCAGCGCGTCATTCGAAGTGCTCGCAACGTCGACCTCGTAGCCTGCTCCCTCGAGCACGGTCCTGGTCAGCATCTGGTTCGCGGGGTTGTCTTCGACGACCAGGATCCGCTTCTTCGTCCTCGCGGTCATCGCATCAGCATATCGACCCCATCTGACGCGCCCGGTGGCCCAGTCTCGGCTTGGGTCGCCCGCTGCGGGCGGGCGTTCTCATTTCATGGCCCTCTCAGCTGGTCTCAAAGCCGGCCGTGCTCGCGACGTCGTCAGGCGGGCAGCCGCCAGCGGCTGGCTCGAGCTGCTCGAGCGGATCGGCTACATGGTCCGCGGATTGCTTTACGCGGTGATGGGGCTCCTCGCTCTCGGCCTCGCGCTCCGTGTCGGGGGCACGGCGACCGACCCATCGGGCAGCGTGGTGGCGATCACCAGCAACCCGTTCGGACGCCCACTCCTCGTGGTCGTCGTGCTCGGCCTGGCCGCGTACTCGGTTTGGGGCTTTGTCCGTGCGATCTTCGATCCCCTGCACCGAGGCTCCGACGCCACCGGCATCGCGGAACGTCTCGGCTTCATGTGGAGCGGCTTCGCATGGGCGGCCATCGCGCTGTTCGCGCTCAACCTCATGGCCGGTGGGAAGCCGGGCGCGACCGACACCATCCAATCCCTCGTCAGGGCCATGCTCACGTACCCCGCGGGCTCGTTGGTGGCAGCGCTCATCGGCGTGGTGACGATCGGTGTCGGGCTGGGTCAGTTCGCAGAGGCGTACGCGGCGATCTTCAGGAACGACCTGACGCGGCATGAGATGCCCCCGGCGGCCAGGAAAGCTGCGGTCTGGCTCGGCCGGTTCGGCATGTGCTCCCGTGGCGTTACGTTCACGCTCGTCGGCTGGTTCGTGCTCCAGGCCGGCCTGCATCACAACCCCTCGGGGGCGCGCGGCTACAGCGGTGCGTTCACGTTCCTGCTCGCCCAGCCGTACGGCCATCTGCTCCTGGGCTTCGTGGCGCTCGGATTCGTGGCGCTCGGTCTTCATTCGTTTGCGCTCGCCAGGTGGGGGCGCCTGCTGGGGAGTCCCTGGTGACGCGCGTCCTGAGAATTCGCCCCGTCTTTGCGTGGCTGGGCGCCGCGGGGATGGCGGTCTTCGCAGTCGACACGTACGGCGCCGCGCGGCAGCCGTACGTCGGGTTCGACGTCCCGGTCGAGCGCTTCGTGCAGGGACTGCCGATCCAGTTCTTGCTTCCAGTGTTCAGGCTCCTCGACCAGGTCGAAGGCACGCGACAGCTGGCGCTTGGAATCGCCGCCATCGTGCTCGTGTTCCTTCTCAACACGAGGGCCGGGCCGCTGATCTTCATCGGCTCGCTCAGCGGGCCGATTTACTCGGTGACACAGTCCCTCATCCAGCGCCCACGACCGGATGAGCATCTGGTGCATGTGATCAGGCAAACCGGCAGCTACAGCTATCCGAGCGGCCACGTCGCGTTCTTCAGCTGGATGTGTGTGCTCCTGGTCGTGTGCCTGCTGTGGGGCCGCATGCCGAAAGCGCTGCTCGCCGTGGCCTGGACTGTCGCCTCGCTGCTGCTGCTGACCGTTTGTGTGGGGCGGCTCTATCTCGGCGAGCACTGGCCGAGCGATGTCATCGGCGGGCTCGCGCTCGGCCTGGGCTGGACTTCACTAGCGCTTTCGATCGGATTGCTGTCCGATCCCGTCTTGGGCCGGCGAGACGGCGGCGCGGGCAGGAACGCGATCACCGCCGCTCGCGGCGATGCATCCCGCGTCCCTCGTGCCATGACTCGATGACCAGGTGATCCGCGGGCTTGCCCACGCGAGTAAGCACAACCTCTTTGATGTCGATGCGAAACCTGCCGCTGCGGCGCGTCCTCACCGCCAGGCCCGAGATCTTGGCGTCACCGAGCCACTCGCTCGGGGCGTCCTTCGGGGGATCGTCTGAGCCGCTGTGGACGGCGACCCGCGGGTCACGCTGGACGTCCTTGAGCTTCATCGAGTCCGGCATCATGCCCATGATCAGCTCGCCCCTGGCGAACTGCATCTCGATGCCGCTGATGCGCGGCGAGCCGTCCCGGCGCAAGGTCGCGAGCGTTTTGTGGCGGTGTGCGTCGAACGCCTCGCGCACTTTTTCCGCAAAGACGGGATCGGCCGCAGCCACATCGCTCCACCTGCCCATACGCTCAATGGTGGCACCCGATCACGTCCCGGAAGAGCGCCGGGAGCCCACAGCCGGTGCGCTCCCGACTTAACTAAACGCGCTCAGCTCGTCGCGATGTCGCCCAGATTGCCGGAGCCTGCATTCGTCCATCGCCTGAACAGCAGTCCGCCGCCCTGAGCCTCATACGAGAAGGACCAGTCGGTGGTGATGTTCCAGACAGCTGCCGCACCGAAGAAGGCGGCCGCGAACGCATCGCCGGTGCACGGGGCGTCTGGGTTGTACACGCCACCGGTGACCTCCCCGGCGAGGAAGCCATGGAAGCTGCCGCGGACTCCGGCGGCGATGAGCGTGCCGTGATCGGAACCCGTCTCGCAGCCGCCCGGGCTCGCGCCGGCTACGGTCACGAAGTGCCCGTCTTTGAAGAACTCGGTGAGGGTGAAGGTTCCGCCTGTCGCCTGCACGTCGAACTGGCGCGTGAACGTGTCATTCGCCCAGCTGTTGCCGCAGGTGCCAGAGTCGGGCGAGCCGCTGCCGCGAACCTTTAGGTCGCCGGCATACGCGGCTGACGAGGACACGACGGCGAGCGCGCATCCGGTGACGAGCGCAGCAAAAAGTCTTCTCATGGCCACCCCTACCTTTCACCTATACGGAGCGCACTACCATGACCCCGTGGCGCACTCGACGCCAGAGATCCCGCCTGTCGGCCGGCTATCGGAAGCGGCCAGTCCTGCGCCGGATGGATCCGAGATCCGCCTCCTGGTCGGAGAGACGGAACGCGCCAGCCGGGCGAGCCTGTGCCAGGCTACGCTCGGCCCGGGACAGACGTCCCGCCCGGTAAAGCACCGTCAGGTCGAGGAGATCTGGTACTTCCTCGAGGGCGATGGCGAGGTGTGGCGCTGCCCGCCGGACACCGACGCGGCCCGCGTCGAGCCGGTCGCGGTCCGCCGAGGAGACGCGCTCGTGATCCCGGCGGGATGGGCGTTTCAGTTCCGAGCATCGCCCGACGGCCCGCTGCGCTTTCTGTGCTACACCTCGCCGCCCTGGCCGGGCGATGACGAGGCGCAGGCCACATCGCCCGGGAGCCTTGGCTCGCCCACCATCTGACCCCCCTCCCTAGCCCTCCTCCCCTAAGGGGAGAGGGAATCCTCGGTATGATCCCGATCCTCATGGAGTCTGCCGCTGCATGGCGTCACGTCGGTTACCAGGGGGAGCCTGGCGCGTACTCGGAAGAGGCGGCGATGGCAATCCTCCCCAATGCCAAAACAGTCGGCTTCGCCACGTTCTCACGCGTCTTTGACGCCCTTGCCTCGCGTGAGGTGGATGCGGCCGTGCTCCCAGTGGAGAACTCGCTGGGCGGCATTGTCCAGGAGGTCAACGACCTGCTCTGGGAACGATCAGACCTTCGCATCAGCGCGGAGATCATCCATCCCATTCGTCACTGCTTGCTCGGCCGCGGCGAACCCGTCGTCCGTGCCCTCTCGCACCCGCAGGCGCTGCTGCAGTGCCGGCGCTTTTTGGACGCGCGCAAGATCCAGGCCGTCACCTTCCACGACACGGCCGCTGCGGCGCGAGCGGTCGCCGAAGGCATGGTGGTGGGCAGCGCGGCCATCGCCAGCGCGGCGGCGGCACGCCGTTACGGCTTGAAGATCCTCGCCGAGGGTATCCAGGACGACGCGTCCAACCAGACCCGTTTCGTGATCGTCGACCACGGTCCGAGCGCGCTGCCCGGCGGTCCAGGGCTGAACAAGGCATCGCTGGCCTTCATCGGAGCGCACAGGCCAGGCAGCCTCGTCTCCGCCCTGAGGTGCTTCTCGGAACGTGGGATCAACCTGACGCGACTCGATTCACGTCCGGTGCCCAACAAGCCGTGGCAGTACCGTTTCTACGTCGACTTCGAGATCAGCGACCCCGACGCAGCGAACGCGGCGCTGGAGGCGCTTCGGCACGACGCGACCGAGATGAAGCTGTTCGGCGCCTACCCGGCGGCCGGCGACTGAGCCTGAAAATGAGCGCGGTGATGCAGTCGGGGCGACGTCCCAACCTGTTCGAATCCAAGGTCTTTGCTGTCGAGCGCATCGTCCTCGATGGAGTCGAGGAAAGCTTCCTGCGCGGCGGACGGCACCTGTTTCCACTGCTGCCCAAGGCCCTGGCCGGTGTGACGCAGATCGGCGTCATCGGCTGGGGCTCGCAGGGCCCGGCGCAGGCGCAGAACCTGAAGGAGTCGCTGCAGGGCACCGGGATCAGGGTTGCCGTCGGCCTGCGTCCCGGATCCGAATCGATGGCGCAGGCGAAGGCCGCCGGCTTCTCGGAGGCCGACGGGACGCTGGGCGAAATGTTCAGCGTGATCGCCGGTTCGGATCTCGCCATCCTACTCATCTCCGACGCGGCTCAGGCCGAGCTGCACAAGCGCGTGTTTGACGCGCTGCGCCCAGGCGCGACGCTCGGGTTGTCGCACGGTTTCCTGCTCGCATATCTCGAGACGATCGGCGAGCGCTTCCCGGCGACCGTTAACGTGATCGCGGTCTGTCCGAAGGGCATGGGCCCGTCGGTGCGCCGGCTCTACGAGCAGGGCCGCGAGACGAACGGCGCGGGCATCAACACCAGCTTCGCCGTCGAGCAGGACCTCGACGGCAGCGCCACGGACATGGCGCTGGCATGGTCGGTCGCGCTGGGCGCTCCGTACACGTTCAAGACGACGCTGCGCTCAGAGGTAGTCTCAGACCTGTTCGGTGAGCGCAGCATCCTGCTCGGCGCCGTGCACGGTATCGTCGAAGCGCTGTATCACCGATATCTCGCGGAAGGGGCGGAACCCAAGGACGCGTTCAATCGCGCCTGCGAATCGCTTACGGGGCCGATCCGCGAGACGATCTCCCGGCACGGGTTGATCGGGCTCGACGAGCACCTCGACGCCACGAGCAGGCGCGAGTTTCGACGTGCCTATGACGCCTCGTATGCCGCGAGCAAAGGCGTGATGGCCGAGATCTATGACGAGGTGGCCAGCGGGAACGAGGTCCGGAGCGTGGTCATGGCCGCGGGTCGTTTTCGCGACCACCCGCTGACCACGATCGACGGGTCGCCCATGTGGACCGTGGGCAAGGCGGTCAGGGAGCGTCGGGGTCAGGTCGATACGGGTGTGGACGGTTTCACAGCTGGCACGTTCGCCGGCGCGATGATGGCTCAGGTCGACGTGCTCGTTGAGCACGGACACCCGTACTCCGAGATCGCGAACGAATCGATCATCGAGGCGGTGGACTCGCTGCTGCCCTACATGCACGCGCGTGGTGTCGCCTACATGGTCGACAACTGTTCGACGACCGCGCGATTGGGCACGCGCAAGTGGGGACCGCGGTTCCAGGCCATGCTGGAGCAGGTCGCATTTCCAGGTCTCGCCGACCGTGACGCGACACCAAACGAGCTGCCACAGAACTTCTTGACGCACCCAGTGCACGAGGTGCTGCACCGCCTGTCTGCGATGCGCCCGGCGATCGACATCTCGGTCACCTGAGCTGAGGCGTAATAACCCGCCGGTGCACGCACTCGCGGGTTATGCAGTGCGCGCAAACCCGCCGGTGCCGGCACTCGTGTTCAAGGCCGCGCGCACCAGCGCCACTACTGCCTCGGGCGCATTGAATATGTCGCTCGCCGTGAAGCGCAGCAGGCGGACGCCTGCCTCGAGGAGACGGTTCTGACGGCGATTGTCTTCGGCCAGGCTGTCTCGGTGGGTGCCACCGTCATATTCGAGGCCGAGTCGAGCGTCCTGGTAATACAGGTCCGGCCGCCCAATGATGCGTCCCCAGCGATCACGGATCGGGACCTGCGCTTCCGGTCGCGGGAGCCCCGCCAGGACCAGAAGCATTCTCAGCCTCGTCTCCATGGGCGATTCCGCAGACGGCTCGACGTGAAGGGCAACCGAACGCAGCGCGCTCACGCCCGGTGTGCCGGTGTATGTCGCGAGCGATGAGGCCAGCTCGCGCGATGTGGTCAGCCGCGCGTGCAATGCCATGTCCGCTATCACCACACCCTCGGTAAGAGTTACGCGGGCGCAGATATCCAGCAGCGTTCGTAGCACCGAAGTGGCTCGCAGCCCTTGGACGCGAAGCACCTCCCTCTTGGTGAGGGCTGAGCGTCTCACTACCATGCCCGATCGAGCCGACACGCCGAAACCCTTGGGGATGATGACCTCAACCGGGTCGCACGGGTCCACGTCGAGTCCGTGAAGCCAGGCGGCGGAAAAGCCCGAGAACGCGCCTTCCGCAGGCAAGCGGCGTGATGCAGCTTCGAGCTTCAGCAGCGGTGTCTCGCCAAAGCGCGTGGATACGTAAGTGCCAGGACCGATTCGCCGCCAGCTGTCTCCCTCGAGGTGCCAGCGGCTGAGCCCAGCCCGCCGCGCGTCTGCCAGCGTGAAGGGTCTCCTCGTCAACGCGCGTGGGATCCGCGGAGTGCGACTCACGAATCCAGCATGCCGGGCGTGCACAATGCCGCCTGTTAAGGCCCACACGGCGGACGAGCGTGTGCCGGCACTCGCGGGTTTGGAAACCGCGCGAAACCCGCGAGTGTATGCACCCGCGGGTTATTGCGGCCTAGAGGTAAGTCTCCGTCGTCAGGTTGTACAGCCTTGGGTTCAGCCCGATCACCTGGTCGGCGTCGATCGGCACGTCGATCACGATCGACCGCCCGGTGCCCGCGTAGCAGGCGTCCAGGATCTGCTCCAGGTTGCCCAGGTCCGGGCGCAAGCGGTAACCGTCCCATCCATGCGCCTTGGCGGCGGCCACGAAGTCGACGTCCGGCAGCACGCCGTGATAGCGGCCCTTCTCGACGTCGGGGATGACCACCTCGAGGCCCTTGTCGACGATGGCGTACCGGCCGTTGTTGATGATGAACAGGTTCATCCCCACGTAGGCGGCCTCCGCCAGCGCGCCACCGAAGAGCCGCCAGCAGCCGTCGCCGGAGAACACGAAGGTATGCAGGCTCGGGTCGGCCGCCCTTGCACCCACGCCAAGCCCAAAGGCCCCGCCCATCGCCGAGCCATCGTGGACGGTGTGGAACGGAATCGACGCGTGCGGCCGCTGGGTCACGTACTGGCGGTCCTTGTATGCGGTGCAGACGTCGTCGAAGCCAATGCTGTGCGGACGCCATGATCGATAGAGCTCGGCATAGAACTCATAGGCGTCAACGCAGCCTTCGCGGACCGACCGCGAGATGGTACGGGTGTTGAGGTCCCGCGGCACCTCGATGTGCGGACGGTCGCCAACCTTGCCTTTGAGCCGAGGCAGCACGTCCTGCAGCGTGCGCTCGATGTGACCGCGGACGACCCGATAGTCACCCTTGACGCGATGCCTGAAGTCGCCGTCCTTGTGGCCGTACGGCTCGTTCCAATCTGTGAAGTGCCACAGGTGGCCGGCAGGGATCGAGCCGAGGTTCAGCGAGTACTCGCCGGAGTCGAAGCCAAGCGTGATGACGATGTCGTCAGGGGTGAGGCTTCGCCACAGCTTCATCGCCTCGTCGTTGCCGCCGAAGGAGATGTAGCCAAAGCTGTAAGGATTGTCGCGAGAGATTGCGTTGGCGCCGTTGACCGACCAGACCGTCGGCGCCTGCAGCAGCGATGACAGCTCGGTCGTGAGCTCCTTGATGCCGGGACACCGAGCGGCCTCGGCGCCGGCGTAGATGATCACCCGGCGACCCCGTGCCAGGGCGGGAAACTCATGCACGAACCGGTCGGCGTCGACCTGGTCGAACGTCCGCGGTCGCTCGCGCTTGGGGACGTCGACCTCCACGCTGCGAGAAAGGATGTCCGGATGGAATGCGATCGCCACAGGCTTCGACTCGGCGAGGATGGCCTGCGCCTGCTCGAGCTGGTCCTGGAGCCTGGAGATGTCGTCGATCACGATGCACCCGTCGCCCAGCTCAGCCCGCAGCTGCGGCACAACGTTCATGCCGTGCTCCGAAACGTCCTGCAGCGGAGAAAGGCCGATGGAGTGCGTGGAGTTGAGGGCGATGATGTAGACGGCGGGGATGTTGTGCAGCTTGGCGTCGGTGATGCCGCTGGAGCCGAGCTTGGTGGCGGCGCCCGTGGTGGTGAGACAGCCCGCGATCTTGCCTGACGCCAGGTAGTAGCCGAGGGGAACAAAGCCGGCCACGTACTCGCTCATTGTCTGCATGCGCGGGATGCCGTCCCCCACCTGGTCGAGGCTGTAGAACGGCGCGAGGTGCTTGGCGACGTGGATGAGGCCTCCGCCATTGACGCCCGAGTAGAACGTGATGCCCCACTGGCGCAGGGTGTCGATGAGTGCGAAGTTGCCGCTGGATTGCTCCAGCGCAGTCTTGTCTCGGGGTCTGATGGCGGTGCTCACGGGCTTTCTCCTCGTCGCTATTTGGTTCGGCAAACAAAAAGCCCCTGCGACTCCTGCAGGGGCTTGCGTCGCGATCGGTGCTTCGGCTAGGTCGCGCGCGCCCCCCTGCGGAGGCCAATAAGGGCCAGGAGGCCCTCGAGCGCTACAGCTACTACCGCGACTGGCAAGCGGGTCATTGGAATTGCAAATGCTACTGGTTGCGCGCCCGATCCGGCTTGTCTATCGGTCACAAACAGCAGGGCGGGCCTTGATACGGGGGCGACTAGAGGGGTCCGGCGGGCGCCCTGGCCGGCACCCCCAGCCGGTTGGCGGCGCTGACCACAGCCCGCAGGGAGGCCGTGAGGATGTTCGGGCTCATGCCCACACCCCAGATCGCCCCGCCTTTGCCCGCGGTCGCTTCGACGTAGGCCACCGCGGTTGCATCCGAGCCCGCTCCCACTGCGTGCTCGACGTAGTCCACGACCTGCAGGGAGATCCCGCATTCGCGAGCCAGCGCGTCGACGAAGGCCGCGATCGGTCCGTTGCCCTTGCCCGTGATCACCCGCTCGCCGCCATTAGAGCGAACCACCGCCTGGAGCGAGGTGCGAGACGCGGAGCCGTTGCCCGCGTGGTCGCTGGTGTCGTGCTGGAGGAGCTCCAGGCCTGGCGCCGGCCTGAGGTAGGTGGACTGGAAGGCGTCCCAGATCTCCTCCGGGGAGATCTCCTTGCCGCTGGCGTCGGTGATGCCCTGGATCACCTTCATGAACTCAATCTGCAGGCGGCGCGGCAGGTCCAGGTGATAGTCGTTCTTGAGGATGTAGGCGACACCCCCCTTACCCGACTGGCTGTTGACCCTGATGATCGCCTCGTACGTGCGCCCGACATCGTGGGGATCGATCGGGAGATACGGCACCTCCCAAACCTCTCCGTTCGACCTGGCCAAAGCCTCCATGCCCTTCTTGATGGCGTCCTGGTGGGAGCCGGAAAACGCCGTGTAGACGAGATCGCCGACATAGGGATGGCGTGGGTGAATCGGCAGTTGGTTGCACGCCTCGACGGTCCGCCGCAGCTCGTCGATGTTGCTGATGTCGAGTCCCGGGTCGACGCCCTGGCTGAAGAGGTTCAACGCGAGCGTGATGAGGTCGACGTTGCCGGTGCGCTCGCCATTGCCGAACAGCGTGCCCTCCACGCGCTCGGCGCCGGCCATCAGCGCCAGCTCGGTGGCAGCCACAGCAGCCCCGCGGTCGTTGTGGGGGTGGACGCTCAGGATGAAGCTGTCCCGCATCCGAAAATTGCGGTCACACCACTCGATCTGGTCCGCGTAGATGTTCGGCGTGCTCATCTCCACCGTGGCCGGGAGGTTGAGGATCGCCTTGTGCTCGGGGGTTGGCGACCACACCTCGAGCACCGCCTCGCAGATCTCCTGGACGAAGTCGAGCTCGGTGCCGGTGAAGCTCTCCGGGGAGTATTCGAAGACGAAATCGGTCGCGGGCTGGCCCGCGGCAAGCTGCTTGATCTGCTCTGCGCCGCGGACCGCGATCTCGACGATGCCATGGCGTTCCAGGCCGAAGACCACCTTCCTCTGCAGCGTCGAGGTCGAGTTGTAGAGGTGCATGATCACGCGCTTGGCTCCCCGCACGCTCTCGAAGGTGCGCGCGATGAGCTCCTCGCGGGCCTGGGTCAGGACCTGGATCGTCACGTCATCAGGTACCAGGTTCTCCTGGATCAGGAGCCGCACGAAATCGAAGTCCGGTTGCGAAGCCGCGGGAAAGCCGACCTCGATCTCCTTGAATCCCATGCGGACGAGCACCTCGAAGAGCCGCCGCTTGCGATGGACGTCCATCGGGTCGATCAACGCCTGGTTGCCGTCGCGCAGGTCGACGCTGCACCACACCGGCGCCCTGGTGATGGCGCGGTCCGGCCATTTCCGGTCGGGCAGGCCGACCGGGGGGTAGGCCCGGTATTTGTGGACGGGCATTGGTTTCATCGGGCTTTCTCTATTTCTTGACCTCTCTGGCGGCGGAAACGAAAGACCTCCTGGGTCGCCATGACGCAGGAGGTCTTGTGCGAGCACCCCGAGGGCGCTCGCCTAGATAAGGAGGAGCTCTACGGACTTGCGAATCGCGTTCAAGGTCACGAATTGTGACCGGATCGGGGCGCCGTTGTCCAGTTGTCCGGTCACCATCGCCAGGCCAGGGCCTCGGCTCCGGCGCACAAGGCGTCAGCTCGTGGCGGCGGCCTCGCCCGCAGCCGCCGGCTCCTCCGCCCGACGGGCGGCGGCGTTCTTGATCCAGATGGCGTTCACGAGCGCTCCCGCCAGCAGGAGGACGGCGCCCAGCCACATCGCCAGGTGGAAAGACTGCGTCGAAGCATCCCTGACGACCCCGACCAGGTGCGGATCGGGCGGGGTGTTGAGCGGGCTGGCCTGGCTTCGGAATGCGGTCGAGGTGACGTCGACGCCGGGCAGCCAAGAAGCCAGCAGGCCATAGAAGTTGGCTGTGAGGAAGACGAAGATGACCGCGCCCGCGAGCTGCGGGCCGACCCTCGAAATGGCGTTGTTGATCGCCGAGGCCACCCCCGAGTTCCGCGCCGGGACCGATGTCATCAGCGCTGTCGTGAGCGGGGCGACTGTGATCATGAGGCCGACCCCGAAGATGATCACGGCCGGCAAGAAGTCCACCAGGTAGGACACCGGCGGTACGTAGGTCGCGGGGTCAGATGGCAGCAGGCGCCAGGGCGTGCTGGTCGCAGGCACGCGCACGTACCAAAGGACGCCGAGGGCCATGATCGCCGGGCCAATCGCCATGAACCACCGCGGCCCGTATGTGGCGGCCAGGCTACCGAACCTGGTCGAGAAGAAGATCAGGAACAGGGTCCCGGGAATGCCGGCCGCTCCGGCGGCGGCCGCCGTGTAGCCGAGCGTCCCCTGCTGAAAGAGGACGACGTAATAGAAGGTGACGTAGAGCGAGCCGTAGATCAGCAGCGTTGAGATGTTGGTGACGGCAAAGTTTCTGGAGCGAAACAGGTGCAGCGGGATCAACGGGTGGGCTGACCGCATCATAAGGATGGGCAGGGCGACGGTGGCCACCGCGCCCACGGCGAGCGCGACATAGCCGACTGGGTCACGCCAGTCTCGCTGCTGCCCGTAGATGGTGCCGAAGGCCAGCCCGCCCACGGCCAGGGCGACGACGGCGGCTCCCAACCAGTCGAACTGGGACGTTGCCTGTTCGTTGCGGCTCTCGGGCACGTGCCTCCAGGTCGCCCAGAGCGCGAGCGCCACCAGCGGCGCATTGATCAGGAAGGCCGCGCGCCACGAGACGGTGTCGACCAGCAGGCCGCCGAGGACCGGGCCCAGTATGGTGGTCGCCCCGGAGGCGCCCGCCCAGAGGCCGAAGGCGCGGCCCTGCGCCTCGCCCGAGAAGTTCGCGGTCAGGAGGGCGAGCGAACCAGGCACCAGCAGCGCGCCCGCCGCGCCCTGGAGGATCCGAAAGAGGACGAGCAGCTCCATGTTGGGGGCCACGCCGCACAGCACCGAGGTCACCCCGAAGCCGGCGAGCCCGTACAGGAACATGCGGCGCCGGCCGTAGAAGTCGCTGAGCGCCCCAGCGAGGATGAGCAGCGAGCTCAGCGTGAGCAGGTACGAGTTGTACACATACGACTGGCCCTCGAAGACCCCGAGAAACAGCCTCGGCAGGTCCTTTCCGATTCGTGGCAGGGCCACGTTGACCACCGTCGAATCGAGAAACACGATGCCCGACCCGAGGACGGCGACGAGCAGGATCCAGCGCTGCTTGCTCACAATCCCTTCTTCAACGGCGCGGCCGCGAGCGGTATTCTGCGCCCCGCCCTCAGTGGACTAGGCTGACCGACGTGGATAGAGACGCTGCGCTGGCCGAGATGGCGCAGTTCCCGGAGATGAACCCGGCGCCCGTGCTCCGCCTCGACCGCGAGGCCCGCGTGCTGCTCGCCAACAAGGCGGCGCGTGAGGTCTTCAGGCAAGCGGACCTGATCGGCCGCACGTGGCTGGAGGTGTGCCCGGGCATGACCCCTGATCTCTGGCGCCGCGTGCTCGACGAAACGCCGCCGCCCGAGCACGAGGTCGACGTCGGCGAGTTGCGGATGGTATTCACCCACGTGCGCTCGGAGTCCGGCGAGTTCGTCTTCGCGTACGGGGCCGACGTCACGATCCAGCGCCAGAACGAGAGGGAGCTGGCCCAGCAGGCCCGATTCCCGGACATGAACCCAGGGCCGGTTCTCCGCCTGGATCTCGACGCCAACATCCTCCTCGCCAACAAAGCGGCAGTCGCCGTGTTCGGACCGGACCTTGCCGGCAGGTGCTGGAGGGACCTCGCCCCTGGAGTGGACGCAGCCCTCTGGCGGCAGATCATCGCTGCGACAGAGCCCGTGTCGATCGAGGCTTCCGTCGGCGAGCGGGTGTGGGTTTTCGCACACGTTCGCGATCACCAGAGCGAGCTCGTGTTCGTATACGGCGCGGACATCACGTACCAAAAGCAGGCTGAGCGGGCCTTGCGGCAGTCGGAGAAGATGGCAACGCTGGGCACGCTCGTCGCCGGCGTCGCCCACGAGCTCAACAATCCGGCCGCCGCCACCGGGCGCGCCGCCGAGCAGCTTCGCGAGTCCCTTGCGCGCCTCGAGCAGACCCACCTCGAGCTCGAGATGATCACTCTCACCGAGGCCGACCAGGCTGCGCTCGAGGCCATCGAACGAAGGGCTCGCGAGCGAGCCGCAGCGCGCGTCGACATCGGCACGCTCGAGCGGTCGGACCTCGAGGCCGAGGTCGAGGAGTGGCTGGTGGGACACCGGATCGACCAGCCGTGGGTGCTCGCGCCGCAGCTCGCGGACCAGGGCTTCGATCCCGCCGGCCTCACCAACCTGGCCGGCACGTTCCCCTCTGGAGCCCTGGAGCCGGTCCTCAACTGGGCGGCGGCTGTCTTCTCCGTCTACGCGCTGCTGAACGAGGTCATGCAGGGCTCATCGCGCATCTCGGAGATCGTTCGCGCCCTGAAGAGCTATTCGTACCTCGGCCAGGCGCCGATCCTCGAGGTCGACCTGCACGAGGGCCTCGACAACACGCTCGTGATCCTCCGCGGCAAGCTGAAGGCCGGCGTGACAGTGCATCGCGAATACGCGCCGGACCTGCCGGACATCATGGCCTACGGCAGCGAGCTCAACCAGGTGTGGACCAACCTCATCGACAATGCCGTCGACGCGATGAACGGGCAGGGCAACATCACGATCCGCACGAGGCGCGATGGCGAATGGGTAGTGGTCGAGATCGAAGACGACGGGCCTGGAATCCCGGAGAGCATCCAGGGCCGGATCTTCGACCCCTTCTTCACCACCAAGGCGCCAGGCAAAGGCACAGGGCTCGGCCTGTCCACGTCCTATGGAATCGTGGTCGAAAAGCACAAAGGCCGTATGTCGCTTGCCTCCAGGCCGGGCATGACCCGCTTCACGGTGATGCTCCCCGTGTCAGGGCCGCGGGTGACGTCCGCATCGGAAGAGAAGAGCTCGTAAATGGCGCGCCCGGTGATCATGAGCGTGGACGACGACCCCGAGGTGTTGAACGCGGTCGAGCGCGACTTACGCGTCCACTACGGGAGCGACTACCGGATCCTGAAATCGGGCGCCCCCGCGGCCGCCATCGACGTTGCCCGACAGCTGCAGGAACGAGGCACGCCGGTGGCGATGTTCCTCGTCGACCAGAGGATGCCGGGCATGAGCGGGACCGAGCTCCTGACCGAGGTTCGCAAGCTGCATCCCGACGCCCGCAAGGTCCTGCTGACGGCATATGCCGACACACAGGCAGCCATCTCGAGCATCAACGATGTGGAGCTCGACTACTACCTCCTCAAGCCGTGGCACCCTCCCGAGGAGCGCCTCTACCCGGTCCTCGACGACCTGCTCTCGGACTGGAAGGGCGTGGCGCGCGTCCCATACGAGGGCATTCGCGTCGTCGGATCAACGTGGTCTGCGACCTGCCACTCCGCCAAGCAGTTCCTGGCCGGCAACCATGTCCCCTACCAGTGGATCGAGCTGGAGCGCGACACCGCCATCCAGGAGGTGGTGCGGCCGTTGGCCGGTGACCCTCCACAACTGCCGGTCATCCTCTTCCCGGACGGGACCCACCTAGTCGCGCCGTCGTCCCGCCAGCTGGCCGAGAAGATCGGCATCCAGACCAGGGCCCAACTCGCCTTCTACGACCTGATCATCATCGGCGCCGGGCCGGCAGGCCTTGCCGCGGCGGTGTATGGAGCGTCAGAAGGCCTGCACACGCTGATGATCGAGGAGTCGGCCACCGGAGGCCAGGCGGGCACCAGCTCGCGGATCGAGAACTACCTGGGTTTTCCGGCAGGCGTGAGCGGGTCCGACCTCGCGCGACGCGCAACCGACCAGGCGAGGCGGTTCGGCGCCGAGCTCGTCACCGCGCAGGAGGCGGTCGGGATCCGCCGCGAGGACCCATACCGCGTGGTCCAGCTCTCCGACGGCTCGGAGGTGTCCACGAAAGCGGTCATCCTCGCGATGGGAGTAAGCGTCCGCCAGCTGAACGCGGCCGGTGAGCAGTCGCTCCTCGGCGCCGGCGTGTACTACGGCGCGGCGCTGTTCGAGGCGGCTACGTACAGGGACCAGGACGTCAGCATCGTCGGGGGCGCCAACTCCGCGGGCCAGGGCGCGCTTTTCTTCTCACGCTACGCACGCAAGGTGACGATGCTCGTTCGAGCTGAGGCGCTGGGCAGAGCCATGTCGCAGTACCTCGTCGACCGCATCGCGCAGACAAAGAACATCGAGGTGCTGACCCGCGTCGAGGTCACAGGCTTCTCAGGGAGCGGCAGGCTGGAGAAGATCGCGCTTCGCAAGCTCGATTCGGGCGAGGAACAGGGGATCGACGCCGCCGCCGCGTTCATCTTCATCGGCGCTGCTCCACGGACCGACATGGTCGCCGGTGCGGTGGAGCGCGACGACAAGGGTTACATCCTCACGGGTCCAGACCTGCCGCTGGAAAAGGATCGGCCCAAGGGCTGGCTGCTCGACCGCGACCCGTACCTCTACGAGACGAGCACCCCGGGGGTCTTTGCCGTCGGTGACGTGCGGGCGGGGTCGGGAAAAAGGGTGGCGGCGGCGGTTGGTGAGGGGTCGGCCACCGTGAGCATGGTCCACCGCTACCTGGAGACGGTCTGACCCCCAGCGCTTATTAATCGTTAAATCAGCCGATCGCGGGACTATGATCCCAGCCACGAGAGGCCCGCCGGGAAATCGGGGCTCGATCGTTGAGGGGGGCATCGCCATGAGGCGTCGGCTGGCGTTTCAGGTCCTGCTTGCGTCTGCTTCCGCGCTGCTCCTCACCTTGCCTGCAACCACCGGCCATGCGGCGCCGAACAGCAAGTTCCGGTCCGTCCTGATCGGCAGCACTGGGAAGGTGCTCGTTAAGAATCTGCCGTCGCGCGGCACGAGCGCCGCCCACCGCCATCATCCTTTCCTTGGGCTGGCCGGACTGCCCGGCAATCACCCGGTCTCAGGATCGTCGGCCACGGCGCAGGTGGTCGCGGATGCCGCTACCGGCACCACCGAGGAGGTGCTGACCAGCTTCCAGGGCGTCACCCTGGACTCGCAGCTGGCCCTTGGCGCCGACCAGTTTGTGACCCCACCTGACACCGTGCTCGCCGCCGGACCGAATCACGTCGTCGAGATGGTCAACGACAGCGGCACGATCTGGGACAAGTCCGGAAACCTGATCCAGCTCTTCGACCTCAACGCCTTCTTCGCGGTCCCGGCTGGCTACACCTTCTCGGACCCGCGGATCGTGTATGACGAGCTGAGCCAGCGGTGGTTTGCCTCGGGCGTTGCCTTCATCGCGCCCTCTTACGGCAGCGTGATCGTGATCAACGTGTCGACCAGCTCGGACCCGACCGGGACCTGGGTCAAGTACTCCGCTGACAAGAACGACAACCAGACCCACGACCAGCCCAAGTTTGGCGTCAGCACGGACAAGTTCGTCATCTCGTGGAACGACTTCCAGAACGCGATGTTCTTCCAGGGCCAGTCGACCTGGGTGTTCGAGAAGTCTCAGATGGTGGCCGGCAGCAGCACGGTCAACGGGGCTGCTCTCGGCCCTGACTCCTCGCGAGCCGCGATCGTCCCGGCCGTGCAGCGCAACTCGGGCTCGACCGAGTACATGGTCTACAACAACAGCGACTGCTTCACCCTCGGCTGCAACCGCTTCTCGCCTACTCTCGGCGTCGTCTGGATCACAGGCACGCCGCTGCAGGGCAACGTGGCGTGGAACGAGGCCGACCCGGGCATCGCGGCCACATCGCAGCCTCCAAATGCGGATCAACCGGGGATGCCCGGATCGATTGCGACCAACGACGATCGCCTGCTCACGGCCGTGTGGCAGAACGGCGTGCTGTGGACCGGCGGCAACGACGCCTGCACACCGCCCAATGACAACACCACCCGTCCGTGCTCACGCCTCATCCAGGTCTCGACTGCGGGCCCGACCATCACGCAGAGCTTTGACATCGCCACCACCGGCGGCGGCCTTTACTACCCGGCGCTCGCGATGGATGGCGGCGGCAACATGTACGCCGTCTACAACATCTCCTCCGCCTCGCAATATGTGAGCGTGAGGATCACCGGACAGCCGGCTTCCGCGCCGCCGCAGACGCTGGCCGCCGCGCGGACGATCAAGGCGGGCGACCACACGTACGACATGAACCTGTGCTTCCAGACCTCCGGCGGCGCCAGCCGCTGGGGTGACTATGCCGGCGCGGCCATCGATCCTCAGAACCCCAGCGACGTCTGGGTGGCGAGCGAGTACGCGACTCTCGGGACCAGCACGAGCCCGACCGATGACTCCGGCTGCGCGTGGGGCACGTTCGCGGCTCGGCTGACCTTCTCGGCGCCGACCGTCTCGGCCATCAACCCGGCGACTGAGCAGAGCCCCGGACCGACGATCGTCACCGTCACCGGTACCGACTTCACACCCAACGCCACCGTCAGCTTCGGCGCCACCGCCGCAACAGGCGTTAGCGTCGCGTCGCCCAACTCGCTCTCCGCCACGGCGCCCGCGGGTTGCGGGACTGTTGACGTCACGGTGACCACCGCCGACGGCACCAGCGCCACTTCGACCGCTGATCAGTTCACGTATCTGTCGGCGTGCGGTGGCGGGGCAACCTTGCTCACGATATTCCCGACTTCCGGAACTGCCGCCGGCGGCACGGTCGTGAGCGTCGAAGGAACGGGCTTCGTCTCCGGATCCACCGTTGTTTACTTCGGCGGCGTCCCCGCGACCGCCGTCTCATGCCCGAGCAGCCAGCAGTGCGATGCGACCACCCCTCCAGGCACGGGACAGGTCGGCGTGCAGGCCACTGTCAACGGCCAGTTCGCCACCGGTTCCGCCACGTACACGTACGTCGCATCGTTGACGTCGATCGATCCGACGTCCGGGCCAGAGGCCGGCGGCACCGTGGTGACGTTGAACGGAATCGGATTCGATCCCGGGACCACTGCGGTCAACTTCGGGCCCAACCCTGCGACCAACGTGACCTGCGGCAGCACTACGCAGTGCCAGGCGACTGCGCCCGCGGGCACTGGCAGCGTGACCGTCACGATGAGGTCCGCAGGGATGCCAGCGAACGGGTCTGCGACCTACTCCTACGTGGCCGGGCCCCCACCACCTCCAACGCTGACCTCGATCTCGCCGACCTCCGGGCCTGAGTCCGGGGGCACGGTGGTGACTGTGAGCGGCAGTGGCTTCGTGTCCGGAACCACGGTCGTCAACTTCGGGGCCAACCCTGCGACCGGCGTGACCTGCGGGAGCAGCTCGCAGTGCCAGGCGACCGCGCCCGCGGGAACCGGCACCGTCACGGTCACCGCCTCGGTCGGTGGGGTGCCGGCGACCGGGTCTGCGACCTACTCGTATATCCCTGCCGCGGCTCCATCGCTGACATCGATCTCGCCCGGGTCGGGCTCATCGAGCGGCGGGACACAGGTCACGATCAACGGCGCTGGCTTCGTTGCCGGCTCGACGCAGTTCTTCTTCGGCTCGGCCGCGGCCGCGAACGTGTCCTGTACCAGCAGCACGCAGTGCACCGCCTCGACGCCGGCGGGCCAGAAGAACACGACCGTGTCCGTGACAGTCAGTGTCGGCGGCCAAGCGGGCTCAAACAGCCTGACGTTCAGGTATAGGGGTAAGTAGAACTCCAGACCGCGAGTGCCGGCATTCGCGGGTTTGGATTGCGCGTGAAACCCGCCGGTGCCGGCACCGGCGGGATGCTCAGCGCTCCTCGCGTACGTACGGGGTGCCGAGCGCCGCCGGGGCGCCCAGGCGCTGCCTGGCCCAGCCCGTGGAGACGGCAACCAGGACCACGACCGTCATGAGGTACGGCAGCGAGGCGAACACCTCTGGTGGCAGGTGGACCTGGCGCGCCTGAAGCACGAATCCAAGACTCGAGAAAAGGCCGAAGAGATACGCGCCCGCCAGGGTCAGCTCAGGGCGCCAGAAGGCGAAGATCACGAGCGCGATCGCGATCCAGCCGGCTCCTGACGTCATCCCGTCGATCCAGTTGGGCGTGATCGCGAGGCTGAAATAAGCGCCGCCGATGCCCGCGAGCATGCCGCCGACGAGGGTGTGCACATACCGATACCGCGCCACGTCCACGCCCATGACGTCCGCGGTCTGGGGCGACTCACCGACAGCTCGAAGGTGCAGCCCTGTGCGGGTCCGATACAGGTAGGCGAGGGCAAGGAGTACCAGGGCCCATGAGGCGTACACGAGCGCGTTCTGGTGGAACAGGATCGGTCCCAGTACCGGCACGCCCGCGAGCCCGAGCACGTTGATTGCGGTGAACTCGTGCAGCGCGGGCTGTCCACCCAGATGCGCGACGTTGCCCACGTATGAGGAAAGTCCTGTCGCGCCCGCGAAGATCGTGAGAGCGAGGCCGGAAACGATCTGGTTCGCGCGCAGTCCGATGACCAGGATCGCGTGGATCACCGACACGGATAGCGCGGCGACGCCCCCGATCAGCGTCGCGAGCGGAAGCACCATCCAGTCCGGCCCGCTCAGATGCTGGACCGCCCAGAACGCTGTCACCGCGCCCATGAGCATCATTCCCTCGACGCCTAGATTGAGGACGCCTGAGCGCTCAGCCATCAGCTCGCCCACGGCGGCAAAAACGAGCGGGGTGCCGTAGAAGATGGCGGAAGCCGCGAGCACGACGACAACGCTGTCGTTGACGTTCATCAGCGACGCGCCGCGCCAGGCGCAGCCACCGCCAGGCCGCGGGGCGGCGCCGCCGGCCGCATCCCGAACGTGACTCGGTAGCGCAGCAAGAGCTCACCGCCGAGCGCGAAGAAAAGAATCATGCCCTGCAGCACACCGACGAGGCCTGAGGGAAATTCCGGCCCCTGCAGCGCGTAGCCCGCATTGGTCAGGCCGCCGAGCAGGAGCGCCACGATGGCGACGGCGAACGGGTTGTAGCGAGCCAGCGCCGCCACCACTATGCCGGCGTAGCCAATGCCGAGCTGCTGCAGACCCCTGGGGTCGAGCACGTGCCGGAAATCACCGATCTCGCTCGCACCGCCGAGGCCCGCGAGGGCGCCAGACAGCCCCATCATCGTCACCACGACGCGGCGCGTCTTGATCCCCGCGTAGCGCGCCGCCGATGGTGAGTCGCCCAGCACACGGGCTTCGAATCCCAGGCTCGTCGACCCGTAATAGAGCCACAGCAGGGCGGCCGCCACGAGCCCGATCACGAAGCCGAACGGCACAACAGCGAGCTCGAGGTTGAAGCTCGGCCACAGCGCGTCACCGGGAAGCGCCTTGCCTTGAGGGAAGACGCGCGAGCTGAACGTGGACAGGTCGCGCCAGTACGACTGGCTATCGAAGATCAGGTACGTGATGAAAAGCCCGGCGACGTAGTTGAGCATCAGCGTCGTGATGATCTCGTTGGTGTTGAAGTACGCCTTCAGGAGTCCGGGCACGACGGCGTAAGCGCCGCCGGCGAGCGCCCCTCCCAGCATCATCCCGGCGATGATCACCACCGCCGGCCGCCCGTGAAGCGCCAGCCCGACGCCGGACGCGCCCACCGCACCCAGGTAGAGCTGTCCCTCCGCGCCGATGTTCCACAACCGCATCCTGAAAGCAGCGGCCGCCGCCAGGCCGGTCAGCAGCAGGGGCGTGGCGGTGACCAGCGTGCTCGTCAGCGCACCAGGGGCAAGGAATCCCCGATCCAGGAGACGCACGTAGGTCGACAGGGGGTCCTTGCCGGCGACAAGCAGGACCACGCCGACGGCGGCAAAGGCCGCGACCAGCGAAGCTGCCGGGACCGCGACCACGAGCCAGCGGGGCGTCGTCAGCCTACGCTCGATCCTCACGGGGACGAGCCGGCCATCATCAGGCCGACGTGCTGCACGTCGGCCTCCGCACGAGGAAGCACGCCGACCAGGCGCCCCTCGTACATCACCGCGATCCGGTCGACCAGGGCCAGGATCTCGTCCAGGTCCTCGCTGATGAGCAGGATCCCCACCCCGGCCCCAGCGGCCTTGAGCAGGAGCGCGCGGACGGCCTCGGTGGCGCCCACGTCCAGAC
>DASXTG010000053.1:0-7411 GCA_036505515.1 Candidatus Dormiibacterota bacterium | reverse complement strand
GCTGCCTGCGGCCAGCTCGAGGTCCAGCACGGTCCCATGTCCCTGGGCCGTCGTCGCGCCGTCCTCGCTGCGCGAGGCGACCCACTGCACCGGGCGCTTGAGGCGCCAGGCGGCCAGCGCGGTCAGGACCTCCTCGGGTGACACGCCGCCCTTGGCGCCAAAGCCGCCACCGACGTCTTCCGCGCGGACGCGCACCTTCTCCTCTTCGACACCGAGGATGGAGGCGATCGTGGACCGCACCGAAAAGATCGACTGCGTCGACGTCCACACCGTGATCGAGTTGCCGTCCGGCGCGGCGGTGACCGTTCGGGGCTCCATCGCCGCTCCACAGACGCGCGAGGTGACCAGGCGCAGGCGAGAGGTGACTGCATCGTCCGCGAATGCGCCTTTGGTGTCCCCGTACGCCGTCGATCTGGCCAGGGCGACGTTGCTGTCCATGTCCGCATGGACGGTGGGCGCCCTTTCCGCCGTCGCGGTGACGACGTCGCCGACGCCGGGCAAGCTCTCCAGGTCTGCGGCGACCGCGTCCGCCGCGTCTTTTGCCTGGTAAGGGGTTTCGGCGATCACCACCGCGAAGGCTTCGCCCGCATAGTTGACCTCTTCCCGGTTCAGGATCGGCCGGCCGCGACGTTCGACCGTGGTCGGCACCCAATCGCTAAGGCCCGACTTCACCTCAGGCAGGTCGGCCGCCGTCCACACCGCGACCACGCCGGGCATAGCGGTGGCGGGTGCGGTGTCTATACCTGAGATCCGTGCGTGCGGCACTGGCGACCGCGCCAGCGCGAGATAAAGAGTGCCGTCGAGCTTGATGTCGCCGGCGAAGCGACCCTTCCCTGTGATCAGCCGCTCGTCTTCGACGCGGCGCATGGGCCGGCCGATGTGTTGGGTCACGGAACCTACAATAAGGGTCCACTCCGCGCGCGCTCGCGGGCGGCTAGCTCAGCTGGGAGAGCGCCAGCTTGACATGCTGGAGGTCGGGGGTTCGAAACCCTCGCCGCCCACCACCCGACTCAGGAGGTCAGGTCCGGGACGAGCGCGGGCTCATTTCGGGCAAAATCGTTTCGCCTGGCCCGTTCGTCTAGTGGACTAGGACGCCGGCCTTTCAAGCCGGAGATCACGGGTTCGAAGCCCGTACGGGCCACCACAGCTATTTAGAGAGCCTTAGCCTCGGGAAGTTCTCGCGTCAGCCCGGGAAGCCTTCTAGCAGCCCTTCTAGCTCGTCGGCAACCGCTGGCCTCGGGCTGTAGCCGTACGGGCTACCAGATTAGGTGAGCGGCGCTACGAAATCTGCGTTGAGGCCCAGGTCGTGAGGGGCGCTCGGATTGCCAAGGCTGATCCAGGCCAGATTTCCCTCGTGTGCGTCGTCGATTGCAGGCCGGCCTACCACTGTGCTGTTGTCCAGCCATCCTTGAACATGGAATCCCCGCGGCATTGCCACCATGCCGCCGGTGCGTGTCTCAACCTTCACGCCGTCCGTGATCGCCTCGCCGTTCGGTGACAGGTGCAACCAATCAGCACGAAAGCCGTCCACATGCGTGGCCCACAGAAGCTTGCCCATTGAATCGCGCACACTGACGGGACCCTTGGCTGACTCGCAAGGGATCACCCCCGCGGGCGTGATGCTAGCTGCAAAGCAGTCGTCCCCGCCCAACTGGTCCTCGTGTACACCGTCGGGTGCCAGGATGACAGTCTGTAACCGCCCGCCCTGCCAGATGTTCTGCGATGACAGCGCGACCGGATACATCGCAATTGGGCCGGCCGACGTCCACGCCACTGGAAACGTAGGCCACCAATAGCCAAGTAGGCCATTCCCGAGGACGGAGAGGTCGGCAGGTGCGTCTCCCGAGACAACGTCGAGCGATTCGGTGGGCGCCCCTCCCGACGTGGCGGTCATCAGGCTGAACTTCCACGAGCCGACCAACGAGTGCCACGACGTACCGGGAATCAGCGGCCCCAGGCCGGGTAGGGCGAGGATGCCTGCCATCACGCGGGAGCCGTCGGGGCTCACGGCGAACCACGTATCCATCTGCGTCGGCGGCAGCAAGAAGTGTGCGGCGGTCTGCGGTTGGCTGCCCAACCTGAGCACGCGTACTGTGCCCACGCCGTCGATGTAGTAGACGCCTGAGCCGACCACCTGCGCGACGCCCTGCAGTGGGACGTAAGCGTTTGGCACCTGGGGTTGGGTGCGAGGTTGAAACGAGGCGCTGGCTACGACCCGGCCATCGATGCTCACGATTGCGACAGTCTCAGGCTGGCCATGGGCCACCGAACTCTCGACGACAGCGAACAGAGCGGATGGGACTGGAGAGACGGATGCAACACCCGCCGGCGACAGGCTTGGTGAGACGTGTGCGTTGGGTCCTTGTGAGCTGGCGCACGCGCTGAGTGTCATGAGCAGGATCGCCAACCCAGCACGGTTCATGCACGGGTAACGCCGAGCCGGCAGTATCGTTATGGGCTCAGGCTCTGCCCGTAAGCCGTACCGGCCCGAATGCCCGTACGGACTACTTGACCCTGGCCGTCAAGTCGACCGTGAGGAGATCGACGACACGCTAAGGTGGTCACTGTGATCAGCGGTGCACACGTCATCCTGTTTTCTGAGGACGCCGATGCCGACCGCGCTTTTTTTCGCGACGTCCTTGGCTTTCGCTCCGTCGACGCTGGAGAAGGCTGGCTGATCTACGCGCTGCCGCCCGCCGAGCTCGCGGTTCACCCTTCCGGCGACTCACGCCACGAGCTGTTCTTGATGTGTTCGGACCTCGACGCAGCTATCGGTGAGCTGCGCGGGAAGGGAGCCAGCATCTCTGAGGAGGTGACGGAGCGCGATTGGGGACGAATGGTTGCCCTCACGCTGCCATCGGGCAACTCGCTCTACCTGTACGAGCCGCGACACGCGAGCCCTCTGACCGCCGGCTCTTCTGGTTGATCTCTGGCCTTGCCTGGAACACCCAGCGGGCTAAACCTTCACGTGACGGCGATTACTTTTGGGGGCCCGCCTCGTCTATAGGAGCATCGACATGGGAATCGTCATCTGCCAGATCTCGATCTCGCTCGACGGGTTCGTCGCAGGACCCAATCAGAGCCTGGGCGATCCGCTCGGCGAGGGAGGTGAGCGGCTTCACGACTGGGTTGTGTCGACGGCCGCCTGGCGACGGCAGCAGGGAGAGGAAGGTGGCACCGAGGGAATCGACTCGGAGGTCGCCGCCGAGGTCGTTCAGAACATAGGCGCCTACGTGATGGGTCGCAAGATGTTCGGCGGCGGTCCAGGCCCGTGGGATCCCGAGTGGAAGGGATGGTGGGGGGAGGACCCGCCGTACCACACGCCTGTGTTCGTGCTGACGCACCACCCCCGGCCGCCGCTGAAGATGCTGGGCGGCACGACGTTCCATTTCGTCACCGACGGCGCGGCCTCAGCGCTGGATCGGGCAAGAGCGGCCGCCGGCGACCGCGACGTCTCGATCGCGGGCGGGGCCTCGACCGTCAGGCAGTACCTCGCCGACGGCAGCCTGGATGAGCTGTACCTCCACATCGCGCCTGTCATCCTGGGCGCCGGTGAACGGCTCCTCGACGGTGTCGGCGAGCCAATCCTGGAGCAGCTGAAGGTGGTCGCGTCACCCTCGGTGGTGCACGTCAAATACCGGGTCAAGAAGTAGGGGGCCGCCCGACCCCCGGCCGCCACACTTCGCTAGCCTTGCCTGTGAGCCCGTCTGGGCCACCAGACTCAAGCGTCACGCGGGCGTAGCACAATGGTAGTGCGCCAGCCTTCCAAGCTGGTCACGTGGGTTCGATTCCCATCGCCCGCTCCACTATTTTCGGTCGCAATAGAACTTCTAGGCGAGATCCTTGTCGGTCTTGACCTTGATCGCCGTCACCGCTGCTTGCAGCGTCACCAGGGCGGCCTGGACCTGCGCGACGGCGTCCAGCACTGGCTTTAGGTCGACATTGGCAGGCGGCGGAGTGGCGATCGCTTTGACCTCCGCCTCGACGCGGTCGAGCTGACCACCGCCGAGTCCACTGGTGCCGACGATCATGTCGAGCTTGCTGTGCTGCCCGTCGCCGCGCAGCTCGGGCGCGATGACTTCAGTCAGCACGCGTTTCGCGCCGCCGATCAGCTCCGTGCGTATCTCGAGTAGGTAGCCATGTTCTTCCGGGGTCATCTCATAAGCCTCCAATGGATCGTAGAAGGGGTGCAGATTGCCGCCGTAATGGCCGCTGGACCATGGAGAAGCCACCAGCGCCGCCAGCTGGGCCTCGGGAGTGGTGGCGGCGAGGACCGCATCGTAGAAACCGTTGTGAAAGGTGGCGATGCAGTCGGTGGCGAAGGCGCCCAGCGACGGATACTGGCAAAAAGTTGTCGGGCTGCATCGGATGTTGCCGAGGTTGTTGCCGACGACCACGGTGCCCCAGGCCGTTTCATTCGCCCACTGGGCCAGGAGCACCACATTGTCGATGCCGGTGCCCTCGCTCACGGTTCGAGCTGTGGGGCGGTACGCGGCGGCGAACTGAGCCGGCGTCATGCTCCCCTAAGTTACACGCTCACATCGAGGATTCCATCGCCCGCCCCATTGCCGTGTCTCACGGCGCTCATTCCGCACTTTTGGCGCCAAACGCGCGCTTAGCGGGGCCTTGGGTTCAGCACTTTTGGCGCCAAACGCGCGATTAGCGGGCGGTGGCTAGATCGTCTTGTTCGCCTTCAGGTCCCAGCCGAATTTGACCACCTCACCGATCTTTCCGGTGAAGTCCTGTTCCTTGTACTCGACCTGGATCTTCTGGAAGGCGAGGCTCGCCGAGTCCACAGGCAGGACCTCGTTGTTTCCGCCGGTCTGGAATGAGCTCACGATGACATTGCTCAGCTTGAAAAAGAGGAACTCGAAACCGCCCTGCTCCTCGGCCCCGGCCTTGCGGAGAGTGATCTGTGCGGTGGGGATGTGCTGGCCGCTAGCACATGCAAGCATCAGCTTGGGCGACGCCTTGCTCACGGTGGCCGTGAAATGAAAGTCCTGCATTGAGACTTTGCCGGCGCCTGCTCCGCCGGTCGCGGAATGCGCACCGACGTTGGTCTCGCCCCAGCTGAAGGAAAGCAGTTCGATCTCGCCGGGGTGGGTTTTGTCCCTGGACTCGCCCTTGATATCGCCGATCTTCATGAAGATGTCGACGGCCATGACTTATCTCCCTGAGTGAAGTGTCAGTGTGAACTCGGCGGTCCCATCGCCGCCCGTCTCGAAGGGGCTCTGCCGCGCCACATAGCTGCCGGTCATTCCGAGGAAACGACCCGTGGCGCCAACGATCGCGTACACGCTGTCGGCGTCCTTGCTGGTGCTGCCAATCCCGACGAGGGTGCCTTCGGGCAGCTGAAAGTTGTGGGTCTCGAGCTGGACTCCCGAATATGGCCCATGCCCTGCGGCGTCCATGTGGAGCACCGACGCCACGAACGTGCCGACGTTCTCCCCAGCGGGCGCGTAACTCAGCGCGCCGGTGACCGACACGCGGTCACCCCGCTTCGGCAGATCACCGCGCATGAGGCCGGGTGAGCTCAGGTGCCAGTCAGTACCGTGGAGGATGAGAGTGGTGGGACCGGCGCCGTCAAGCGCCGGCTGAGGTCCAGACCGGATCCGCTCCGCGATCCCCGCCAGCCCAAAGACGCCGGCGAGGGCTCCTACTGCGAGAACGCCGGACCGAAGAATCGTGCGCCGGCTTGCGCCTGGCCCGTCCATGACCCCTCCTCCTCTTCTCGAAACAAACGCGACGGCGCCAAGCATAATCCGCGCTGTCTGAGATGCATAGGCCTTGTAGCAATTGTTTGCAAGATCGATGAGAGCCGTCCGGGCAACCCGCGACGCGGAGGCTCTGAGCCGATTCAAGGCCGCCCTCCGCGAGGCGGGCTACACAAGCGAGCAGGTTCGCGCCGCTCTGAAGACCGATGAGCACTATTCACCGTCGCCTGGCGAGGTCATCGTCTTCGAGCGCCGTGTGGCCGGCACCAGCCCACTCGAGGTTCTCACCCGGATGTTTCTCATCGGCTCGACGGTTGCGGCCGCGGACCTGGAGGCGAGCCTGCCGACCATGCCCGTGCGCGAGCTCGAGCTGATGGGCCTGGCCGAACGCGTCGAGGGCGGCGTTCGCTGCCCGATGCGGATCTTCGCCCACGGAGACATCCTGCTGGCGTGCGACCGCAGCTACTACGGCGACAGCAAGGGGACAGACGCCGATGTGGTGATGGGCGTGACCAGCCCGGCGAGCCTCCTGGCCGACATCACCGTCCGCAAACGAGTGCCGCGAGCCCTCGACCTGGGCACCGGCGGCGGCATCCAGGCGCTGCTGCTCGCCAACCACTGCGAGCGGGTCGTGGCCGTCGACATCAACCCGCGGGCCATCGATTTCACGGAGCTCAACGCAGCCCTCAACGGCTTCGACAACGTCGAGGCCCGGCTGGGCAGCTGGTTCGAGCCGGTCGCAGGCGAGCTTTTCGACATCATCACCGCCAACCCGCCATACGTCATCTCGCCCGACTCGACCTATCTCTATCGCGACAGCGGCCTGCCGGCGGACTCGCTCTGCCGGCAGCTCGTGTCGGACATGGCGCGCCACCTCGAAGAGGGTGGCATGGGGCACATCCTGGTCTGCTGCGCCCTGCGGGCGGGGGAGGAGTGGGCGGCACCACTTCGTCGTTGGCTCGAGGACTCCGACTGCGACGCCTGGCTGCTCCATTACTTGACCGAAGATCCGATGACACAGGCGGCCAAGTGGAACGGGCCGCTCATCGCGGAGGGCCTTCCAGCCTATGGCGGTGCCCTCGACAGGTGGATGGCCTACTACCGCAGCCAGGGGATCGAGCAGATCGCGTTTGCGGCCGTGATCTTGCGGCGGCGCTCGGGCCGGTCTAACTGGATCCGCGAGGACTCGGTCCGCAACCGCATGGGCTCGGCGAGCGGGCAGGTGATGCGAGCGTTTGCGGCCGAGGATTTCTTGCAAGCGCTGGGCTCTGACCGAGAGCTCCTCGGCCACAGGTTTGCCCTTCTTCCCGGCCATCGCCTGGACCAGAGTCTGGTCGCCGAAAGTGGGGTCTGGGCGCTGCAGGAGGCGACGCTCACCCAGACTGAGGGATTCGCCTTCCACGGCGGCCTGGACCTCATCTCGATGCGCCTGCTGGGCCGGCTTGACGGCACCGAGACACTAGGCCAGGCCGTCGGGCAGGCGGTCCAGGAGCTTGGACTCTCGTCCGAGGACGCCGAGCGCGTTGAAGACGCCGGCATCCAGATGGCACGGCGCCTGTACCAGCTCGGCTTCCTCGTGCGATCGGACCCGTGACAGCAGGCTCGATCCCCGTCTATCTCGAGGTCGGCAGCAAGCGCGTCTTTGCATCGGCGCTGGACTGGCTGGGCTGGACGCGTTCCGGCAAAGACGAGAAGGC
>DASXTG010000052.1:0-8598 GCA_036505515.1 Candidatus Dormiibacterota bacterium | reverse complement strand
CCGACGGCCCATGGGGAAGTCCAACGTCGACGCGTGCTTCTCGACCAAGAGGCAATCGACCCCGAAGCGGCGCAGTCCCGTCGCCATCAGCAGACCGACGGGACCTCCACCCACCACCAGCACCGGCACGTCCAGCGACCTACTCACGTCAGTGGCCAGGCTCATCCCTGCGGTGCCTCGTTTCCGCGCGACTCGGGGAGTGGGCCGACGCCGATCCAGTAGGGGTTGTAAGCCCTCGACTGAAGGTAGCTTTCAGCCACGGCCTGGAGACACCGAACGGTGAAACTGCCACAGGTCCTGGCAACCGATCGGCGGCTGACCGATGGCTGCGCGAGATTTAGATGGCTGGCGACTGAAGCGTTTCTTTGCATGCCGGCAGCCTACGAACGGCACCGGGTACGGAACATCGTGGAAAGTACCGAAAGATCAGAGAGCTAGGCGTCCGCGTTCGCGCCTCTCAGGTGCTCGGTGACCCAGCCTGCTACCTGCACCCGCGAATTGAAGCCCAGCTTGGTCAGGATATGTTCGAGGTGGCTCTCAACCGTTCGCTCCGACAGGAACAGGCGCTCGGCGATGGCCGGGCTCGTCATTCCGGAGGCAACCAACCGGGCCACCTCCAGCTCGCGCTTGCTCAGGCCGCCGGCGCGGCTGGCCGCTTCGCCGCGGCGCGGCCCGCCGGGCACTTCGCGTGCCAACACGAGCAGCTGGGCCGACGACATCGACCGTCCCGATTCCCACGCCTGGTCGGCGATTCTCTCGGGGAGAGCGGCGCGGGCCTCGGCCATCGCGGGCTTGAGCCAGATCGACCAAGGCAACTGCACAGGTGTTTCCACCACTTCCCTGAGTTTCGACGCCGCACCGAACAGCGTGACCGCTCGACGCGGGTTGGCGGCCATTCCGGCCACTGCAATGCCTTCGACCTGCTGGGCCACAGAGAGAGCATCGCTTTCCGCGACCAGATCCAGCGCCGCGTTGAAGCGGCAGCGTGCGCCCTCGGTATGGCCGGAAAGAAACTCCAACCAACCAAATATGTACTGAGCGCCAACTGCGCCATAGTCGTCCCCTGCCTCGACGGCCAAATCGAGCGCTCGCTGCAACCAAGGGCGCGCCGCCTCGATGTTGCCCCGCTGGAGCTCGACACCGCCAATCGACGCCAGGGCCATCGCGAGATCCGGCAGGTTGCCGAACCGCGTAAGTTCCGCCACCGCTTTCACCAGGGACTCGCGGGCGGTGTCGAGGTCTCGGTGTATGCGCTCGGACGTATAGGCGATGCCGATGTATCCGGCGGCGACCAGAGACTCTTCGCCCGCCTCACGAGCCAGTTCGGTGAGTTGCTGGGGCGTGAAAAGTGATTTCTCTTGATGACCGCTTTGGCCAACCAGTGCCTGCAGGCTCACCAAGGCGCGAACGTACCCTCGTGTGGGTTTGATCGTCGTACCGGAGAGAGTGCCGAAGAGTCGATGGAGCCCGTCCTGCGGAGCGAAGAACCACCACAGCCTTCTGAGGTTGCCAAGCAGGCCCACCTCGGTGTCGACGTCGCGCTTGGCCAACTCCAGCGCGGCCCGAACATCAGCCATCTCATCCCAGAGGCGCCGATGTTCGGCCATTGCGCCGCGGTGCATCCGCGCCTCGAACGCCTCCTCGGTCAGGCGCGTGTAAAACGCCAGGTGCAGGTCGCGAAGTCGTGTCCTGTCGGTCGCGGCCAACTTGCCGGCCGCGTACTCGCGGATCGTCTCCAAGAGCCGGTATCGCGTGCTGCCATCGACGCCCGGTTCGATCTGGAGCATCGACTTATCCGCCAGCTTTTGCAGCCCATCAGTCACATCCGCCGGGGCTAGAGGCGCTTCCCCGCAAACCTCGGCGACTGCATCGGCTCGGACCGGCCCTGCAAATATTGAGAGCCGTTGCAACAGCGTTTGCTCCAAGGGATCGAGCAGCTGATAGCTCCAGTCGATGGCCGCGCGAAGGGTGCGATGTCGCGGATCGGCATCACGGGGGCCGCCTGTCAGCAGCTTCAGACGGTCGTCGAGACGCGCCATGATCTCTGCTGGCGAAACGGCGGATGCTCGCGCAGCAGCCAGCTCTATCGCCAGTGGCATCCCGTCGAGTCGACGGCAGATCTCCACGATGGCGGATACGTTGTCCGACTTGATGTCAAAACCGGGCCTGACATTGCGGGCGCGATCCACGAAGAGGCGCACGGCTTCGGCGTCGCATGCGATGGCAAACGTGTCCGATGTCCGTGGAAGCGCCAGCGGCGGTAGGCGCCAAACGACCTCGCCGTCGAGGTTGAGCCGCTCGCGGCTGGTGGCCAGGACCACCAGGCGCGGACAAGCCGCCAGCAGTCGTGCCACGACTGTCGCCGCCGCCTCGGTCAGGTGCTCGCAGTTGTCTACCACAAGCAGCATCTCGATCGAGATGAGGCGATGGACCAGAGTGCCGATTGTGTCTTCGGCCTGAAGTCGGATGCCGGCGGCACGCGCGAATGCATCGGGTACGAGCGCTGGCTCGCGGACCTCGACGAGCTCGACCGTCATCTGGCCATCAGCGAACCGGTGGCTGTGCGCTCGAGCAAACTCTGCAGCCAAGCGAGTCTTTCCGGCGCCTCCCGGCCCCAACATGGTCAGAAGACGGGTGTGGGCCAGGAGGCGGCGCAGCTCACCCATTTCCTTCTTGCGTCCGATGAAGCTGGAAAGGCGCAAGGGGATGGCGGCGGGAGCGCCCATGACCCCCCAATTCTGGTTCAGAGGTCACCTTCCGGCGCGTACCGAACGGTGGTCAGGTCGCGTTTGACCGTCCTCGCCTCCAAGCCCGCCGAAAATCGAAAACGGTCCAGGGTCTCGACCATATCCGGCGCGGGCGTAGCCAACCGAGTTCGAAGAGCGTCCACTAAGGGGAGCCAAATCTGAACTCGATTCGGCTTCGGCCGGGTGCCCGTTTGCTCACTGGTGCCGCAACGGTGCAGCAACAATGCAGCAACCGGTGTCAATGCTTGCGATCCGCGATGGTGTTTTGGTTTTCCAGGTCTAGGACCTCGTGTAGCCTCTAGCTGACCGCTTGTAGCGCCATCCTCTGACTTACACGCACGAACGCAACCGGCCTCAATCAGACTCTCCATCCAGTGGCAAGGGCTGCCAAGAAGGCGCGAGCTGTCGCCCACCTGGACGAACTGAATGCTGTGCGCTGCCGTCGGCATCCATGATGTAAACGGTACGGGCAGTAGGCGGCAAGTCTCGGCTGGTGACGAAGGCGATCTTCGTCCCGTCCGGTGACCAGCGGGGAGCGAAGTTGACCGCCTCGTGGCTGGTCAACTGTGTCGGGTTCGAACCATCCGAGTTCATCACAAAGATGTCGGGACCACCGGTCGCATCGACGCTCGCAAAGGCGATCTTCGTCCCATCCGGACTCCAATCGGGCAGCTGTGCCTTGGGAAAAGGATCGGTTGTCAGCTGCACCGGATTCGTACCGTCCGACTTCATGACCCAGACCTGCGGCAGACCGGTCCGGTTGCTAATGAAGGCGACTCTTGTCCCATCGGGCGACCACGCGGGTAGCGAGTTGTTGCTCGAGTCGTCGGTCAGCCGGATCATGGCCGTACCATCGATCCCGATCACGAACACCGCTTGTTTGCTGTCTCCTGGAAGATTGCCGCCGAAGGCGATCCGGGTGCCGTCCGGTGAATAGTTCGGAAAGGTCATAAAACCATCGAGGTGAGTCACCTGGTGCTGGGCTTTTCCGTTGGCCTTCATAGCCCAGATCTCGCTCGTACCGGGAGCGGCACCGGCGCACCATGCGATGGATCGTCCGTCCGGGGAGTAGTTCGCACATGCGTTGAAGCCCGGAAGCTCGGTCAGTTGGGAAAGATCGTGCCCGTTGGGCAGAACGGAGAAGATCTCTACATTCCCCCCTTCAACGCTCATGCCGAACGCGATCCGGCCGTTGACGCCGGCGTAGGTCGCGCCGACGGGAGCTCCGACTACGAACAAGGCGAGTAGCAGGCAGGCGCTGCCCGTCGCCCCAGTGATCAAATGTCGCCTCCTCACGATCGACCCTCCTGTATCAACAATGTTTGTCACCCCGCCTTAACCGACCAGCTGAGGACCCGTCCGGCCACTGCCAGGTTCTCGAGACGCCGCACTTGAGGTTCCCGCGGACGCCGGACCCTCCAACGTCTGTGTGCCGCTCCGCCTCGTGGTGTAGCCCACCGCGGGCCCCCTGCTCCAGCCAACACATGCACCGAGCTATGCGTGGGCACTGCCGAGCACAAGCGCCACCAGCACGGCGCCAACGAGCGCCAAAGTCGTTCTGGTGGGGCCTCCGAGACGAGAAGTCACCAACGCAGGGTTCGCTTGCATGATCTCTTCTTCCAAGGTGATTGATGGACGACTGCTTGTGACGTATACGCTGCGATCTGGGGGTCGGGTGGCAAGATTCTTGCCACCGAGCAGGTCGATGGACGCGTATTCATGACGACGGTGTGAGCGCCTTGGCGGTCGGTGAGTCCGAGCTGGTGCCGCGAGCAAAAGCAGGCGACAAAGAGGCGTTTTCGGCACTCCTCTCGCCCCTGATCGGCTCGGCCTATCGGCTTGCCGGCGCCATGCTCCATGACAGGCATGCGGCCGAAGACATTGTTCAGGACTCCTCGATCAAGGCATGGCGGAAACTTCAGCAGCTGAAGGCGGGCACAGAAATGCGGCCCTGGTTTCTCGGTATCGTCGCGAACGAATGCCGGTCCGCCCGCCGGACAAGGTGGTGGTCAGTTCTCAAGCTGGCGGACCCAGAACGGCCAGAAGCGCCGGTCGGTGACTCTTTGGCCGCCTTCGCCGACCTGCGCCGTGCCATTCGCCGCCTGAGACATCGACGACGACTCTTGCTGGTGCTGCATTGGTACCTCGACTTACCACTGGCCGAGGTCGCCACTATCACCGGCTCGAGCGAGGACGCGGTCAAGAGCGAACTCGCGCGCGCTGTGCGCCAGCTCCGAGACCTGCTCTTGGTGGGAGAAGAATGATGACAAGCGACAGCGAACTGAGACGCCGTTTTGTGATGGCGATCGACGAGGTCTTGCCGCCCGCACCGTGGTTGGGAGGCCAGGTAGGCGATGCTGTCCAGCGCGAGCGGCACGGTGGCCGGCGTGCCCTCGAAGGAGGGGGTCTCAGCCCGAGACTTCGCCTTGCGGCCGGCGCGGCGGCAGTCCTGATCACCGTCATCGCCGTGACCACACTGCTCTTCAGCGCCGGCCTGCACAACCGGACGGTGCCGAACCCATCCCGGAACCCGACTCCGTTGCCTTCGCCGACCTACACGTTCACGCCCTCGCCGGCTGTGCGGTCGGCGAGCTGGCCACCCGGTGGAACCGTGCCGGCCGAGCTCGCCGGTTGCTGGCAGCCGAAACTGCTAATGCCGACGGACACCCTGTGTCTTGGCGGATATACCTTCGACTTCGGCCAGGACTTCATAGTCGGAAACGTCGTGGTCAACGGCTCCGAGATCGATTTCATCAGCGACACGTGCACCGCCCAGGCCACGTACGGGTACGACCGATACCACTACACGGTCACCGGAGGCGCGCTGGTGCTCACGAAGTTTCCAACCTCGAACACCGGGGCCTGGGGGAATTGCGGCTGGCGTCTTCAAGGTTCCTATACCAAACTGTCGAGTCCCTAGCCGAAGCCCGACCCTTTTGTTGATCATGCGCCGCGGCCGCTGCATCTCGGCCTTGTGACGGCTGGCATGGGGTGCCCTTGGCGCGAGAGGTCAGTCCTCTCCGTCATGGCGTTGGGCCGATCCAACGATGCGATCGCGTCGGAGCTGAAGATCAGCCCCAAGGCGCTCAAGCTCCGGCCCTTACGGACGGCGACAGGCACTGTGGTCAGCCGGCAACATCGCGGAAATTGAAACGCTCGAAGGTCTCGACCAAATCGGGCGCTGGCACAAGCAACTGAGTTCTAAGAGCGTCCACTAAGGGGAGCCAGTTTCGCATCAGGCATCGTTCCTAAAATATTGCGGTGCTGGAACCCAGCGGCTCCCACATATTGCTCGCCGCCGCGATGCATGCCGGGCGACCCAACAAGGATTCGAACTCCTGCGTCGCGCGCATCCTATAAGGGAGGGGGGTTCGAGTCCACCGCGGCCCACCAACGGTTTCGAATTCAGACTGACCCGATAACGGTTCTGTCGCTCGAAGCTCACTTGGATTGCGCCATAAATGCTGGAAGTAGCAAGAGCCGTTGATTCCTGCAGCGAACGGTTCACGGTTTGACCGACGCCAATATCGGTGACCCTTGAGTTACGCGCAACCAAGTCGAAGCGTGCACGGGCGGACCGCGGTATCGGACAGCTCGCGAGCCACCACCATCTCTCGACTCGCCCTGCATCGGATGTTTGACACGTAGGCGCTCAGACCCCACACTCAGGCGGAATCCTCTCAACCCGTCATGGAGGAAGCAAATTGGCGAAGCTGGGTGATCTCGACCGAGTGGTCGAGGCTTATCACGTCGCGGCGGATGAGTTCTCCAGAGGAAATCCCGAACCCATTAAGGCGGTGTTCTCTCGTCGAGACGACGTGACCCTCGCCAATCCCTTCGGTCCCGCCGTGCGTGGCTGGGAAGAGGTTTCAGGGGCCCTGGACTTCGCCTCATCGCGGTTCAAGGATGGTGAGGTGGCCAGCTTCGAGAGAATCGCGACCTATACCAGCTCCGAACTGGCAACCTTTCTCGAGCTCGAGCGGTGGAAGGCCAAGGTCGGCGGGAGCGATGCCGTCGCCCCATTCGATCTCCGCGTGACGAGCACTTTCCGGCACGAAGATGACGACTGGAAGCTCGTACACCGACACGCAGACCCGATAACCACGCACGATTCCAGAGGCCCTTTGCGCGGTTCTTAACTGGCTGAGGACCTCACCAGAAGCAGATGCCACATAACACCGGCTGCGGCGCTCTCCGTTCCCGAGATCGGGCGAGGGTTAGGCGCAGCGCCTAGGGCCCATCACCGCGGCCCACACCAACTCGGTCTGGCCTTACACAACGCGAAGCATCACCGGTACACCTCGCGACGGTGCCCGATCTTGATGACGAGGACTAGAACGTCACGATCACGGAGCTCGTACAGCACGCGATAGTCGCCGACTCTGATTCGAAAATAGTCGGTGCTGCCGGCGAGCATCTTGCAGCCTGGTGGTCGTGGGTCGTCCGCTAGCGCTCGGATGGCGTCTCCAATCCGTGACCTGATTCGTGTTGGAGCGCGTAGCAACTGTCGTCGAGCCGTGACCAGTAGCCGGACCTCGTAAGTCCGGCTTTCAGCCACGCTTGGCTAGCTCGGCCTCCACTACGCTCCACGGGATGGGCGGCCGCTTGTTGGCGGGGTCGGCCAAGGCTTCGGCAATGAGCCGCAGGTCGGCAGCGTCTTCGAGAGCCTCGAGAAGGTCAAGATCCTCAGCCGACACGATGGCGGCGATCTTCTTGCCACGCCGGCCAAGAGTGATGCGCTCACGCCGATAGGCCACACGGTTGACCAGGTCGGCTAGCTGCTCACGAGCCGCGCTCACGGGAATCATGTACGAATTGTACGCTTTGTACCTACCGTACGGCCAACCCCGATCGGTTCGGCCTGAACCGTGACCTCGATGTGGTCCGCGTTACATAACCTACGGCCCACCTTGAAGGAGCCGCACCCCCGAGATGCGCCACAGGACGATCACCTTCGAGATGCCAATCGGCCGGCCGTGGTGTCCATTCGCCGGGCATGTTCCAGAATCTCGCGCAGTTCGGAGGCTGGGGCGAGGAGACAAGTTCGAAGAGCGTCCACTAAGGGGAGCCAATTTCGAATCATGAAGTCCGCGGCTGCCAGCGCCGGTGGCGGCCGCGCGATTCGCCCCGGATCAACTCCAGCCGTGGGCGCGGCCCGTCGGTCCGGCCTGTGGGCGGCTTCCGGCTTCCGCGCTGAAACTGCACCGGCCACGTCACCGCCACGTCCTGCTCGGCGGCGGCATGCAGCGTCCACGCGGGGTCGTAAAGGTGTGCCCGCCCGAGGGCGCAGAGATCTGCACGGCCGGCGAGGATGATGGTGTTCACGTCGTCATAGGTGCTGATCGCCCCCACGGCGATCGTCATCACGCCGGCCTGATTTCGGATCCGGTCCGAGAAAGGTGTCTGGTAACTGCGCCCAAAGCTCGGCTGTTCGTCCGGGACGGTCTGTCCGGTGGACACGTCGATGGCATCGGCCCCGTGGGAGGCGAACGCGCGCGCGACTTCTACTGAATCCTCTGCGGTCATTCCGCCCTGGTACCAGTCCGTCGCGGACAGCCGCACCGTCATGGGTTTGGCGGCCGGCCACTCGGATCGAATCGCCTCGAACACCTCCAGCGGAAAGCGGAGGCGGTTCTTCAAGCTGCCCCCGTACTCATCGCGCCGCAAGTTCGTCAGCGGGGAGATGAAGCTGGCGAGGAGGTAACCGTGGGCGCAGTGAAGCTCGAGGAGGTCGAACCCGGCGCGCGCCGCCATTCGGGTGGCGGCGACGAACTCGTCGCGCACGAGGTCCATGTCGGCGCGCGTCATCTCGCGTGGCACCTGGCTGACGGGCAGATAGGGGACGGGCGAG
>DASXTG010000051.1:0-14538 GCA_036505515.1 Candidatus Dormiibacterota bacterium | reverse complement strand
CGACCACTACGTCGTCAACGGCCAGAAGGTTTGGACGACGCTCGCTCATGTCGCCAAGTGGTGCATGTTGATCACACGCGAACGCAAGGAGGCCAACCCGCGCGACGGGCTGACGTACCTACTTGTGGACATGGAGAGCCCTGGCGTCGAGGTCCGGCCGTTGGTGCAGATCACGGGTGACGCAGAGTTCAACGAGATCTTCTTCAAAGACGTGAAGGTGCCCAAGTCGCAGATCCTCGGCGAGGCGGGCAATGGCTGGGCGGTGGCGATCACGACGCTGCTTCACGAGCGCGGAACGTTGGGGATGGCGCTGGCCACACGCGCACAGATCACGGCCGCGGAGCTGGCACAGCACGCGCGCAAGCTGGGGCGCGGCTCTGATCCGCTTGTCCGCCAGAAGATCGCCAGGTACACGATTGAGGCGCGCGCCCTGCAGCTGAACGGCTATCGCGCCGTGACCGCGATGAAGCGCAACGGAATCCCAGGGCCCGAAGGTTCGATCCTCAAGCTGATGTGGTCTGAGCTGAACCAGCAGATGGCTGAGACCGGGGTCGACGTCGCCGGGCTTGCAGGCCAGGTCGGCGACGGCGCGGGCTGGAAGTATCAGTTTCTCCGCTCGCGGGCGAACACGATCGAAGCCGGCACCTCGGAGGTGCTCCGCAACATCCTCGCCGAGCGGGTGCTCGGCCTACCCCGCGGCCGCTGACAGAAGAGCAGCACGCTCGGAAGCGGAGAGAGCGCTCGATAAACTAGCCGCGTGGCGGGCCCTCAGCCAATCCTCGGCGTGATCGTACCTGCGTTCAACGAAGAGCGATCACTCGAGATTGTCGTGCAGAGGGTTCTTCAGGAGCCGTGTGTCCAGCAGGTCGTCGTCGTGGACGATTGCTCGACCGATGGCACGCTCGCCGCGGCTCGCCGATGTGCCGGTGATCCGCGTGTGAGCATCAAGAGCCATCCAGCGAACCTGGGGAAAGGAGCCGCGATTCGCACTGGTCTCGCCGCGATCACCGCACCGCTCGTGATCATCCAGGACGCCGACCTCGAGTACGACCCAGCGGATTACTCGAAGCTGATCTCGCCGATCGAGCGTGGCCGAGCCGATGTCGTGTACGGCATTCGTGGATTCGCCGGCCACAGCGCGTACTCATATTGGTTTGTGATTGGAAACCGGCTCGTCACGACCGTCGCCAACATCCTCTTCAACTGTTACATCCAGGACATGGAGACCGGCTTCAAGGTCATGCGCACATCACTCATGCAGCGGCTCGGGCTGCGCGGCAACCGGTTCGATATCGAGCCCGAGATCACCGGGCGCATCCTGAGACTCCGCTACCGCATCTATGAGATTCCCATCGAATACACGGCGCGCACGCGCGCCGAAGGCAAGAAGCTGACCTGGCTCGACGGAGTCAAGGCCGTGTTCACGCTGATCCGCATCCGGCTGGCGAGCGAGCGCAGCTTGTTCGGGAAGCCCGACCCGTACCACGAGGAGAGGCTCAAAGACCTGACGAAGAGTCCGGGCGCTCGCCTTTAGGCGACACCGGGCGGTGCCGGTGCGACATCATTCGCTCGTGGATTCGGAAAGAGAGCCCCGGGCGATGTGGGCGTTCTGGATCGCATGCGGCCTGACGATTACCGGGGCCGTGCTACCCCTGCTCCTTGTCGTCGGCACGAGCAGCCGGATCAGCGGGGTGGCCATACCGTTCGCGGTTGCAGCGGTGGCCTTCGCGGTGAACGCGCTCATCTATCACCAGGGCCGCCCACTCGCGGCGGTGCTGTACTTCATTGCCGGCCTCGCGATCGTGTACGGCATCCTTGCCCTGCTGACCGTCCCGCTACGACTGGCGGTCGTGGGCACATGCCCGGCATCGCAAGCCAGCTGCCCGTCCAACTTCGAGCGTGTCCTTACCGTCAGCGAGGATGCCGGCCTCACCATCGCCGTCGCGATGGGAGTGCTGGCGATTCTCACCGGCTTCTTCGGCCTCTTGATGCTCTATCGCCGGTCGGCGCCCCGGGCGGTCACCCACTCAACGCCTCTGTGGCCGGACCGCCCGCCTGAAGCCGCTGCCGCTGAGCCCGCTCCGGCATCACCCTCGGCTGCTGCCCCACCGGCAAGTGAGGCCTCATCGACGCCTGAAACCTCACCCGCGCCAGAGGCACCAGCCACGGTCACGCCTGCGACTGCGGCCTCGCCGGCGCCAGCCGCCAAGCGCGCGCCAAAGGCCAAGCCGGCTCCGGTGACTGAGCCGGCTGAGCCGATGCTGGAGCTCGAGCCACCCGCGACCGTGCTCGAGCTGCCGCCACCCCCGGCGGAGCCCGCGCCCAAGCCAACCCCACGGCCCCGCCTCAGACGAACGCCGAGAGCCAAACTGGAGCCAGAGCCGCCTTCGACATCAGGCGACGCGCCGCCGACCACGCCTGAGTCCTGACCCAGGCTCCCAGTACACTCCGGGCTGCGATGGATTTCGCATTTTCCGAAGAGCAGGAGATGCTTCGGCGCTCAGCTCGCGAATTCCTGACCAAAGAATGCCCGCCCAAGCTGGTGCGCAAGCTCATGGACGGAGCCGATGCATACGACCCCGGCCTGTGGAAGAAGATCGCAGCCTTGGGCTGGACCGCGCTCGGCGTCCCCGAGGAATACGGCGGCGTCGGGAGCTTCCTCGACCTGGTCGTCGTGCTCGAGGAGGCGGGCCGGGCTCTGCTGCCCGGACCCTACTTCGCAACCATGGGACTTGCCGTGCCGGCCATCCTCGAGGCTGGGAGCGAGGCCCAGAAGAAAGCGGCGCTAAGCGCCATCGCGCACGGCAGCGCGCGCGGGACACTGGCCCTCACCGAGCCGTCGGGACGTTGGGACGCAGCCGGTATCACGCTGAGCGCTCAACCGGTCGGAGGCGGGTGGCGACTGGACGGCGTCAAGCTGTTCGTGCCAGATGCCGAGGCGGCCGACTACATCATCGTCGCGGCGCGCACACGGGGCGAGGGTGAGGATGGGATCTCGCTCTTTCTCGTCGAGGGGCGGCCCAAGGGGATGACCATCACCCAGCTGCAGACGCTGGACATGACGCGGCGATGGAGTGAGGTGCGCTTTGATGGCGTCGAGGTTGGCTCGGACACGCTCATGGGCCCGCCGCACAAAGCCTGGCCCGCGCTGAAGCGGACGCTCGAGTGGGCCACTGCCGCGCTGTGTGCCGAGATGGTCGGAGGCGTGCAGAAGGTGCTCGAGGCTTCCACCGAGTACGCCAAGACGCGACATCAGTTCGGGAAGCCGATCGGCATCTACCAGGCGGTCTCACACAAGCTCGCCGACATGCTCGTGCTGTCCGAAAGCGGACGCTCGGCGACGTACTACGCCGCATGGGCGGTGGACGCCGACGCGCCCGACCGCTCGCTCGCATCGTCGATGGCGAAGGCCTACGTGTCGGACGCTTATCGCAAGGTTGCGGGCGACGGGATCCAGGTGCACGGCGGCATCGGCTTTACCTGGGAGCACGACATGCACCTCTACTTCAAGCGGGCGAAGGCTTCAGAGGTGACGCTTGGCGATGCGACCTACCACCGCGAGCTGGTAGCTCAAGCCCTCGATCTCTAGCCCCCCTGAACCGTCCCCAGGAACAGGCCCGTGAAGCCCAGTGGGACAACGGTGCCCGGGGCGCTCAGGCGAACATAACCGAAGGTCTTGCTATCGCCGCCAATCAGCGTTGATGAGTTCAGCCAGCCGGATTCCCAGAATTGCTGCCCAAGAACCTGGCTGCCAAGCTTGACGCGGCTGCCGTCTCGGCCCGCCACCTCCGTGACGTAACCGGCGCCCAACACTACATGCTGCTCGTCCGGAGCTAACGACGCGGAGTAGACAGCTCCGTCGTCCGTCGTGACGGTGAACTTCCATACTTCGCTGTCATCCACACGCCGGATGCTGACTGTCTGGTCATACATTCCCGCCGAATTCACGACAGGGTCCTCGATGCAAACGAAGTCGCCGCTAGCCGCTGTGTCCCAAGCCGGACACTTGGATGGGTCGGCGAGCGGTGCCAGAGGCTTGATGGTTGCCGCGTCGATCCGGACGAAGACCCCTAGCGTCGAGCCCGGGCCTCCGCCCTGGCTTGCCCACACGGTCGGGTACGTTCCGATCGGTCCAATCGCGTCCCAGCCGGTCAGCGCCATCACGCTCGACGGCGGTTTGGTCCAGCTCTGGTGGTAGACCAACTGACTCGCCTGACCGCTCACAGCCGAGTAAGCGTCGAAGGAGAAGGCGGCGGTCGTGGTCGAGCCGTCACAAGAGAAGGCGTTCTTCGGGGTGGTGAAGACGGTCCCCAGCACGCGGGCACCATCCGGGCTCACGGCGAACGACAGCATCTGCTGCGTGGAGGTGAGCGGGAAAGTCGTTACGGTCGTGACCGTGCCGTTGATCGCCAGGCTGCGCACCACGCCCTTCGCGTCCGCGAAAAACACCTTGCCCGCGGCGACATGCGCCGACGGAGGCAAGATGGCGCCCATGCAACCTGCTGCTGGAATCGGCATCGGTGTGAAGGTCGTCTTCGCTCGCGCGTAACCGTCGAGTCCTACGATCGCTACCGTGTTCCACGCGTAAGGGTTCGCGCCCTTGGCCTCGAGAACAGCGAAGAGGAGAGGCAACGAGGTTGTGCCGGGAGCAACGCTGGGGCTGGGAGCCGCAGATGCGATTGCGCTCGGTGTCGATGTAGCCGCAGCAACAGGTGAGGTCGCCTGCCGCGCTTGGGCTTGCCCACAAGCTGCAGCTATCAGAAGCAGACCGATGAGCAGTTTGTACATACACCACCAACGTCAGGCGCCTCAGAACGTTCCGATCGGCGCCGCGATGGCTCGGCGCTAGCCGGCGGCCAGGAGTCGGAACACAACGATCCCGAACAGCGCGCAAGCGGGTATGACCAGCCCGCGGAATAGCGCCCAGTAGCCCGACCACGCCTCGCGCAGACGGTCGAGCCGCCGCCCCGAACCGAAGACCAACGACCAGTAGATGGGCAGTGCTGCGCCCGTGTTGAGGGCCAGCGCCAGGAGCGCGACCCCACCCGCTCCGACCAGCCACACCTGCAGGGGTGCCGCGGTGCCAAAGCCGAGCTGCGTCCCCCAGCCCAGCGCCGCCGCCATGAGCAGCAGCAGCGCGGGTGCGCCAAGCAGAAAGAACGCGGCGAAGCTCACGACCACCAGCGCCAGCATCAGCGCAAGGGTCGCCACCAGGCCCGCGAGCCCTGCGGCCGCGACCGTGACTCCACTTACCGACGAGGGCCCATCAGGCGCGGGCGCCCGCTCGGAACGACCTGGGTCGGACTGAGCCGCTGCTGCGGTGGCAGCCCTGACGTCGGACCACGAGTGCCAGCCCTCGCTGGAGGTGATCACTGCGGCGACGCCCGCGGGCGCGACCGCGAGCAACAAACCCGCCACGATGGCCGCGGCGTTGCGACGCAGCATGCTCAACTGCAGCCACACGCGCCGCCGGCGCACGCGTCCTATACCCGTCTCCATCAACCGCTCGCGGTCGAAGGTCGCACCGCAAAGAATCGTCAACGCGAAGCATGCGACGAGCGGCAGCAACAGCGACGCGGTTGCGAGCGGGGAACGAAACACGAAGAGCGCCAGCGGCAGGTCGGCCACCGCGGCGGAGACAGGAGAAAGCAAGAACGACCATGCGCCACCGGCCGCGCCCTCGCGCGGAAACAGCATGAACCCGAGCATCCGGCCCATCGCGGCCCAGTAGGACGTGACGGCGGCCACGAACGCGAACACAGGCAGCAGGTCCCAGGGCGCGGTCTGGCCGAACAGCGTCAGCAGCGCCATGCCCGCGGCCATCCACAGCGTCACCCACACCGTGCTTACCACCGCACCCGGCAGCACCTCGAGCCAGATGAGTGATGGATCATCGATCGGCGTGTAGAGCAGCACCTCGAGCGACTGCTGCGCCTTCTCCCACCAGATCCCGATCGAGCTCTTGATCGATTCAAGCAGCGCGAACGACATGAAGAAGAGCGGCAGCAGCAGGCCGGCCTGCAGCGCCGCGCCACCCGCGAAGCGCTGAGCCACCTGACCGGCGGCGCCAGGCAGCTGGCCGAACAGCGACGTTCCCGCCACGAGCAGCAGCACGAACGCGTTCAAGTACATAACCCAGCTGAGGTCACCGCGGCGCCACCATGAGCTGACGTAGAAGGGCAGCGAGTGCCTCAAGAGCGCCCACTGCGTGCGCAGTGACGCGAACATGTGCGGCGCGCTGATCCCAGAGATCGCAGGCGTGGGGAAATTCGCCGCGGATGTCGAAGCGATCGGTTCCGCCATCGCCTTCAGGTACACGGACTCAAGGGTCGGCTGCTGCTCCTCGACCTCGAAGAACGGCGCCCCCTGCGAGGCGAGGCGGCTCTGCAGCTCCGCAGCGAACGCGGCTAGATCCGCCATCGACGCAGCCCACGGGAGGGTGTAGGTCAGGTGGCCGTCGATGAACTCGTGCGCGATCGCGTGCTCTCGCAGCCACTGCCGCAGCGGCTCGGGCTCGGCGGGCGACCCGCTCAGGTGAGCCGAGAATCGCCGGCCCTGCTCACCCTCTTCACGCAGTTCGTCCAGCGTGCCTTCGACCACGACCCGCCCGCGCCGCATGATGGCGATGCGGTCAGCCATCAGCTCGGCCTCACTCAGCACGTGCGTGGTCACGATGAGCGCGGCGCCGCGCCTTCGCTGCTCGCCCAGGTAGCGGCGCATGTCCGCAGCGGCGATTGGATCGAGCCCTGCGGTCGGCTCATCGCAGAAGATCCAGTCGGGCTCGTGCAGCGTCGCCCTGATCAACGCCACCTTTTGCGCCATCCCCCGCGAGTAGGACGCGAGGATGGTGTCGGTTCGGTCGGCAAGGTCGAAGCGCTCGAGCAGCCGGTTGATCTTTCGCGAGCGTTCGGGCTCCGGTACGCCGTATAGATAGCCGAATCGATCGAGATACTCGACTGCGGTGTTGCGGCCGTAGAGCCGGGCCTGGTCCGGGACCACACCAAGGCGCGCGCGCACCGCGTCCAGGTCCTGCGGCAAGCGCAAGCCGTCGAGGTCGATGAGACCGGCATCCGGCCGCAGGATTCCCCCGAGGCAGCGCAGCGTCGTCGACTTGCCCGCGCCGTTCTGGCCGAGAAGCACGAGTATCTGACCGGGTTCGACGCGCAGGTCGACGCCATCCACGGCGCGAACGTCGGCGAACGCCTTGTGAAGGCCTTCGACCAGGATCACGATTGGAGCTTAGACAGTAGTCAAGACGACGCTCATGTCTAAACCGCCGCTCAGCGCTTCTGGCGGGATTTCATCGCTTCAAGCAAAGGCTGCAGCCGATCCATGACGGCGAAATGGATGCTCTCCCTGGAGTCTGTCGCCTCCAGGCGCGTGAAGCGCGCCGGCTCTGCCGCCGCCAGCCGGTCGTAAGCAGCGGCGACGCGTTCGTGAAACTCGATGGATTCTCGCTCCAACCGATCAGTGTTCTTGCCGGCCTCGAGGTTTCGCTCGAGGCCGCTGCGCACCGGCACTGCGAGCAGGAATGTCACATCGGGGCGAGGAAACGTGGACGGCCACGTCGTCGGCACGCCTCGCGCGCCGCCTTGATAGGCGAGAGTGGAGTCGTGGTAGCGGTCCCCGACCACGATCTGGCCGCGCTCCAGCGCAGGTCCGATCACCTCCGCGATCAGCTGGCGCCGCGCAGCCATGAAGAGGTACATCTCGGCCTCTGCGTCGATTTCGAGCCCGCCGTAGAGGACGATCTCCCGGATCCGCTCGCCGAGCTCGTTGCCCCCGGGCTCCCGCACCAGGACCGGCTCCTCGGCCGCCATCGCCTGGCCGAGCATCTCGACCTGGGTCGTCTTGCCCGAGCCTTCGGGCCCTTCGAACGTGATGAAAAGGCCGCGGCGGTCCGGCACGCTAGAGCGCTGGTGGCTCGGGGGCCGGCGTGATGCGCAGGCGGCGCTGCGGCTCTTTGCCGGTGCTGCGCGCCGACAGCTCGTTTTCCGCTACGAGCTGGTGCTGCAGCCGGCGCAGGTAGGCGTTCTGAGGCGCGATCTCGACCGGCCGCAGCGTTGTCTTCACGGTCTTGATGGCGGCCGCAGCCTCCGCGAGCGCCCGCGTGGTCGCCTCGTCGTGCTTGTCGACTCCGTAGATCCGCGTCAGCGCATCCCGAACCTGATTGACCGAGTTGCTCTTCAGGATGTGGATGGGCAGGCCGCGGCTCTCGGCCTGGCGCAGGCTGTCCGGCCGCCGGCGGTAGTGATTCTTGAGAGTAAGCACAGCGCCCGCGCCGTCTAGATTGCCGAGAACCCTCACCGGCAGCTCGAGGTCCTTGATCGATTGCTCCACGTGATGACGGCTGACGCCATAGGGAAAGATGCCCAGCGGCCGGCTCGACGTGGCCGCCGCGACAGTCGCCTCCGGACCGACCGGTGTCGGCGTGTCTACGTTTGAGATCACCCTGCCATCGCGGGTGCGCAGCCGGATCTTTGGCGTGAGCACCGGCCCTCGCAGCGCGGCGTCGACCACGTCGGCGAGCGGCACGTGAATGGCGACGCGGTCACGATCCTGGATCTCGACGAGCACGTCGAACGTGGGCGGAGCTTTGCGCTCGAGCACCGATTTCTGGGTCCCCCGCCGCCGCGCTTCCTCGTCGGACAGGGTCACGCTCTGAATTCCGCCAAGAAGGTCGTTCAAGGTCGGGTTGACGAGAAGGTTCTCGAGCGTCTGGCCGTGTGCAGTCGCGATGAGCTGCACTCCACGCTCGGCGATCGTCCGAGCGGCAGCCGCCTCGAGCTCCGTGCCGATCTCGTCGATGACGATCACCTCCGGCATGTGGTTCTCGACAGCCTCGATCATCACCGCGTGCTGGAGAAGCGGTGTCCTCACCTGCATACGCCGCGCGCGGCCGATCCCTGGATGGGGGATGTCTCCGTCGCCCCCGATCTCGTTCGAGGTGTCGACGATGACCACTCGCTTGCGCAGCTCGTCAGCGAGAAGCCGCGCGCATTCACGCAGCATCGTCGTCTTGCCGATGCCGGGGCGGCCGAGCAGGAGGATGCTCTGGCCGCTGATGACGATGTCGCGGATGATCTCGCCGGTGCCGGTGACGGCGCGTCCGACGCGCATCGTGAGCCCCGTGATCCGGCCCGACCGGTTGCGGATCGCAGACACCCTGTGGAGCGTGCGCTCGATGCCGGCGCGGTTGTCGTCCCCGAACTGACCCACGTTGTTGGCCACGTGATCGAGGTCCGACGTCGAGACCGGGCGGTCAGCCAGCAGGACCTCGCGGCCCGGCACGCGGGCCTCGGGCTCGCGTCCGAGGTCGAGCACGATCTCCAGCAGCTCGCTGGGATCGATCCGGTCGTGAAGAGCGCGGGCGAGATCGGGTGGCAGCGCACGTGCCAGCAGCTCCACCTCTTCGTCCCAGCTCGTCCCTCGCGGCGACGACGGGTCTGGCCGGCTCATCCGAAAGAGGGCACCAGTCCTTTTTCCTGCACCGGCACCCGCACGGCCAGTTCCTTGACCAGGAGGAGCTGCGTCAAAAGCACGCTGAACCCACGCCCGCGAAGGGCGTCGATCATGTGCGCATCATAGTGGCGGAGGCTCGACCAGGCCGGCGCATCGGAGTCGCCGAGCAGGGACAGGCCGAGGTCGGCCAGCTCGTCAGGGAGAGGCGCTTCGGGCAGGGCCATGAAGCTCAGCGTGTTTGGACGCGCCCCAGCGCTGCGCTCGGCGGTCACCCAGCCCACAATCTCGCCGCGGTCGACGACCACCTCCTCCCGGTTGGAGCCTCGCGCCGCCAGGCGGCCTGTCCATTCGCCGTGAAGCGCCCTCCACTCGCGGTAGGTCGGAGCCTCCAGCTGCGACACCCCTTGAGGCGTGATCTTTCGGTAGAGCTGGTAGAGGCCCCGGCGGTCGCCGCGGCGCAGCGGGCGCGTGCCCTCGGGAGTGAGCGCAACACGCTGGCTCGGCTTCTCCGCGTACACCAAGACCTCGGTCGCGTACTGGCGGAAGCCCCGGAGCCTGAAGACCGGCAGCAGGGGATCGCGGTCAGGCACCCGAACGAAGAGCCTGATCGCCCCACGCTCGAGCGCCTGCCCGCTCAGGTGCTCGACCAGTGCACCCGCGACCTCCTCGGAGTCCGTCGACTCAGCCACCTGCACGTTGAGCACCTGCAGAACCCTGGCTCGCGGGAGGTCGAATCCGAGCGGCTGGCCGGACGCCTGGATGAAGCCCACGACCTTGCCGTTTTCCTCGGCCACGTAGATGAGCGTCTCCTGCGAAAGCGGCAGCAGCGCCGAGAGCGTCGAGCTCAAGAGCGACCAGAGCCGTGCCGCCGGAGGCGTGGAGTCGGTCAAGCGAGTAGCGGCCGAGCGATGCAGCTCTTCGATCTGGGCGAGGTCGAGAAGACCCGCCGCTCTGAGCTTCATCTAGTGCCCCGTCCCTTCTCGCGCCATGCGGACGAACTCCCGGTGCAGGCGGCGATCGGTGGTGAGCTCGGGGTGGAAGCAGAGCGCGAGGATGCGGCCCTGGCGCACAGCCACGGGCCTTCCGTCGTGGGTCGCCACCACCTCAGAGCTGCCCACGGATTCCACGAGCGGCGACCTGATGAACACTCCCGGAAAGGTCTTGCCGTTCAATCCCGCGATTTCGAGCTCGGCTTCGAAGCTGTCAACCTGACGGCCATAGCCATTGCGGCGAACCGCGATGTCGAGAAGGCCCATGCCCCGCTGATCAGCCATGCCGTCAGTGATGTCGCGCGCGAGGACAATCATGCCGGCGCACGTGGCGAGCGTCGGCAGGCCTTCAGCGATCGCCTTGCGCAGCGGCTCCACCAGTCCCACGCGTTCCATCAACATCGTCATGGTCGTGCTCTCGCCGCCCGGCAGCACGATCCCGTCGAGTCCGTCGAGATCTTCGAGTGTGCGCACGATTCTGGTCCGTGCGCCGCAAGCCTCTAGCGCCTTGATGTGCTCGATGAACGCACCCTGCATGGCGAGGACCCCGATGAGCGGAGCCGTCCGCTGGGGTCCCCGTGACGAAGTCACGGGAGTGCGCCTACCAGCCTCTGCCAGCTAGAAGCTCATCCTTGGGGATGGCAGGGATCTCGAGCCCGGGCATCGCCTTCCCCAGCCCGGCGGAAACTTCGGCCAGGACCTCAGGCTTGTCGAAATAGGTTGTGGCGGCCACGATCGCCTTGGCACGCTTCAAGGGGTCCTCTGACTTGAAGATGCCTGAGCCGACAAAGACCCCGTCGACGCCCAGCTGCATCATCAGCGCCGCGTCGGCGGGGGTGGCCAGCCCACCGGCTGCGAAGTTCACCACGGGAAGGCGGCCGAGACGCTGGCAATCAGCGAGCAAGTCGACCGGCGCTCCGATCTCCTTGGCCTCGTGAACGAGCTCTGCGTGGCTCATCCCGTGGAGCTTGCGGATGCCGGCGTTGACGGCACGCGCATGCCGAACCGCTTCGACCACGTTGCCGGTGCCGGCCTCGCCCTTGGTCCGGATCATCGCCGCGCCCTCCGCGATGCGGCGCAGAGCCTCGCCCAGGTTCCTGCACCCGCAGACAAAGGGAACTTTGAACGGGTGCTTGTCGATGTGGTTTTCCTCGTCGGCAGGCGTCAGAACCTCCGACTCATCGATGTAGTCGATCCCCAGCTCCTGAAGGATCTGCGCCTCGACGAAGTGGCCGATCCGGCACTTCGCCATCACGGGGATGGTGACCGCCTCCATGATCGAACGGATCAGGGTCGGGTCGGACATGCGGGCCACGCCGCCTTCCTTGCGGATGTCCGCGGGCACGCGCTCGAGCGCCATGACGGCGCAGGCGCCGGCGTCCTGAGCGATCCTGGCGTGCTCGGGCGTGACCACGTCCATGATCACCCCGCCCTTGAGCATCTGGGCGAGACCGGTTTTGACCTTGAAGGAGCCCTTCACCGCCCGCTGTCCATTACGCGATCCGTTGCCTTCGCCCATCGACAAAATTCTACGCCGAGGGTTCGTCGGCTCCAGGCTCTTGCTCTTTGCGTCGATTCCGCACTTAGTGCCTCCCCTTGAGGGTCGACCGGTTAGAGCCGCTCTAGAACCAATGTCCGCTTGCTGGCGTACTCGTCGTCGGAAAGGAGCCCGTCACGGTGCAGGCGCGTGAGCATGTCCATCTCTTCGAGCACGTCGAGGAGAGGGGCCATGGTCCGGCGGGCAAGGTAAGCCTCCGACGCTGCGCCGGCGTCCTCGCCACGGGCGTCGAACTCGCGGATGAAGAACAGCGCCTTGACCGCCGAGAACGGGATGCCGAGCTTGCGGATAGGGCTGTCGCTCTGTTCCGCATGCAAGTGCAGGACGACGCCGTAGCGGTGGCGTTCCAGGGTGCCATCGAGGTGCCCCCGGAGAACCTCGCCGTCCAGGAAGCGGATGGCCACCTTCCGGGTGGGGGTCTCGGAAGCCAGGTTCGGGTCTTTGGCCAGCTCCACCCACTTGACGGCGGTGAGGGGGATCCAGGCGGTCTCGTTGTTCTCGAGGCCGTCGGCATCGTCGACCTCGACCAGGAAGTCGGGCTCGTCGAAATCGAGGTCCCGCGCCACCCCCTCGATTGTCTCGTCGTCGAAAAAGCGAACGACTATCTTGGCCATTCCACTACCAACTGTACTAACCCTCAACTGGCCGGAGTCCTGCGAATCGGTCGCCGCCCGATCCGCCGTGAGCACCGGGCGCAGGTGGCAAGGTGCCGCCGAACGGCTTCCGCCTTGGCCCGGCGCAGCTTGCCTGCGAGGTACGGGGCAAGCAACGGGGCCGCTTCCTCATGGGTCAGCTCTGAGGCACCCTCGGTGGCGATGAACTCCTCTTTGAACCGCAGGCGGGCGCGGTAGAGCAGGGTCTCAACGGCGCTCTCGGACATCTTGAGCGTGCGCGCGATCTGCCTGTAGCTCAGATCCTGCAGCTCACGGAGCGTCAGTACCAGGCGATATTTCTCCGGCAGCCGCTGCGCCACCTTCCACACCTGTCGCCGCAGCTCATTTGATTCCTGCACGTCCACCGGGTCGAAGCTGCGAGAGGTGGAGGGCAGCTTCGCCAGCTGGTCATCGTCATCCTCCTCGGATCCCTCCGCCCGCAGGTCTCTCTGGCGTCTGCGCAGCTCGTCATAGCAGAGGTTGCGAGCCACCGTATGCACCCAACCCCCGAAGTTGAACGAGTCGTCGACGCGATCCATCATGCGCAGCGCCTTCATGAAGGTTTCCTGCGCGATGTCCTCGGCGAGCAGGGCGTCGCCGAGCTTGCGCCGCACCAGTCGGTAGATGGAGGCGACATAGCGGCGATGGAGCTCCTCAAACGCGTGCACGTCGCCGCTGCGATAGGCCCTGACGAGCTCGACGTCGGTGGGCTCGATGCCCAATTTCGCGGTGGGTTCCGGTTTGTCGCTCACAATGCTTCTCTTACGGCCTTTGCTGCGGCGCGGGTCAAAGCTGGTGCGGCGTCTCGCATTAGGTCCTGCAGATTGTCCCCTTCTCGCTCCGTATCTTGGGCGAGCGTCACCATCGCGCTCACACCCATCCCGGCCAGCTCCTCCCAACCCGGGCCCTTGCTGCCGGCCAGGAGCAGGGTCGGGACGCCAGCAGCCCTGGCCCGTCGAGCGACCTCGCCAGGAGCCTTCCCGAAGGCGGTCTGCCTGTCCGCGCGCCCCTCACCCGTGATGACCAGGCGCGCCCCCGAAACTGCGCGATCGAAGCCGCTCGCCTCGACGATCAGCGGCGCGCCCGGCACAAGGTCGGCGCTGAGAAAGGCCAGCAGCCCTGCACCCGCGCCACCGGCCGCGCCGGCGCCTGCCACGTCGGCGACCCGCTTGCCGAGGTCTCTCTCGATGACAGCCGCGAAATGGCCCAGAGCTCCATCCAGCTCGTGCACCGTCTCCTCGTCAGCTCCTTTCTGCGGTCCGTAAACGTAGCTGGCGCCCTGCGGGCCGGTCAGCGGGTTGGTGACGTCACACGCGACCATGACCTTCACTGATTGCCAACTGCTATCGAAGCCCGACGGGTCGATCCGTCCGAGCCGGGCCAGCGCGGCTCCTCCGCGTGGAAGGTCTCGGCCGGCGCCGTCCAGCAGCCGGTAGCCGAGCGCCTGGGCCATGCCGGCGCCACCATCGTTGGTCGCGGAACCCCCAATGCCCGCGACGATCTCCTGCACGCCGGCCCTCCGAACCGCATCCAGCAGCTGGCCGAAGCCACACGTGGATGCCCGCCGCGGGTCGCGCCTGTCAGGCGGGACCAGCACCAGCCCGCTCGCGGACGCAAGCTCTACCACGCCGGTTCGCCCGCCGTCGATGAGCCCGTAGGTCGCCTGCACCGGGTCGCCGAGCGGGCCCTCGACCTCAGCTGTCGCATACACGCCGCGGCGAGCGGAGACCAGCGCTTCGACAGTGCCGTCACCGCCGTCAGCGACCGGGACCTCGATGATCTCCGCATCAGGAAACACCTGCCGCACACCGCCCGCGATCGCCGCTGCCGCCTCGACGGCCGACAGGGTGCCTTTGAAAGCGTTCGGGGCGACCAC
>DASXTG010000050.1:0-3772 GCA_036505515.1 Candidatus Dormiibacterota bacterium | reverse complement strand
TCGCCGCGCTGCGCGTCCGTGGCCTGTATGTGAGCGCGATCTACGAGCGCCTGCGAACCCACACGCTGAGCCTTGGCGATTTCCAGCAGGCCATCGGGCGCCCCACCCAGGCCCAGATCGACGAGCTGCAGGGCTTCATCCGCACAGGCGACGAGAAGGCTCGGCGATTCGCGGCAGCGGCGCTCGGCGACATCGCGCCTGAGGCCTTCGCGGTCATGGTCCAAGAGCTCGTCGCGTCGCCCGACCCCATGCTGCGCAGGCTCGCGTTCCAGATGGCGACGCCAGGAAGCGTCACTGTCGCGCAGCTCGAGGCGGCCCAGGCTGACGACGATCCCTGGGTGGTCGCGGCGGTGGCCGTGGCCGGCGCTCGGCGCAAGCCGCCGTGGGGCCACTCGACGCGCCTGCTTCATCACCTGTGGCGCTCGAAAGACGAGAAGCGGCGCGCGCCTGCGGTGTGGGCGGCAGCGCTCATGGGCGACCCGGAGACGGTCGTAGCAGGCCTTAAAGATGGCGATGCGCGGGTCCGGCTGGAGGCGATCCGCAGCTTTGCGAAGCTCAAAGCGGAGGTACCCGATGCGGCTGCGCCGCTTGTCGCCTGCCTGCGCGACGACAACGTCGAGGTGCGGCGGGAGGCTTTGCGCCAGGCGACGCGGTGGGCGCCCAGCGGTGACGAACGCCAGTCCTACGCCGATGCGCTGGTGGCGTCGCTGGCGAGCGGCGACCGCGAGGTGCGCCGCCTGGCCTCGGAGGCGATGGCGGCGCAGGTCCCGGAGGCGCTGGCCCTGGTGCTTCCTCTCCTCGAGTCGCGCGAGGACACCGCGGCGGCCGCGGTCGAAGCCCTCGCCCGCAGCGGCCGCCCCGAGCTGTTCACGCGCTTGCGGTCCCACCTGGTGCTGCTGCTGGCGGACGGGCTGAAGGCGGCGCGCGCTTCGGTGCGGGTCGCGCGCACCGCGCATGCAGACGGCGGGGAAGAGGCCGCGGGGTACGCGTTCTTGCGAATCGCGCTCGACGACTACAGCGGCCACGCGATCGAGTCCGGACTGGGAGCCATGCGTGGGCTGCACGGCAAGCGCGGGTTCGCGACCGTCGAGCGGGGCGTGCTTTCGGGCGCGCCGCAAGCGAGGGTTGAGGGCCTGGAGACGTTGCTAAACTTCGGCCCTGGCTGGCTCGCGCAACCCCTGGCGCAGCTCCTCGATCCCGCGTTCGACGCGGGCTCCGCGCGGCCGCTCTCACGCGCCGAGCTGGACGCGCTCGCGAACCATGCTGACAAGTGGATCAAGGAGGCCGCCGAGGCGGCCGCGAACGGACTTGGCGAAGGCATGAAGGAGCTCATCGAGCTCAAGAAGGTGCCGCTGTTCAGCACGCTGACGCTCGAGCAGCTGGCCAGCATCGACCGCCTGATGGTCACGCGCCACTACGCCAAGGGCGAGCCGATCTTCACAGAGGGCGACGTGGGCGCAGAGCTGTTTGTCGTCGCGGAGGGCGAGATCCGCGTTCACCTCGACCATGAGGGGCACGAGGTGACGCTGGCGCGCCTGGGGCCGAGCATGGTCTTGGGTGAGATGGCGGTTTTCGACGACCAGCCGCGGTCCGCGAGCGCAGTGGCGAGCGAGAACACGACCGTGCGCGTGCTGCGCCGGGACCGCCTGCAGGCGATCGTCTACGAGCACCCCGAGGTGCTGCTGGAGTTCGTCAAGAACCTGAGTCAGCGCATCCGGGTGATGAACGAGCGGCTGGAATCAGGTCCCACCGTCCCCGCCGGCTAGCCCGAGTCTCGTCGACCTGGATTTACAGCGGCGTGGCTCGAAAATGGACTGGCTCTCGAACGCCGAAGGTAAGTCCGCTTTGGATTGCGCTGTCGTCGACCACGTGTGCATGGACGACCAGGCGATTGTCGTAAGTCGCCCGGCCATAGTCCCATTTTCCTGAGCAGGTGATCAGCCACAGCTCGGGCGTGCCGTTGTTGTTGAACAGTTGGGGCACGCTCGCAGTTCGCGGATAGGTGCGGACGCCGTCCACCACGAATGTGACTCGAGTTCCGTCTGCGCGCATGACCACGATCAGGTCGCCGGCGCGGATGCGGTGTAGGTCCCAGAACACGGCCTGGCCAGGTCGGACGCCGAGGTGTCCATTGATGATTGCGCTGCCCGGATCACCGGGCGCGGCTCCGCCCGTGTACCACGCGACGTCCTGGAGCGCGGACGGCGCCGCCAGGTTGCCCTGTCGGTCGACACCTACCGCCTCCACGCGCGCCGCGATGCCAAGCTTCGGCACCAACAACCGCGCCGGCGGCGCTGTTGCGGCGGACGGAGCCTCGGAGGCGGTTGGCACGAACCGATAGTAGGGCCCATCCGAACCGACGAGGCCGGTGTTGGGCAGGCCCGGTATCACATTCCCGAGACATGTGCGGAACGCGATCGGTCCCGAAAAGTCCTTCAAGCCGGCGGTGAAAGGTGCGGACGTTCGCGTGTGGGGCATCATGGTGTTGAAGCAGACAGCGGACGGCAGGACACCGAGGTCGATGCCGCCCTCCATGAAGTCGTTGGGCGCGATCTGGGTGGAGTTGCCGGTGACGGCGTCTCGGCAGACCCAGCCGCCACAATCGATCGTTGCGGCGTTGACCAGGAAGGTAAGGGTTCCCGGCAGGGGCGCTATTAGTTGATAGTGGGGTACCGGCTTCGACCCCAGTGGATCGCAAACGGTGCCGGCGGCGGGCTGTGGGCCGGGCTCGGCCTTGCAGTGCCACTGATAGAGGCTGTTGCCGGCCAGGGTGCCGCCCATGGTGAAGTCCACCGCCAGCAGAAGGTCGCCCTGGGTGCGGTGGCCGGCCAGCTTGCCCGAGCAGGTTCCAGTCCTGGTCACCGGATACTGCAGGAACTCGAAGTCCATGTGACTGTCGCCGTTGTTGATCAGCCGCTCCGCCGCAAAGAAGAGCTCGTGGTGTCCGTCGGCCCGGATCCGGCTCACTGCGTAGATGTTCCCCAGGTCGTCTTTGGCGGGCACGCTGCTGGTGCTGTATGTGAAGGCGTTGAGGTCAACCCCGTTCTTGAGCCCGCCGCCGAGGACAGTGGAATCGCCGGAGCCGCATGCCGTGGTGTCCGATGAAAGTGGGTCGACGACGAACAGCGTGGAGACGATGGTCGAGTCCGCGACCGCGGCGGGGGTGAGGGTGGGAGGGTTGGGGGGAGCGCCACCCGTGCCGGGGCTGCCGCAGTTGAAGATACCGCCCGAGCCAGGCATGTCGACTCCCCCGGGCCCCGCCGGGCAGGTGGTGAGACTTGCGGGTGGGGGTCCGGAGTTCGCCCAGTCGTGGATCCCTGCGGGGGGCGGGTTGGTCGCAAGGATGTTGCCGTCCACCTCCAGCCAGGTCGAAGGCGCTGCGATGACCTGTACCGATACAGCGGCCAGTGTGGCGGCCGCGATGCCGCTCGCAATTACGCGGGCCAGCATCCTCCGAGCAGCCATTCGCGCGAAATCCTAACAAAAGGGAATCGGATTTCCGCCACTGCGGGGGAGGGGTCGCTCAAATCGCGGCGACCCCGCCCCTGCCGACGAACGCTACGGCTTGATGTTCTGGTTCACGTGGAAGAGGTTGTCCGGGTCGTACTTCCTCTTGATCTCGACCAGCCGGTTGTAGTTGCCCCGGTAGTTGGCCTTGATCCGGCCCTGGTCGTCCTCGGCCATGAAGTTGATGTAGCCACCCTCCTCGGAGAGAGGCGCGGTCGCGTCGTAGTAATCGCGCACCCACTTGATGTTGGCCTCGTTCTGCGCC
>DASXTG010000049.1:0-5926 GCA_036505515.1 Candidatus Dormiibacterota bacterium | reverse complement strand
CGAGGCGTCGTCAGCCTGCGCTCGATCCTCACGGGGACGAGCCGGCCATCATCAGGCCGACTTGCTGCACGTCAGCCTCCGCACGAGGAAGCACGCCGACCAGGCGCCCCTCGTACATCACCGCGATTCGGTCGACCAGGGCCAGGATCTCGTCCAGGTCCTCGCTGATGAGCAGGATCCCCACCCCGGCCCCAGCGGCCTTGAGCAGGAGCGCGCGGACGGCCTCGGTGGCGCCCACGTCCAGACCGCGCGTCGGGTTCGCGGCGACGATCACCCGCGGGCCGCTCGACAGCTCGCGCGCAAGGACGACCTTCTGCACGTTGCCGCCGGATAGAAGGCGGGTCGGTGTGTCCGGGCCTGGGGCGGCGATCGCAAAACGGCCCATCAGGTCCTTCGCGTTGGCCGCGATCCGGTCGTGCCTGAGCACGCCGCGCGTGGCTATCGGCGGGCGGCGGTGCGACTTGAGGATGAGGTTGTCGGCGACCGACAGGCTGGGCGAGACGCCAGTGCCCAGGCGGTCTTCTGGAATGTGCGCGACGCCGCGCACGATCGCGTGGTCAGGGTCACCGCTGCGCAGGCGCCGGCCCCCGACCAGCACCTCTCCAGAGGTTCGGGGTCGCGTGCCCGAGATGACCTCGGCGAGCTCGCGCTGACCGTTGCCCGAGACCCCCGCAACGCCTACGATCTCGCCCGCGTGCACGCCCAGCGAGACGTTGCGCACGGCGGGCAGTCCCAGGTCGCCGTCAGCGCTGACCCCACGCAGCTCGAGGAGAACCTCGCGGCCCTCCAGGTCTTGAGCCTCCCTCGACTGCTTGAAGACGACCTCGCGGCCGACCATCATCCGCGCCAGCTCACGTGGACTTGTCTCCTTCGTGTTCACCGACCCGATCAAGCGGCCGCCACGCAGCACGGTCACGCGGTCGGAGACAGCCATCAGCTCATCGAGCTTGTGCGAGACGAACACGATCGTCCGGCCCTCAGCTGCGATGTGGCGCAGCGTTACGAAGAGGTCGTCGGCCTCTTGTGGCGTGAGCAGCGAGGTCGGCTCGTCGAGAATGAGGATTCGGGCGCCGCGATAGAGGGCTTTCAAGATCTCGACCCGCTGCTGCTCTCCCACCGAAAGCTGCCAGATGCGCGCCCTTGGGTTGACCGGCATCCGGTTGCGCTTGGCGAGAGCCGCGACTTTTTCCTCGATCGCCAGCGGAGAGGTGCGCAGCCAGCCGGCATGGCGGTCCCCAAGCACGATGTTGTCGGCGACGGTCAGCGAGGCCGCGAGGCGGAAGTGCTGGTGGACCATGGAGACTCCCGCCTCCATCGCATCTCGTGGCGAGTGGAACTCGACGCGGCGTCCGTAGATCTCGACCTCGCCTTCGTCGTGCCGGTAAAGGCCGGCAAGGATGCTCGCGAGCGTCGACTTGCCCGCCCCATTCTCCCCGAGCAGCGCATGGACCTCGCCCTCACGAGCGTCAAAGTCGACCGCGTCGTTGGCGAGGACGCCTGGGAAGCGCTTGGTGATCGAGCGCATGGCCACCGCCGGGACGAGCCCGGCGGTGACTCGAGCCACGCTCTGCGCCTCTATGCCTTCAGCTGCCCTTGGGGTTGCCGATCACGCCCTGGACGAACCAGTCCATGGTGAGGATCTGGTCAAGGGTGAGCCTGGTGCCGTCGGTCACGTGCACCTTTCCAGACTGGTCCTTGATCGGCCCGGTGAACTCGTAGAACGTGCCGCTGACCAACCCCTGCTTCTTCTCGTTGATCTTGGCCTGGGTGGCCGAGTCGACCGACTTTCCAAACGGCGCGAGGTCGACGAAACCGTCTTTGAGGCTTCCGTAATAGCTGCCGCTCTTCCAGGTCCCATCCATCGCCGCCTGGACCCGGGTCAGCTCGTATGGGCCCCAGTGGTAAACGGTCCCGGTCAGCCACTGGTCAGGGGCAAACGACTGCTGGTCGGAGTCGTAACCGCACCACTTCAACCCGTGTGCCTTGGCCGCCTCGCCGGTCGCCGGGCTGTCCTGGCCCTGGCCGAGGACGTCGACTCCGAGCTGGATGAGGCTTTCGGCCGCTTTCTTCTCCTTGGCCGGGTCGAACCAGGTCGAGGTCCAGATGACCCTCACCGTCGCTCCAGGATGGGTTGTTTGCGCGCCAAGGGCGAAGGCGTTGATCTCGCGGATCACCTCGGGGATCGCAAACGGCGCGACGAAGCCGATCTTGCCCGTCCTGGACGCGGCACCCGCCGCCATTCCTGTCAGGTAGTCGGCGTCCTCGGCGGCGCCGAAGAACTGCGCGAGGTTCTTATCCAGCTCATACGCCGTCGCCTGCTCGAAGTACACGCCCGGGTACTTCTTCGCCCCTGCCGCCATCTGCTCGTGGAACCCGAATGACGTGCCGAAGATGATCTTGTTACCGTCGGCGACCAGCGTGTCGATCACCTGGCTCACCTGGGGGCCTTCGGGCACGTTCTCCTTGAACGTGGTCTGGACCTTGCTGCCGAGCTGCTGCTGGACGTACAGGCGGCCGTCGTCGTGCGCCTTGGTCCAGCCGGCGTCGCTCGCCGCGCCGACGTAGATCCAGGCGGCCTTGAACGGAGCGTTGGTGGTGGTCGGGGTGGTTCCGCCACAGGCGACCAGGCCGATGGCAGCCACGGCAAGCATGGTCAGTCGTCTCATCACGGGTCGACCTCCTGTCGGCTCAAGGCGCGCACGCCGCGCCAATCCTGTGGGAATTCTCGCGCCGCCCAAACCGCGCGGCGATGGCTCCACGGCTGCTTATATTCTGGCGCGGAAGAACTGTCAATATCGCCACGTGGCCACCCTGGGGATCACGGTCGGGAACTTGCGCTTTGGCGCCCGGCTCGAGACCGAGCGAGCGCCCAAGACGTGCGCAAAGGTGGTGTCGATGCTCCCGCTGGCCGCCAAGATCATCCAGGCCCGATGGAGCGGCGAGGCATGCTGGATACCGTTCGGCGAGATGGACCTCGACCTCGGTTATGAGAACCAGACCAGCTACCCGGCGCCAGGCCAGCTGCTCCTCTATGCCGGTGGCTTGAGCGAGACCGAGATCCTCTTTCCTTACGGTCCAACGATGTTCGCGAGCAAGGCCGGCCAGCTCGCCGGGAATCATTTTGCGACCATCGACGAAGGGACCGAGCAGCTCGCAGCGCTCGGACGGCTCGTCCTCTGGGAGGGGGCGCAGGACATCTCGATCTCACTTTCGGACTAGATTGAGCCGACCGCCGGCGGAGACGGTGATGCACCGCTGCGAGATCCTGGGTGCGATCAGCGAGGAACCCGGCCGCCTGACGAGACCCTTTGCGTCTGCGGCGATGCGTGATGCGAACGCACGCGTCGAGGAGTGGATGCGCGAAGCCGGGATGACTGTTCGGCGCGACAACATCGGCAACGTGCGCGGGCGTTACGGCGACGGCAACGCGACGCTGCTGCTGGGATCGCACCTCGACTCGGTCCGCAACGCCGGCAAGTACGACGGCCCTCTCGGAGTGATGGTCGGAATCGCCGCCGTGCAGGGCCTGCACGACGCGGACAAGCGGCTGCCGTTTGCCATCGAGGTGCTCGCCTTCGCGGATGAGGAGGGGCTGCGCTACGGCGCGACATACCTCGGCAGCAGGGCGGTCGCGGGATCCTTCGACCCGCGCGACCTCGAACGCACCGACTCTGCGGGCATCACCATGGCCGACGCGATCAGGAGCTTCGGAGGCGATCCGACCAGGATCGCGGACGATCGCTGGGCCGGCGGCGATCTCCTGGGTTACGTCGAGGTGCACATCGAGCAGGGCCCCGTACTTGAGAGCCTCGGCCTGCCCGTGGGAGTTGTTTCGGCCATCGCGGGTCAGAGCCGCTACGAGATCGCATTCACTGGCGAGGCGGGGCACGCGGGCACCGTCCCGATGGACCGCCGGCGCGACGCCCTCACGGCGGCATCTGAGGTGGTGCTTGAAGTCGAAGCTCTCGCGAAGACCGACGACCGGATGGTGGCTACGGTCGGCAAACTCGAAGTCGAACCAGGCGCGGCCAATGTCATCCCAGGGCGAGTCGCGTTTACGCTCGACGTCCGTCATCTGAACGACGCGAATCGGTCGAGTGCGTGTGAAGCCATGCTGGCTGGGGTACGCGAGACAGCCGAGCGACGCAAGCTCGAGGTAGAGATACGGCCGGTAAGCGAGAGGGCGGCGGTCTCTTGCTCGCCGCGCGTGATGGCGCTCCTCCGCAAGGCCATCGGTGAAGGAGCGGTCGAGGTCGCGAGCGGCGCGGGCCACGACGGCGTCTACATGTCTGAGATCACTGACATCGGGATGCTGTTCGTGCGCTGCAAGGGCGGCATCAGCCACAACCCGGCGGAGTCGGTGACTCGCGAGGACGTCGGCGTGGCGATCGACGTGATGAACGGGTTCGTAGACCTCTTGGTGAAGAAAGCGTGAGCGACTGCGACCTGTTGATCCGCGGCGGCCGCGTGGTCCTGCCGTCGGGGATGGTCGCCGCGGACGTAGCAATTGCGCAGGGTGCGATCGTCGCCGTGGGCCCGGATCTCGAGGTCCGCGCTGCTGAGGTCGTGGATGCCACCGGCCTTCACGTCTGCCCTGGCGGGATCGATTCGCACGTCCATTTCAACGAGCCTGGCCGCACGGATTGGGAAACGATCGCCGAAGGCTCGGAGGCACTCGCCGCCGGCGGCTACACGAGCTTCGTCGACATGCCGCTCAACAGCCGGCCCGTCACCATCGACAGCGAGGCGTTCGACATCAAGCTGGAAGCGGCGACCGCCTCATCACTGGTCGACTTCGGGCTTTGGGGCGGCCTCGTACCGGGGAACCTCGACCGGCTGGAGGAGCTGCACCAGCGCGGCGTGCTCGGATTCAAGGCGTTCATGTGCCCGAGCGGAATCGACGACTTTCCTGCTGCTGACGATCACACGCTGTTCGAGGGGATGCGCCGGATCGCGCGGCTGGGCTCGATCCTGCTGCTGCATGCGGAGAACGCCGGGCTGGTCGAGGCCCTGGCCCGTGAGGCGACCGCCCAGAGGCGATCAGGTCCGCGCGATTTCGTGCGGTCCCGCCCCGCTGTCGCAGAGCTTGAAGCCATCAGCCGCGCGATCTTCTTCGCCGGGGAGACCGGCTGTCGCATCCATGTCGTGCACGTCAGCACCGCGCGCGGGGTCGAGACGATCCATCGCGCGCGCTTGAACGGCGTCGACGCGAGCTGCGAGACCTGCCCGCACTACCTCCTGTACACGGAAGAGGACGTCGATCGCCTCGGCGGCCTCGGCAAGTGCGCACCGCCGCTGCGATCCGCTGAGGATCGAGACGGGCTCTGGGCGCAGATCATGGACGGCTCGCTGCCCATGGTCGTGTCGGACCATTCTCCGAGCACCGTGGAGCTGAAGCGCGGCGCGGATTTCTTCAAGCTCTGGGGCGGCATCTCGGGGTGCCAGCTCACCCGACAGCTCCTGCTCGCCGGCCTGCACGGACAGTCGCTCGACATCGGCACGGTCGTGGCGTTGACTGCCGCCAACGTGGCGCGGCGATTCGGGCTCTCACACAAGGGCGAGATCAAGGTCGGGCACGACGCCGACCTGTGGGTCGTGGATCTCTCGCACGAGGACGTGGTGCGCGCCGAGGACCTGCGCTACCACAACTCGTTCAGCGTGCACGAGGGCCATCCGATCCGAGGACGTACCGCCCGCACGCTGGTCCGCGGTCAGACCATTTTCATGGACGGGCAAGTGGTTTCGCGGCCGATCGGGCGCCTGATGCGGACAGGCTGAACCCATGGCTAGGGCGGGACCGCTACCAGCTCGCCTTCGGCGCCCCACGATAGCCGCCAGCCCTCTTCATGCACCCGGTAATGGTGTCGAGCGCACAGCAGGGCCAGGTTGTAAGGCAGCGTTGGACCGCCATCCGCCCAGTGCTTGA
>DASXTG010000048.1:0-6946 GCA_036505515.1 Candidatus Dormiibacterota bacterium | reverse complement strand
CTCTTGAGGTAGTCGAGATCCACGTCCCAGGCATCCCACATCTGGGGGTTGTCGTCGTGCAGCTGCAGCAGGTTGCCAAACGCGCCTTCGGTGAGAACCTCGCGGCCGGCCTCTTTATCGCGGATCGAGGTCAACAGCCCGTGCTCGTCCCACTCCACGCGGAGGAGACCGTTCTCCATCACGCGCCCGGACACCGTCACCGGCTGATCGGGGGCCGGCGCGGCGGCCAGGTCCAAGGCGGCCCAGCCGCACGGCGGCGCCGTCACCAGCGCGAGCCGCCCCGCCGCCTCGACCACCTCGCGGCGCTCATGCGAGTTGACGTTGAAGAGGACGACGCCCGCGCCGCTGCCGGCGAGCTGCGACTGCGCGGCGGTGGTGATGCCGCCGGCGACCTCGACGACGCTCTCGAGGTCTCGCTCCGCATCCTCGTAGACCCAGTCGATGCTGGAGCCGGGCAGGATGTCGTGAAACTGGTTGAGGAGGAGGCGCTTCCAGGCCGAGTCCAGGACATCGGTCGGATAGCCTCCGGGGGCGACCACCGACCAGATCTCCGCCTCGCGGAGCGCCTGCTCCGCACGCCGGTTCAAACGCTTGACGCGCGACTGGCTCGTGTACGTGCCGCGATGCAGCTCGAAGTACAGCTCGCCGACCCACGTCGTCAGGTCGTGCGCTTCGGCCGATGCTTTGGCGAAGAAGTCGCTCGCCTTCTCGAGCTCGACATGCGGTGCACCGTCCAGATCGTGCAGCCGGCGCGCAGACTCGATCATGTCGGGCTCAGGGCCGCCCCCGCCGTCGCCCCATCCGAACAGGTAGAGAGACCGCGACGAGCGATCTGGATCTTTGAAGTCGGCTGCGCTCCGCACGATCTGCCCGGCCGTGAAGTCCCCGTTGTACGTGTCCGCAGGCGGGAAGTGGGTGAAGATCCGGGTGCCGTCGATCCCCTCCCATATAAAGGTGTGGTGGGCGGGCTTGTTGGTGTCGTTCCAGGAAAGCTTTTGTGTCAGGAAGTACTGGCAGCCCGCCTCGGCGATCAGCTGGGGCAGCGAGGCCGGGTAGCCGAAAACGTCGGGAAGCCACAGCTCCTTGGTCTCGTATCCGAGCTCTTCCATCCAGAAGCGCTTGCCGTGCAGGAACTGGCGGACCAGCGCTTCGCCTGACGGCAAGTTGCAGTCGGCCTCGACCCACATCGACCCCACCGGCTCCCACTGACCGCGAGCGGCCTTCTCCTTGATACCTTCGAAGACGCTCGGGTACGACTCCTTCATCCATGCGTACTGGGCCGCCTGCGAGCAGGCGAACTTGTAGTCCGGGTGCTCGTCCATCAAAGCCAGCGCGGTGGAGAAGCTGCGCGCGCTCTTGCGCTTGGCCTCGCGCAGCGGCCACAACCATGCGGTGTCGATGTGGGCATGGCCGATGGCGCTGATACGGTGGGGGTGCCGGCTGCGTTTCGACAAAACGCCTTCGAGCTCTTTGGCCGCAACCGGCGCGGTCTCGGTGATGTCCTCCGGGTCGACGCGATCCGCGAAACGGTCGAGCGCGGCCAGGATCTCGATCGCGCGTGGTTCGGTCGCTGGGAGGGCCTGCGCCAGCTCGAGCAGGACCTTGAAGTCGAGGGCGATCTTCCGCAGCTCGGGGTCCTGGATTCGCAGCTCGGCCTGTCGCAGGATGAATCCGGGATCGGGCGACTCACGCAGCGCGATCATCGACGGCGCGTCCGCGGGGCCGGAAACGATTGCTGTCGGATTGGCGGCCGCCTCGAGGTAGAAGTCGACCTCGGTTCCGGTCATGGGCAGCCAGCGGTGATTGGGGTCGACCGACCGCCACGGGCGGCCGTCCATCCAGGCCAGCGCCTCGCATGTGAAACCCGTCCCCCAACCTTCAAATCCCAGGTTGAACATGGCCACTGCCTGCCGCCCCGCCCAGCCCTCCGGCACGCGGCCGCGCACGTGGAACCAGGTAGTGCTCCAGGGCGGTCCCCAGCGGTCGCCGACCTTGAACGGCCGGTACTCGCCCTCACGAGCCGCCTCGAACGTGATCGGCTCACCTCGGACCAGGAACGCCTCCAGGTCAAGCGGCGCGCTCTCGCGATGGATCGCCGGGAGCAGCACAGATAGAAGGACGTGATCCAGGCGGCTTCTCGTCGTCTCCGGGTCTGAAATGGCCACTTCGCCCCTAATCATCGGGCAACCCCGGTGCCGCTAGCCTGATCCCTGTGGGCGTGAGCATCGAGGTGGCAACCGAGGTGACATCCGAGCTTCAGGCGGCGGTGGCGGCGCTGCTGCCCCAGCTGAACCCGGCCCTGGCGATTCCGACCAAGGACGAGCTGACGGCGGTGCTCGCAGATCCGGCCGTCATCCTCCTCCTCGCTCGCGACGGGCGCAGCATCGTCGGCACGGCCACAGTCATCGTTTTCAGGACTCCGGCCGGGGCCAAGGCGCGCATAGAAGACGTTGTGGTGGATGAGGGCGCTCGCGGCCGCGGGGTCGGCGAGTCATTGGTCACGCGCTGCATCGGGCTTGCGCGGGAGCATGGGGCCAAGGTCGTCGACCTGCAGTCGCGCCATGAGCGGGAAGCCGCCAACCGTCTCTACCTGCGCATGGGCTTTCAGGCGCGCGATTCGAACCTGTACCGGCTGGTCTTGTCGTAGGGCGCCGAAGGATTGCATATGATCCCCTCTGCATGAGCGCGACCGACGTCGAGCCCAGGGCGCTGAGCGCGCATGAGCTGACCGAGCTCCAGGGCCGGGTCGAGGGGCGGGTGGTGACCGCGTCCGACCTGGACTACGAGGACGTGCGCAAGATCTGGAACGGCATGATCAAGCGGCGCCCGGCCGCGATCGTCCTCTGCTCAGGCTCGCCGGACGTGATCGCCGCCCTCCACTTCGCGCGCTCGAGGCGGCTCCCCCTGTCGATTCGCAGTGGTGGTCACAACGTGAGCGGGAGCGCCTTGTGCGAAGGGGGACTTGTCATCGATCTGGGGAGGATGAAGGGCATGCAGGTCGACCCCAAAGGGCAGACCGCAGTGGCTCAGCCTGGGCTGCGGTGGGGCGAGTTCGATCGCGAGTGCCAGGCCGCCGGCCTTGCCACCACCGCCGGCATCGTCACCGACACCGGGCTAGCGGGCCTGACCGTGGGCGGCGGGATCGGCTGGCTCATGCGAAAGCATGCGCTCACGTGCGACAACCTGACAGGCGCAGACGTGGTCACGGCGGGCGGGCAGCTCCTCCACGCGAGCGCCGACGAGAACGATGATCTCTTCTGGGGGATCCGGGGCGGTGGAGGCAACTTCGGCATCGTCACGTCGTTCGAGTTCAATCTTCACGCGCTCGGCCCCATGGTCATGGCGGGTTTCGTGCTCCACCCTGCGCGTATCGGCCGCGACGCGCTGCGCTTCTATCGCGACTTTGCGGCATCCGCCCCGCCCGAGGTGACGACCATCGTCACGCTTCGCAGGGCGCCGCCGCTACCCTCCATCCCCAAAGAGCTCCACGGCGAGCCGGTGGTGAGCCTCGGCGCGTGTTTCGCCGGCAGCGTGGACGCGGGCGAGCGCGCGCTCGCGCCGCTCAAGCGCTTCGGCCCGCCGCTGCTGGACCTCATCCACGCGCGGCCATACCTGGAACTGCAGGCGACGTTTGACGCCTCGGTACCGTCCGGGTTGCTCTACTACTGGAAATCCGCGTACACAGGACCGTGGACCGACGCCGCCATCGACACGCTGGTCGAGCACGGGTGGCAGTTCCGAGCGCCGGCGTCGTACACGATCGCCTTCCAGATGGGTGGCGCCGTGCAGGCGATCGACGAGGACGCGTCGGCGTTCGGCGGGAGAAACGCCGCACACGCTGTGAATATCAACTGCGCGGCAGCCAACGACGGCGATGCCGAGCACGACACCGAATGGACCCGCCGTTTCTTCGACGCCCTCCAGCCGCATTCGACCGGTGGAACCTACGTCAATTTCATCAGCGACGAGGACAGGGTCAAGGACGTCTACGGTCGTGAGAAGCTCGCGCGCCTGGTCGCGCTCAAGGACCGCTACGACCCCGACAACGTGTTTCGGCTCAACCAGAACATCAAGCCTTCAATCCGCTAAGAATCGCTCTGTCTCGGGCTCCGGGCGGCGGTCAGCACGTCCAGTCGCTCCACGGTTTGCGCCAGCGCCGCGAAGGCCGCCTCGATCGGCTCGACGGATGCCATGTCCACGCCCGCGAGGCGCAGGCCGTCAAGGGGGTACATCGACCCGCCGCTCTTGAGAAAGGCGATGTAGGACTCCGCGGCCCCTGGCTCCCCAGCGGCAATCCGCTCGGCAAGGTGGTGCGCGCCTGCGATCCCGGTCGCGTACTGATAGACATAGAAATTGCTGTAGAGGTGGGTGTGGAACTGGGCCCACGTCGAACCGACTCGATCGCGATCCGGGACGCTCATCTCCACCTCGTCGCCGTATACCTCGCCAATCAGGTCAGCGGTGAGATTGTTCAAGTAGTCGGCGGTGAGCGCCTCGCCGCGTTCAACACGCTCATGTACCTCGAGCTCGAGCCGCGCAAGCGTCGGCATGATGAACAGGTAGCGATAGAAGTTGGCCATCGCCTCCTCCATCACCGCGATCTGAAACTCGGGATCCGGGTTGGTTTCGAGCAGGTGCTGCCGCGTCAGGGCCTGGTGCGTGTTCGAAGCGACCTCGGCCTGGAACAGGCCATATTCCGAATAGACGAAAGGCTGGGTGGCCCTCGCGTAATGCGAGTGCATGGAATGACCTAGCTCGTGGGCAAGAGTGCTCATCGAGTAGATGTCGTCGTTGTAGCTCATCAGGATGAATGGGGGAGTGTCTGGCACCCCGGTCGAGAAGGCGCCCATCCTCTTGCCTTTGTTCGGATACACATCGACCCATCGCTGCTCGAGCGCTCCCTTGCGAAGGATGCGCACGTACTCGTCTCCCAGCGGCGCGACCCCTGCCGCTATCCATTCGACGGCCTGGTCGTACGGCACCTCGAGGTGCAGCGAGCGGAGCTCGGCGCGCATGTCGCTCGGTCTCAGCGTGTCGAGTCCTAGGGCCCGTCGGCGAAGCCGCCAGTACCGATGCCAGGTGCCAAGGCTGTCACGGAATGCTCGAATCAGGTTGTGGAAGACATCGACAGGGATGAAGTTGGGCTCGAGCGCGGACTCGAGCGAGGATTTGTAACCACGCGCACGTGCGTAAAAGACGTCGCGCTTGACGCCGGCTCCGAGGCTGGTCGCCATCGTGTTCTGCATCGCGATGTGCGCATCTGCGTAGCTCTCGAATGCAGACCGCCGGACGTTCGGGTCGGTGCTCGTGAGCAGAGCGCCGATGGTGCCCTGCGCCACCTCTTCCTCGCCCTCGACGCCGACAGCCGGCGCAAATTTCAAATCAGCGTTGGCCAGGACGCTGTGCGCGGAGATCGCGCTTGCGAGGGGGTCAGAGGCCTGCATCAGGATCTCTTCCACGTCAGCCGACCGGACGTGGCTCTTCAGCGTGTCAAGGCGATCGAAGTAATGGCCCAGGTGCGAGAGGCGAGCCGAGCTCGCGACCCACTCGCGCAGCTGCGGCAGCCCGATCGCGATCATCTCCGGCAGGGCGAAGGACATCGCTGCGGATAGCTGTGCGGCCGCTGTGCGGGAGCGGTCTACCCGGGCGTTGGCCGCATGGTTGGTGACGTCGACGGAGTAGGACATCACCGCATACACGGCGAGCTTGCCCATCAGCCGCTGAAGGCTGTCGGTGGCGTCGAACCAGTCGGCCAGCATATCGGGCGAATCGCCGAGGTGTCCCTGGAACTCGTTCAGATCCGGGAGGCCGGAGACCACCGTCTGCAAAGTGGTTTCCCAGGCCGATTCGTCGGCGAACACGCTCTTGCCGTCCCAGGTGAAGCGCTCGTCCACCTCGGCCCGAGCCGGCAGCGTCTTCACCTTCCCACCCTGTGGCGAGGTCGCCTCGGGCCGCGTAAGCGGCCCCGGGCGGGTGGGGGCGCGGTGTAACCCAAGGCCTATATAGGATGAAGGACATGCCGCGGGCGAGGGCGAACGGGATCGAGATCGAGTACGAGACATTTGGCGACCCCGGCGCCCCTCCGCTGCTGCTGGTGATGGGCCTGGGCGCGCAGATGATCAGCTGGGACGAAGCGTTCTGCGAACAGCTGGCCGCGCGTGGGTTTCACGTCATCCGCTTTGACAACCGCGATGTGGGTCTGTCGACGAAGATCGAAGCAGCCGGAGAGCCCGACATTCTCGCGGCTTTCGCGGGCAACGCCGAGCCCGCTTACCGGCTCGAGGATCTCGCCGCCGACGCCGTCGGCCTGCTGGATGCGCTGGGCATCGAGGCGGCGCATATCGTGGGCGCTTCGATGGGCGGTTTCGTCAGCCAGCTGATCGCGATCAACCATCCCGAACACGTTCTCTCGTTGACCTCGATCATGTCGGGCCCAGGTGGCAGGGACCAGGAAGCACCGACTCCCCAGGCTGCCGAGGTCCTGACCAAGGTCCCGCCATCCAATCGCGAGGGACGCATCGAACACGGCATCTGGGTGCGCCGGGTGCTCTCGGGCTCATTGGACCCATTCGACGAAGATGACGAGCGCCGGCGGTCTCAGCGTGCCTACGATCGTTCGTACTACCCGATGGGAGCTGCCCGGCAGCTGGTGGCGGTCCTCGCTGCACACAGCCGGCTCGAGCGGTTGCGGGATGTCAAGGTGCCCACGCTGGTGATCCACGGAATCGACGACCCATTGGTTCCGGTGGAAAACGGAAGGCGAACGGCCGCGGCCGTGCCCGGTGCGCGCCTGCTCGAGTTCGAGGGCATGGGGCACGAGCTGCCAGAGCGTGTCTGGCCTCAGGTCCTGGACGCGATCGAGGAGACCGCACGCAAGGCGACCGTCCTCCAGCGCGGCTAGCCGGGTGGGCTATCTCGCCGCCGGCAGCCTCGACGGCATCAGCCC
>DASXTG010000047.1:0-9969 GCA_036505515.1 Candidatus Dormiibacterota bacterium | reverse complement strand
TGAACCCTGGATGGGCTTGCACCCATAACGGTTTTCAAGACCGTCGCCATCAACCGGACTCGGCCACCCCTCCACAGGGCACCACGGATTCTAGGAACTCAGCTCAGCGTGAGCCGATGACCTCGATGCCGCCCATGTAGGACCGAAGGACTTCAGGCACCGTGATGGTGCCGTCCGGCCGCTGGTAGGTCTCGATGATCGCGTCGATCGTCCTTGTCAGCGCCAGGGCGCTGCCGTTTAGCGTGTGCGCGAAGCGCGGCGGCGCCGCGCGCGCCGGGCGATACCGGATGTTGGCCCGCATCGCCTGGAAGTCGTTGAAGACCGAGCACGACGACACCTCGAGATATCGGCCCAATCCAGGGCACCACGCATTCAGGTCGTACTTCTTGTACTGCGCGAAGCCCATATCGCCCGTGCACATAACCATCACCTGATAGTGGAGACCCAGGCGCTGAAGGATGTCCTCGGCATCGGCCGTGAGCTTTTCCAGCTCGTCCAAAGATGTCTCCGCGCTCGTCACCTTGACCAGCTCCACCTTCGAGAACTGATGGAGGCGAATGAACCCACGCGTGTCCTTGCCTGCGGCTCCCGCCTCTGAGCGAAAGCAGGGCGAGTAGGCGACATAGCGCAGCGGCAGCCGATCCCCGTCGAGGATTTCCTCGCGGTGGAGGTTCGTCAGAGGAACCTCCGACGTCGGCACCAACCACAGATCGTGGCCCTCGATCCGAAACGCGTCCGAACCGAACTTCGGCAGGTTCGCAGTCCCGGTCATCGAGGCGCTGTTGACCAGCACCGGCGGCAGCACCTCGGTGTAGCCGTGGTCGCGGGTGTGCACGTCGAGCATGAACTGTGCCAGGGCACGCTCGAGGCGCGCCCCCTCGCCCAAAAGAAAGGCGAAGCGCGAGCCCGACACGCGAGCCGCACGCTCGAAGTCCATGATGCCAAGCGCCTCGCCCAGGTCGTAGTGGGTACGTGCGGTAAACCCGAGCTCGGCCTTGGCTCCCCATTCGCGCACGACCACGTTGTCGGCCTCGGTCTCCCCCACCGGCACCGACTCGTGGAACACGTTGGGAACCCGAAGCAGCAGGTCATCGAGCTCACGCCTCACGACCTCGGCCTCGGCGAGCGACTCCTTGGCGGTCTCCGCCATGTCGCGCAGCTTTTCCTTGAGCGCCTCGTCGCGCGTCTTTGCGAATTCCTTCGACAGGCGATTCTGTTCGGCCTTGATGCTTTCCGCCTTGTGGAGGTGCTCGCGCCACCGCCGGTCGAGCTCGAGGATCTCGTCGATCGGCGCGGATTCGCCCTTCAGCTCGGCGGCGCGGCGAACGCGCTCCGGATCGCGGCGGATCATCTCCAAAGGCAGCATTGACCTACGACTCGGGCTTCATGACCGAAAAGAGGATCACGTCACGGATCGACGGCTGGTCGGTGAGCAGCATTACCAGGCGGTCGATGCCAACGCCGAGGCCGCCACATGGCGGCAGCCCGTGCTCGACCGCCCGCAGGAAATCGTCGTCCATCGGGTGGGCTTCGACGTCGCCGGCCGCCCGCTGAGCCGCCTGCTCCTCGAACCGTTCACGCTGGTCGAACGGGTCGGTCAGCTCCGTGAATGCATTCGCGTACTCGCGCCCGAGGATGACCAGCTCGAAACGTTCCACAAACCGCGGGTCGTCCTCGCGCCTGCGGGCGAGTGGCGAGATCTCGATCGGGTAGTCGAGGACGAAGGTCGGCTGGCGGAGCTTCGGCTGCACGTGCTCCTCGAAGAGGTCGTCGAGCTCCTGGCCGACGGCCTTCTGACCGGTGTGCTCGAGCACCAGGTCGGCCATGCGCTCGCGGTGGTACGGAGGAGCGAGGTCGATCTCCTCGCCCTGGTAGGTCAGCTTGGTCGGCCGTCGAGCCGCCCTGAGTGACGTGAGCATCATGTCCTCTACGAGACGCATCACGTCTCCATAGTCGGCGTATGCCTCGTAACACTCGAGCATCGTGAACTCGGGATTGTGGCGCGGCGACAGGCCCTCGTTTCGAAACACACGCCCGATCTCGTACACCCGCTCGAACCCGCCTACGAGCAGCCTCTTCAGATGCAGCTCGAGGGCGATGCGCAGGTAGAGGTCGCGGTCGAGCGCCTGGTGATGCGTCAGGAACGGTCGTGCATGACCGCCCCCCGGCACCTCCTGGAGCACAGGCGTCTCAACCTCGAGGAATCCGCGGCCGTCGAGGAGTCCACGCAGGGCCCCGATGATCTGGGTGCGCGCGCGGAACACTTCGCGAACCTCGGGATTCGCAATCAGGTCCACGTACCGCTGGCGATACCGGATCTCGACGTCCTTCAGCCCGTGCCACTTCTCGGGCAGGGGCCGCAGCGACTTCGTCAGCAGCTTCAAAGAATGGATCTCGAGTGTTATCTCGCCACGCCGCGTCCGGAAGATCGGACCCTTGACGCCGACGATGTCCCCGGGGTCGAGCTCGGCGAACAGATCGAAGTCGCGCTCGCCGAGGATGTCACGGCTGGCCATCAGCTGCATCCGGCCCTCGCCGTCCTGCAGGTCCGCGAACGCCGAACCTCCCAGAAGGCGCTTCACCATCAACCGGCCCGCAATCGCAACCGGCTCGGTTCGCTCGCCGTCTCTGATCAGGGCCTTGGCCTGGACCGTCGTGTGCGTCGGCTTGAACCCGCGCGCATAGGGCTCGGTGCCACCGGCTCGAATCCGTTCCAGCTTTCGCCGACGGTCGCGGATGACCTCTGGTTCGCTTTCTTCTGTCACGTGCGAAGAAAGACTAAGGGAGCTAAAGCATCAGCTCCTGGTCTTCGGCTGCCGGAAACGCGGAGACATCGGTGCCGCCCGCCTGGCGGTGGTTGCCCATCGCTTCTTCGATCAGCGCGTCGACGTCGCTGTCGGAGTGCGTCGGGTCATGATGGAAGAAGGCCAGCTGCTGGACGCCCGCAGACTCCGCCAGGGAGAGCGACTCTTCGTACGTCGAGTGGCCAAACCCCGCATGGGTTTTGTACTCCTCGGTGCTGTACTGCGCGTCGTGGACCAGCAGGTCCGCGTCCTGGCACCAGCTCGCCATGTCACGAAGCGTCCCGTTCTCGTTGTTCGCGAACATTGCAATCTCGTTATCGGTGGCGAAGACGAACCTGGCGGAATCCTCGTCGATGCGGTAGCCGAACGTCGGGATCGGGTGCATCAAAAGGTGAGGCGTGATGCGCAGCCCGCCCACCTCGAAAGTCTCGCCGGGGTTCCGCTCGATGAACTCCAACTCGGCGGGCATGTGATCAAGCCGCACAGGAAAGTACGCGGGGTCCATCTGGTCGGCGAACGCCGCCTGCAGCGATTTGGCCGACCCCGCGGGACCGACGATCGTCAGATGCGTGCCGGGCACAAAAGCAGGCGAGAAGAATGGAAAACCCTGGATGTGATCGAGATGGGTGTGTGTGATCAGCAGGTGCGCCTGCAGCGGCTCGGCCGGCGTAAACCCCGCTCCCAGCTCGGCAATGCCGGAACCGGAGTCGATGATGATCAGGTTGTCGTCCTTGTCCCGCACCTCGATGCAGGTCGTGTTGCCTCCGTACCGCAGCGTCCGCCGGCCCGGCGTGGGCCTGGTCCCCCGCGTGCCCCAGAACTTGATCCTCATCTCGGGGCGGTCACCTGATAAATCGATCTCGCGACGAAGATGTCGAGCAGATCTTTGTCCAGCTTGCCCTCACCCGCCTCGTTGTGCAGGATCTGCAGCGCCGTCTCCGCGGGTACAGCTCGCTTGTAAGGTCGGTCCTGGGCGGTAAGCGCGTCGTAAATGTCTGAGATCGTCATCATCTTCGCCTGCAGAGGGATCTGGTCCGCGGTCAGCCCACGTGGGTAGCCCGACCCGTCGAGCTTTTCGTGGTGCCCATATGCGATCTCGGGGATGCCACGCATCACGGGCGTCCAGGGGATCTTGGTCAAGAAATGGAAGCTGTGTGTCACGTGCGACTCCATCTCCAGGCGTTCTTGCGCGTCCAGCGTGCCCTTGCGAATGCTGAGGAAGCGGAACTCCTGTGGGTCGAGCATCGGGTGAGACTGGCCTGACATGTCGTAGTAGGACTGATGGGAAAGGAACTCGAGCATCGACGCCTTGTCCTCAGGAAGCACGCTCGGCTCGTTGGCGGACGCGATGCCCTGGATCCACTCTCGAAGCTGAATCAGCTCCGCCTCGAGCCTGCGATCGATCTCCGCGATGGTTTCCGGATCGCCACGACCGGCCCTCATCGCCTCCAGCTTCTCGGTCGCGTACTTGACCTGCACTGAGCGCTCGACGAACTCGAAACGAGACTGGATCACCTCCAGCTGGCCCGGCATGAGCTTTTTTGCCTTGACGAGAATGTGCTCCCGCACGCCGACCTTGCCGAAGTCGTGCAGCAGGCATGCGTAGCGCAGCTCCTTGAGCTGGTCCTCCGTCAGGTGGACGTCGCGATACCTGCCTGCACCGAGCTCGTTGAGGGCGCGGGCCAGGCCCGAGGTCAGCTTCTCCACGCGGCCTGAATGGCCGGCCGTGGTGGGGTCGCGTTGCTCGATCGCGGTCACGCTCGCCTGAACGAATCCGTCGAACAGCGCCTGGATCGAGTCCAGAAGGTTCTTGTTGTCCAGGGCGACCGCCGCTTGGCTGGCGATTGACTCGATCATCTCGAGGTCCTCTGGGCGGAAGCTGACAACCTCGGTCGGGACGTTTTCCACGGTCAGCTTTGTCTCGTAGCGGCGCTTGGCATTGATGAGCTGCACGGCGCCGACGACCTCGTTGTTGTAATTGCGCATGGGCACGGTGAGCATCGACTTGGTGCGGTAGCCGAACTGAGCATCAAAACCGCGTCCACCCTGCGGCCTGCCTGGCGGCGGGTTGTAGGCGTCGTCGTAGATCTGGCTCGTGCCCGCGGTGACCGTGTAGCCGACGACGCTCTTCCCATCGACAGGCACCGTGAACGCCTGGTACGTGTTGTCGATCGAGTTGTTCTGGCTCGACGCGAGAAACAGCAGCGCCTGGCCTTCGTTGCCGACCGTCTTGAGCCACAGGCTGGCGCCGTCCGCATATGTCAGCTGGCGCATGGTGGTGAGGATGAATTCCTGCAGCTTGCCGATGTCTCGCTCAGCCGACAGTGAGATGCCGATCCGGTTGAGCTCTTCGAACTGCCGATGCAGGCGCCGCGTCTGATCCTCCAGCTGCTTCACGGAATGTTTGAGGACGACGTTCTCCATCGCCACCCGCAGCAGCTCGCGAAGTACGGGCTTGGAGGCATCCGCCGGCGGAGTGAACGCGACATCCGCAAATCCTTCGGGCGGCTGCTGGCCAGGGGCGAGCAGGATCAGGGCGGGTTCCCCGACGGCTGCAGGATCCTCTAGGCGGCGGACCTCGAGGCCGATGTCGGCGATCACGCTCGCCAGGTCTCCATGCTCAAGGCCCTGGCCCACGTAGATGTGAAACGCCGGCGCCGTCTTCACCGGTCCACCCTAGTCGTACCGTCCGAGTTTTGGAGGTAGATCAGCCGCAGCCCCTCCAGCGTGAGAAGCGGGTCCGTCGCCTCGATGACGTGGGTCAGGCCGGCCACCAGCGCGGCCTGGCCGCCCGTCGCCACCACGCGCGCCGACCCTCCAAGCTCCGCGACCATGCGCTTGACCATGCCTTCGACCTGCGCCACGAACCCCCAGACGAGGCCCGACTGGATCGAGGTGATGGTGTTTCGCCCGATGACAGAGTCAGGGGCGACCGGCTCGACGCGCCGGAGCATGGCGGTATGCGAGACGAGCGCGTCGAGTGAGATCTCGACGCCGGGGGCGATGGCGCCCCCCAGGTAGTCGCCCTGGGCGTTGATCGCGTCGTAGGTGACCGCGGTGCCGAAGTCGATCACGACGACCGGGCCGCCGTACTTCGTGTACGCAGCCAGCGCATTTGCAATCCGGTCTGCACCTACGTCCCTCGGGTTCTCATAGCGAACCCGCACGCTGGTCTTCACGCCCGTCCCGACCATCACCGGCTCGCATTTGAGATAGCGGCGTGACGCTTCGATGAGCGCCGGGTTGAGGTTGGGGACCACGCTCGCGATGACGACGCCGTCGACCACGCTCAGGTCGTAGCCGCGCAGCTCGAACAGCTGGCGAAGCTCGACCGCCATCTCGTCGGCGGTCCGTTCCCGATGAGAGGTGACGCGCCAATCGGCCGCGAGCCTTTCGCCCTCGAACAGGCCGAACGTCACGTTGGTGTTGCCGACGTCGACGGCCAGGAGCACCGGCCTGAACTCTACTGGGGAAGGGCTGGCGGGTGTGCCTGGCTCCAGCGCCGCAGCGCAGCCGCCTGGTGGCGGACGGCCGACGAGCGAGAGGCCACCCGGCGGGGATGGGGTCCGCCCGGCAAGTTTCGCTTGAGCAGTGAAGCCGCCGCGCTCCAGGGCGGTTCGAGCTTTCCCTCCCAATACGCGCGGCCGACCTGGCGGTGCGCGACTCGAAATGGCGTTCCGCCCCGCACGAGTTCGTCCGCCGCATCGGTCGCCAGCAGGCCGGGATCGGCAGCCGCACGTGCAAGGCGAGCGCGATCGAATTCGAGATGCGACACCAGCAGCCGGGCCGCGCGCATCGAGTCGAGCGCGCTGTCGACCGCCGCAAACACCGCGGGCTTGTCCTCCTGAAGGTCACGGCCATAGGCCATGGGCAGGCCCTTCAGCACCGAGGCCAGCGCGACAAGACTGCCCACGGCGCGGCCCGACCGGCCCCGGAGCAGCTCGGCAACGTCGGGATTCTTCTTCTGGGGCATGAGGCTCGATCCCGTGGCGACCTCATCCGCCAGCTTCACGAAGCCGAATTCGGGGCTGGCCCACAGCACCACGTCCTCCCCCAGGCGGCTGAGGTGGATCGAAATGCACATGCACGCGTACACGAGATCCAGCGCGAAATCGCGATCGGCAACCGCGTCCATGCTGTTGGCGGTGAGGCCCTTGAATCCGAGCTCCTTCGCGACAAGCTGGCGCAGCAGCGGCAGCGTCGTGGCCGCAAGCGCACCAGAACCCAGTGGCATGGCATCGGCGGCTTCGTAGGCATGCCGGACGCGAACGGCATCGCGCAGCAGGGGCTCGGCGTGGGCGAGCAGGTGGTGCCCAACCGTCACAGGCTGGGCCCGCTGCAGGTGGGTGTAGCCGGGCATCAGCCAAGCTGCGTGATCAGCGGCCTTCGCGGCCAGGGTATCGACCAGCTCGGCGATGGCCGCGGTGAGCGCAGAGGCTGCGGCACGGCTGTAGAGGCGTAGGTCGAGCGCGACCTGGTCGTTGCGAGATCGACCGGCGTGGAGCCGAGCGCCCGCAGGAGTGATCTCGGTCAACCGCCGCTCCACAGCGCTGTGGATGTCCTCGTCTGTGTCGACGAAGTTGAAACTTCCTTCCTCAAGCTCTGAGCGAACCGCGGCGAGGCCTCGTTCGATGGCTTTGAGGTCCGTGGCGCTCAGCAGCCTGGCCGCTGCCAGGCCGCGAGCGTGGGCGATGCTGCCCGCGATGTCGAAGGGGTACAGCTCGAAATCAACCTCGAGCGACGATGCGAATCTCTCGAGCTCAGGCAGCAGCTGGCCTTCGAACCCGCCGCCCCACAGCCTGGGTGCAGCGCCGCTTCGACGACGAGAACCGTGCGCCGCCTGCCGCGCCTTGCGCGCTATGGCGCGAGCCTCTTCACATCGCCCAGCAGGCTCTTTGTCTCGCCGGCATGCAGCCGTCCCTGGACCTGCGCAGCGGTCCGCACCCCCATCCCCCACAGCTTGATGAAGCCGGCCGCGGCCGACTGATCGAACTCATCACCCTTCCCATAGGTGGCCAGGGACAGCTGGTAAAGCTGAGCCGGCCCCTTTCGGCCCACGACCTGCGTCGATCCTTTGAAGAGCTTGAGGCGAACATCCCCGGTGACGTGCCGCTGCGTCTCGACGACGAATGCATACAGCGCATCGCGCAGCGGACTGAACCACAGGCCGTCGTAGACCATCTGCGCCCACTGCTGGGCGACGGTGTCCTTGAACCGCGCAACGTCTTTGGGCAGCGTGATGTCTTCCAGCGCCTGGTGGGCCTGCAGGAGCAGAACCGCCGCCGGGGCTTCGTATACCTCTCGCGATTTGATGCCGATGAGGCGATTCTCGAGGTGGTCGATCCGCCCGACGCCATTCGCGCCGCCGATCCGGTTGAGGGCGGTCACCAGCCCCAGGGGCTCGACCGGTTTGCCTTCCAGCGCGACTGGCAGCCCGTGCTTGAAGCCGATCTCGAGGTAGGTTGGCTCATCGGCACAGTCGCGTGGATCGCGCGTCCATCCATAAACGTCACTCGGCGGCTCCACCCACGGGTCCTCGAGCACGCCGGCCTCGATCGAACGACCCCAAAGGTTTTCGTCGGTGGAGTACGGGGAGCGCACCGTCGCCGGGACCTCGATTCCGTGCTGGGCCGCGTATTCGATCTCGTCGTCGCGGTTCATCGCCCACTCGCGCACGGGTGCGACCACCTGCAGATCGGGCGCGAGCGCGGCGGTGGCGACGTCGAAACGCACCTGGTCGTTGCCCTTTCCTGTGCAGCCATGCGCGATCGCGCCGGCACCTTCGCGGCGCGCGACCTCGACCATCATGGCCGCAATCAACGGCCGCCCGAGCGCGGTCGCCAGCGGGTACTGCTTCTCGTAGACCGCGCCCGCCTGCAGTGACGGCCACACGAACAGCTCGAGAAATGGCTTCCGACCGTCGGCGACATAGGCGGCTGCTGCGCCGATCTTCAAGGCCCGCGCCTGGATGGCCGCGAGGTCCTTCTTCTCGCCGAGGTCGACGGTGAAGGCGATGACCTCCCAGCCCTGGTCCTTCAGCCAGCGGATCGCCACCGACGTGTCGAGCCCGCCTGAGTAGGCCAAAACAACTTTTTTGGCCAAACCAGCTTTTTTGTCGTTGTCGACCTTCTCAGCCGACACCGGCCAGGAGCTCCTTCAGGGCCTTCCCCGCTCCACGACGGCGCAGCACGGCGATGATCGTGTCGTCGCCGGCGACCGTGCCGGCGACGCCCGGCAGCGCGGCCTCGTCGATGGTTCTCGCGACCAGGTTGGCGGTGCCGGGCGGGGTCTTGATGACCGCCATCGGCGTCACCAGCTCGACAGAAAGCACGAGCTCGCGGACCAGCGCTGCGCTGCTCCGGTACCCACCGCCGGAGCGGACGAGGCCGAGCTCCTGGATGTCCCGCGAGACCGTCGCCTGGGTGGCGGTCAGTCCGCGGCGTGCGAGGGCCTCGGCGATCTCCTGCTGGGTATGAACCGAGCCGCGGTTGACCAGGTCCAGGATCGCGCGGTGGCGCTGCCCTTTGGTTGCAGTCATTTCACGACCTGCCGCATGGTGGCGTGGGCGCTCTCGATCTGCTTGGCGGTGATGATGAGCGGCGGGACCAGGCGCACCGAATGGTCGTCCACTGCATTGACCACCAGGCCCGCATCCAGGCAAGCCTGCTGAAACGCCTTCGCCTTCGGCTGGTCGAATTCGACCGCCTGCATCAGTCCAAGTCCCCGAACTTCTTTCCCTCCCAGCCCGTGCAAGGCGCCGTGCAGCACCTCCCCCATCTCGGCTGCATGTCCGACCAGCCCGTCGCGCTCGATGACCGCGAGCACCGCGAGCGCGGCCGCGCAGGCCAGAGGGTTGCCGCCGAACGTCGATCCGTGGTCGCCCGGCTCGAAAACGTCGGCGCGGGGAGCGGCGAGGCAGGCGCCGATCGGCACCCCGCCGCCGAGTCCCTTCGCAAGCGTCATCACATCGGGGGTGAGGCCGTGGTGCTGATGGGCGAACCACCGCCCGGTTCGCCCCAGGCCGGTCTGCACCTCATCGAGGATCAGGAGCAGCCCCTGAGAGTCGCACCACTGGCGCACCCCGGCCAGGTACCGCGGCGATGCCGGGACGACGCCGACCTCGCCCATGACCGGCTCGAGCATCACGGCCACCGTGCGGCTGCTG
>DASXTG010000046.1:0-10396 GCA_036505515.1 Candidatus Dormiibacterota bacterium | reverse complement strand
CCGATGCCCCCGGTGGCGAAGAAGCGAATCCCGGCCATCGAGGCGACCCGCATGGTCGCCGCCACAGTGGTCGCGCCGACCTCGCGCCTCACAAGCGCCGTGCCGATGTCACGGGAGCTGACCTTGACAGCGCCGGCGGCGATGCGCTCCAGCTCGAGCGGCTCCAGGCCAACTCGCAGCCGGCCGTCCAGCACGGCAACCGTTGCGGGCACGGCGCCCTCTTCGCGGATGGCGGCCTCGCTCGCCCGTGCCGCTTCCAGGTTGTGCGGCGCGGGCAGGCCCTGTCCGACGATCGAGGTCTCCAGGGCCACCACCGGACGGCCGCCGCCCAGCGCCTCAGCCACCTCAGCCGAGACCTGGAGGAGGCCGCTCAACGTGGACGGGCGCCGTACTGTGTCACCGCGTTCGAAGCCACCTCCACGGCCCTGTGCGCCGCATCGATCGGCGTCGCTCCGTTGAGGTAGGAGAGACAGAAGGCGGCCGCGAACGCGTCTCCGGCGCCGGTGGCGTCCACCTCGACCACCGGCGGAGCCGGGATCGAATGCCCCATGACGCGGCATCCCGCAGCCCCCAGCTTGTGCACCGCGACCTCGGCCAGACCTTCGAGTGGGACCTTCAGCGCGGCGGATTCAGCTTCGTTGGCGAACAGGAGGTCTGGCTTGAGCTGTTCGATCTCGGAAGTCATCCGGCGGGTGCCATACGCCCTGATCCCGGCCACGGACGAGAGGTCGATCGACAGCAGTCCGCTCGACTGGCGAACGACCTCGATGGCAGCCCGCGCTGCGCTCCGAAGAGGGTCGAGGAACAGCGAGTAGGCGGGGACGTGGATGAGCCCGACACCATGGAACCATTCATCGCGCAGGTCCTCAGACCTCAGCCCGATGCCGGCGCCGTGCTGGGTGGCCATCGAGCGCTCGCCGTTTGGGCCGACGAGCACCGCGATCACTCCCGTGGGCTCCGAGGCCCACACCGCGCAGACCTCGACCCCCACCGCCTCGATCTCGGCCACCAGATGGCGGCCGCTGTCGTCGTCACCCAGCCTCGCAATCAGGCGGGCGCGTTCTCCGAGGGCCGCCGCCCAGGCGCAGAAGTTGGCCGCCTGCCCGCCCCCGCCGATCGTGATGCGGGCGGGTGTGTCGTCGTCTGCGCGCAGGCGTGCCTGCGGGACGATCGTGACGTCGACCACGAGCTCGCCGATGGACAGGATCACGGGCCAGAGGATAACCGTGCGCCCCCTCACCGAAGGCGCCTGCGGCGCGTCCGGAGCTCCCCACGCGGTGGGGAGCCTCTATTCTTGAGCGTCATCGACGCGAAGTGGATGGCAGTCGCTAGGGGCGACGAACCAGCTGACCTGGTGCTCGCCGGGGGTCGTGTGCTCTCCGTCTTCACCAAGGAGTGGCTCGAGCTCGACGTCGCCATCAAGGACGGCCACGTCGTCGGGCTCGGGCACTACGAAGGCCGGCAGCGGCAGGATGTCGCAGGCGCCTACCTCGTGCCGGGGTTCATCGACGCCCACATGCACATCGAATCGTCCAAGCTCACAGTCGACGAATTCGCTCGCGCGGTGCTGGTTCATGGCACCACGGCGGTGGTGGCCGATCCGCATGAGATCGCCAACGTTCTTGGTACCGACGGCATCCACTGGCTGCTCGACTGCTGCGAGGACCTGCCGCTCGACGTTTACGTGATGGCGTCGTCATGCGTGCCGGCTTCGCGCTATGAGTCGCCGCACAGGCCATTCACCACCGGTGACATCGAGAGCCTGCTGCGCCGCCATCGCACAATCGGGATTGCCGAGATGATGAACTTCCCCGGCGTCATCGCCGGCGACCCCGCAGAGGTCGCAAAGCTGCAGACGGGCCTCACCGATCACGTCGACGGCCACGCGCCAGGCGTTCGCGGCCCCGCGCTCAATGCCTACATCGCCGCAGGCATTCGCTCGGACCACGAGGCGACCACGTTCGAGGAAGCGCTCGAGAAGCGACGCCTTGGGATGTGGATCATGCTGCGCGAGGCCTCGATCGCGCGGAACCTTCGCGACCTGCTGCCGCTGATCAAGCGATACGGCAGCGAGCGCTGCATGTTCTGCACCGACGACCGCGAGCCGAGCTTCATCGTCGAGGAGGGCCACATCAACCAGATGGTGAGGGTGGCGGTGGAGGAGGGCATCAGCCCGGAGGACGCATTGGCGATGGCCACCATCAATCCCGCCACCTATCACCGGCTGTGGCACATGGGGGCGATCGCGCCCGGCTATCAAGCGGACATCCTGGTGCTCGACGACCTCAGCTCGTTCATGCCACGACAGGTGCTCAAGCGTGGGGCGGCCCCGCGCTTCGTCAAGCTGGAGGTGCCGGAATGGGTGCGCCAGACGATGCACATGGCGCCGGTCAGCGCCGCATCGTTTCGAGTGCCCGCCGGCCCCAAACGCATCCGCGTCATCCGGGTCGTCCCATCGCAGCTGCTGACCGGAACAGACCTTGTCGAGCCCACCATCCGCGATGGGAGCGTGATCGCCGACCCCGCGCGAGACCTGGTCAAGATCGCCGTCCTCGAACGGCACCATGCGAGCGGCCGCGTCGGCATCGGGTTCGCCACCAACGTCGGCCTGAAGCGAGGCGCATTCGCATCCACGGTTGCGCACGACGCGCACAACGTCGTCGTGCTTGGCGTCGACGATCCAGACATGGCTGCCTGTGCCACTCGCCTTGCTGACATCGGCGGGGGCATCGTCGTCGCGGAGGGCGGAAATGTGGTCGAGGAGCTCGCGCTGCCTGTGGCCGGGCTGATGAGCGACCAGCCCCTGGCGCAGGTCCATGAGCGCCTGCGCTCGATGGAACGCCGCCTTGCGGACATGGGCGTGGCCATGGCCGCGCCCTTCATGACGCTGAGCTTCCTTGCCTTGTCGGTCATTCCCGAGCTGAAGATCACCGACCGCGGCCTCGTCGACGTCGGCCGCTTCGAGCTGGTGCCGCTCGGGATTGATTGACGACCTCAACACGCTGCCCCGGGAGGAGGCGGAGGGGAGGCTTTACGCCTGCCTGGCCAACCGGCGGTGGGCTGCGAATGTGGTGTCGGGCCGGCCGTACGTCGACGCGGAATCGTTCCTCACCGCGGCCTGGTCGGCGCTGAACGACCTCACAGACGAAGACTGGCTCGTCGCGCTCCGCGCCCACCCGCGCATCGGAGAGAGCGGCGGCGACGCGCCTGAGAGCTCAGCGCGCGAGCAGAGCCGGGCCATGGAAGCGCCGGCCTCGACACTGGCGGCGCTCGCGGAAGAGAATCGCCACTATGAGGAGCGTTTTGGACACGTCTTTCTCATTTACGCGAGCGGGCGAAGCGGAACGGAGATCCTTGCCGAGCTTCGCCGGCGCATGAAAAACGACCCCGCCGTGGAGGTGGCCGAGGCGCGACGCGAGCTGGCGCAGATCGCGATGCTCCGGCTCGAGAATCTGCTCAGGGCATGAGCATCTCGACGCACGTCCTCGACACCATGCGCGGGACTCCCGCGGCCGGGCTCGCCGTCGCCCTGCATCGTCGCGAGCCGGACGGCGTCTGGAAACAGGTCGCGCAGGCCGAGACCGACGCCGACGGCCGGGTCCGCAACCTGAGCGACGAAGAGCTCGAGGCGGCGGAGTACAGGCTCGAGTTCGACACCCGACCTTACTTTGAGCGCTCCGGACTCAGTGCGTTCTATCCGTCGGTCGCTGTGGTCTTCACATTCGAGGGCGGCCACCTTCACCTACCGCTGCTGCTCAGCGCCTTCGGCTACACCACCTACAAAGGGACATGACGATCATCCTCGGCGACAACCAGTACGGCAAGTCGGAGACGCATGTCGTGCGGGTGACGAAACGCGGCGCGACGCACGACATCAAAGACCTCAACGTGACGGTCGCGCTCGCAGGCGATTTCGCCGACACGCACCTCACGGGAGACAACAGCAAGGTGGTGCCGACCGACACGCAGAAGAACACCATCTTCGCGTTCGCTCACGATCCGGTGGGCGAGATCGAAGACTTCGGCATCCGGCTCGCGCGTCACTTCGTGGGCGAGTTCGGCTCCGTCTACAGGGCGCGGGTGGCGATCGAAGAGCAGCCGTGGTCGCGGATTCACGACCACGCATTCGTCAGGGCAGGCTCGGAGAAGCGGCTGGCGATGGTCACATACACCGACGAGGGAACGTGGGTCGTCGCCGGCATTGCCGATCTCGTGGTTCTCAAATCCACCGGCTCCGAGTTCCACGGCTACATCAAGGACCGCTACACCACGCTGCCGGAGACCCACGACCGGATCATGGCGACGTCCATGAAGGCTACGTGGCGATACCGCGACACGCAGGTCGACTGGGCCAGATCATTTACGGAGGTGCGCCGCCTGCTCATCGAGACCTTCGCTTCGAAGCACAGCCTCTCGCTCCAGCAGACGCTGTATGCGATGGGCGAGGCCGCGCTCGAGGCGCGGCCGGAGGTCGCAGAGGTGCGGATCTCGATGCCGAACAAGCACCACTTCGTGGTCGACCTTTCGCCCTTCGGGATCGCCAACGAAAACGAGGTCTTCTACGCGTCCGACCGGCCGTACGGCCTGGTCGAGGGGACGGTCACGCGCGACGACGCCTCGGATCCGGGCCTCGCCTGGTAGACGCCTCGACAGATGGAATTCCTGCAACCGACGAGCTGGGCGGAAGCCCTCGCCATGAAATCGGCCCATCCCGAGGCAATGCCGATCGCAGGGGGGACCGACGTGATGGTCGATATCAACTTCGACCGCGCGCGTCCGGCATCGATAATCGACCTGACACGCGTGCCGGAGCTGACCCAATGGGGCACGGAGCACGGTCTGCTCCGCATCGGTGCGGGCGTGACCTACACGCGGATCATCGACGAGCTGGCCAGCCAGCTGCCGGGCCTGGCCATGGCATCTCGCACGGTGGGATCGCCGCAGATCCGGAACCGCGGCACGGTGGGCGGCAACCTGGGCTCGGCGTCGCCGGCCGGCGACGCGCACCCGCCACTCCTTGCCGCGGGTGCCGGCGTCGAGCTCGCCTCGACTCGCGGCAGCCGGCGCTTGCCGGCGCGTGAGTTTTTCACCGGTCCCAAGCGCAACGCGATTCAGAAAGATGAGTTGATCGCAGCGTTCCTCATCGAACCTGCGCAAGGGCCCCAGCAGTTCTCCAAGGTCGGCACGCGCAACGCGATGGTGATCGCGGTCTGCTCGTTCGCTCTCGCGCTCGACCCAGGCCGCAAGCGGGTGGGAACAGGCATCGGGTCAGCCGGCCCGACGCCGCTGCGCGCTGTCGAGGCAGAGGATTTCATCCAGGGCGAGCTCGACTGGGAAGGTCGCCGGCCCCTGGGCGACGCGACGTTGAATCGTTTCTGCGAGCTGGTCGCGACGGCGGCAAAGCCGATCGACGACGTCCGCGGCACAGCTGCGTACCGCCGTCATGCGCTGTCGGTTATGGCCCGACGGTGCCTCACCTGGGCATGGGCCACATGAACATCGCCTGTACGGTCAATGGAAAGCAGCAGGCCGCCGTCGATGTGTGGCCGGGCGAGAGTTTGCTGTATGTCCTGCGCGAGAGGTTCGGTCTCTTCGGTTCGAAGAACGCTTGCGAGCAGGGAGAGTGCGGCTCCTGTTCCGTGTATCTCGACGGCGTGCTGGTCTGCGCGTGCCTCGTACTCGGCGGCCAGGCCACCGGTCGAAAGATCATCACGGTTGAGGGCATCGATGCCGCCAGAGTCCAGCAGGCCTTCGTCGATTGTGGCGCCGTCCAGTGCGGCTTCTGCACTCCGGGCCTGGTGGTGGCGACGCACGACCTGCTGCGACGCGTGCCGCAGCCGAGCATCCTCGAGATCCGCGAGGCACTGGCCGGCAACATCTGCCGCTGCACCGGGTACGCCAAGATCATCGACGCCGTCCAGCTGGCGGCGAGCCGGATGGCCTCCCGGTGACATTCAAGGGGCCCAGGCTCGCTGAGCATTCCCCGGTGGCCGGCCGCGTGGGCGAGAGCCCGCAGCGCCCCGACGCAGTCCTCAAGGTGAAGGGCGACTTCCCCTATTCATCAGACCTTCGGGTCAACGGCATGTTGTGGGGGTCGACCGTGCGCAGCCCGCACCCCTACGCGCGCATCGTGTCCATCGACACCACGGAAGCCCTCGCCGCTCCCGGCGCCCGCGCCGTGCTCACGCACGAGGACGTCCCTGGTCGTAATGCCTATGGACTCGAAATCCCGGACCAGCCGGTTCTGGCCGAAGACGTCGTCCGCTACTGGGGCGAGGCCGTGGCCCTGGTGGCAGCGGATCATCCGGAGCAGGCGCGTCGCGCCGCGCAGAAGGTGCATGTCGACTACCAGGTCCTGGTGCCGCTGACCGACCCCGAATTCGCGCTGAGCGAAGATTCACCCCGCCTGCATCCGGCCGGCAACATCACCCGCCAGATCAAGGTACGTTGGGGCGACCAGAATCCACACGCGGACGTCGTGGTCAGCGGCGAGTATGAGATCGGCATGCAGGACCAGGCGCCCCTGGGGCCTGAGTCGGGGCTGGCCGTCCCCGACCGCGAGGGCGGGGTCGACCTGTACATCGCGACGCAGTGGCTCCATGTGGACCGCGACCAGCTGGCCGAATGCCTCGGCTTGCCGCCGGAGAAGGTGCGGCTCACGCTGGCCGGTGTCGGAGGCGCGTTTGGCGCGCGCGAGGACCTCTCAATGCAGGCGCACGCATGCATGCTCGCCTTGCGCACAGGGCGTCCGGTGAAGATCTCATATTCGCGCGCGGAGTCATTCGTCGGGCATGTGCACCGCCATCCCGGCCGGCTGCGCTACGAGCATGGCGCGACCCGCGACGGCAAGCTCGTCTACGTCAAGGCGCGCGTCCTCCTCGACGGCGGCGCCTACGCATCCAGCTCCACGGCGGTGATCTCCAACGCATGCTGCTTCGCCGCGGGCCCATACCAGTGTCCCAATGCCACCATCGACGGTTGGGTCGTCTACACCAACAACCCGCCCTGCGGGGCGATGCGCGGATTTGGCTCAGTCCAGAACTGCTACGCCCATGAGGCGCAGATGGACAAGCTCGCCGCGGCGCTGACGATGGACCCGGTCGAGCTGCGGATCCGCAATGCACTCGAAACGGGAGGCCACTTGATCACCGGCCAGGAGGTTGACGGGCCTGTCCCGGTGGCGGAGCTGCTACGGCGCGTCAAGGCGATGCCCATGCCGGCCGCGGCCGGCGGCGACCTCACCGAGATGCCGGGCGGCGTATCCAACACGACGCACGGAGAGGCCGTGCGCCGCGGGGTGGGCTATGCCGTCGGCTTCAAGAACGTCGGCTACTCGGAAGGTTTCAACGACTACTCGACCGCGAGGGTCCGCCTGTCGGTCGTCGGCGGCCGGCCGCGCGCCGAGGTACACACGGCCGCCGCCGAGGTGGGGCAGGGACTGGTCACGATCCAGGCGCAGATCGCGGGCACCGAGCTTGGCGTGAGCGACGTCGTCGTGCTCGACGCCAACACCCAGGTCGGCTCCGCGGGCTCGTCGTCTGCGTCGCGCCAGACATACATCACAGGCGGGGCGGTGAAGGCCGCCTGTGAGGCGGTGCGCGAACGTGTGCTTGCCCTTGCCCAGTCCGAGCTAGGAAAGCGCGCGGCCTCATCCGGCCTCCGCCTCGAGCGCGACGCCATCGTGTCAAGTGACGGCGAGGTGATCGTCACGCTGGCGACTTTGCTCGGTGAGGAGGCGGTCGAAGAGACGTGCGAGTTCCGGCCGCACAAGACCTTCCGGCTGGACGCTGATACCGGCCAGGCGAACGCCCACATGCAGTTCGCCTTCGCAGCCCACCGGGCGGTGGTGGACGTCGACACCGAGCTCGGCCTGGTCAAGGTGGTCGAGCTCGCGACCGCTCAGGACGTGGGCAAGGCGATCAACCCACAGGCCGTCGAGGGCCAGCTCGAGGGCGGTGCAGCGCAGGGGCTGGGCCTGGCCGTGATGGAGGAGATCCAGGTCAAGGACGGCGTGATCCGCAACCCGAGCTTCACCGACTACCTGCTTCCGACCATCCTCGACATGCCGCCGTTGAAGATGGAGGTGCTCGAGCTCGGCGACCCGCGCTCGCCGTACGGGCTCAGGGGTGTCGGCGAGCCGCCCACCATCTCTTCCGGCCCGGCGATCGTGGCCGCGATCCGGGCCGCCACGGGCCGCCCGCTGACCAGGGTCCCTGTGCGGCCGCACGACATTACCCTTTGACGCTCCTCGTCCGGGCTGGGCTGCTTTTCACCGGGAGCGAGGAGATCGAGAACGGTTGGGTGCTGGCGGGGGACGGCGTGATCGAACAGGTCGGCTCAGGCGCTGCGCCCGCGGCCGATGAGGTGATCGACGAGCCGAACTGCGTCGCGGTCTCGGGTCTCGTCAACGCGCACGATCACATGTACCAGTGGGCGACCCGCGGCTACGCGCCGGACGGGACGCTTTTCGAATGGCTGCGAACGCTCTATCCGATCTGGGCCCGCATCGACGCTGACATCGTGCGCGCATCGGCCCGCGCGGCGATGGCCCGCCTCCTGCTATGCGGCTGCACCCTTTCGACCGATCACCACTACGTGTTTCCGTCCGGCCGCAACGGAATCTTCGAAGCGCTGGTCGACGCGGCTCGTGAGCTCGGCATCCGATTCCATCCGTGTCGCGGCTCGATGTCGCTCGGCGAATCGAAGGGCGGACTGCCTCCCGACTCCGTGGTCGAAGACGAGGACTCGATCCTCGCCTCGACCGAGGATGTGATCCACCGCTTCCACGACCCGCGACCAGGCTCGATGTGCAGGGTCGTGGTCGCGCCGTGCTCGCCGTTCTCGGTCACGCCCCATCTCATGGAGGAGTCGGCTGCCCTGGCTCGCAGGCACGCCGTGCGGCTGCACACGCACGTCGCCGAAACGCTGGACGAGGAGAAGTTCTGCCTGGAGCGATTCGGCAAGCGGCCCATGGAGCTCATGGAGGACCTCGGCTGGACGGGCGATGACGTGTGGTTCGCGCACGGCATCCATCTCGACGATGCAGAGGTGGGTCGAGTCGCCGAGACGAAGACCGGTATCGCCCACTGCCCATCGAGCAACATGAGGCTGGGCGCAGGCGCCTGCAGGGTTGCCGATCTTCTGCGCGCCGGCGCGCGCGTTGGGCTCGGGGTCGACGGCGCGGCCAGCAACGAGGCCGCCAACCTCGCGATGGAGGTCCACCAGGCCCTGCTGCTGGCGCGCGTCAACGGCGGGCCTGGTGCGCTCGACGCGCGCAGCGCGTGGCGTCTCGCCAGCGCGGGTGGCGCTCAGTGCCTGGGACGGGACGACTGCGGCACCCTCGCACCTGGCAAATGCGCGGACGTCGCCATGTTCCGTATCGACGACATCGCGCATGCAGGCATGGCCGACGCGCTCGCCGGGCTGGCGCTCGCCCCGCCCTCCAGGGCGCAAACGGTGGTGGTCAACGGCAGGGTGGTGGTTCGCGAAGGTCGGCTTCTGACCGCGGACGAGGAAGAGATCGCGCGTGAGATCCGCGCCGCGAGCTCGCGGCTGCGCAAGGCTGCGGGCTAAGCCTGCCTGCCGGTCGGCGCAAATTAACGGTGTAAATGCCGTTGACATCCGAACAAAGTTTCGATAGGATGCGAACATGTGTTCGGGGGTTGGGGAACGGGGCAACTGGACCTCAACGGAGGTCTTCCAGGAGATCAATTCCTTGCTCGACCGGCTCCACGTGGAGGAGCTCTGTGAGCTGCCATCGGCTTCTTTGGGCGAGGACATCAAGGAGTTGGAGCGCATCGGCAACCGCTGCCAGGCGGAGTCGATGCGGCGGCTGCAGCGCTACGACAAGGACCAGGGCTTCGCTGCTTCAGGCGCGCTGACCACCAAGTCCTGGCTGCGCTGGCAGTGCCGCCTCACCGGTGGCGTGGCCAAGCATCGCGTGAACTTGGCGCGGCAGCTGCCAGAGCTACCGCAGACGAGCGATGCCTATGCCCTGGGGTCGATCAGCTACAGCCATGCCTCGTTGATCGCCAAGACCGCCGAGCACTGCGGCCAGAGCTGGGAAGCCAACGCGGAGTCAATCCTGGTCAAGGCGGCGACGGAGCTCAATCCCTATGAGCTGAAGAAGGCCTGCATCAAGATGCGCCATTTCCTGGAGCCGCAAGGCGTGCTCGCGGAGCTCAAGGAGATCCGCGACTACTCCTACGTCCACCTGAGCCAGACCATTGAAGGCGTCTTCTATCTCGACGGACGACTGGACGCCGAGGGCGGCGCCACCTTGCAGACCGCACTCGACGCGGTCACGCGTCCGCTCAGCGCCGACGACCCGCGGCTGCATTCGCAGCGCCAGGCGGATGGCCTGGTGGAGCTGGCGCGGCGACAGCTGAACGGTGGG
>DASXTG010000045.1:0-3358 GCA_036505515.1 Candidatus Dormiibacterota bacterium | reverse complement strand
CTCTTCGTGCTCCTCATCTTCCTGCAGGGAGTCGGCGTCTTTCTCTACATCGTGCTTTGGCTGGTGATGCCAGAGCGCTTGGAGGGAGGCGCGACGAGGGCAGGCTTCAATGCCATGACCTCCGACCTCAAGCGCGTATCGGCCGATATCCGCAACCAGGTCGGAAGCACCGCCGCCACGCGAACCGCCCAGTCGCCGCCCGCTCAGGCGGCGTCGACGCCTGCCGCTCCCGCTGCCCACCCGCAGTCGGGATGGCTGCAGCAGCCATCCCTGATCGGTCTCGTCCTGGTTGTGATCGGCCTCTTCTTGCTGGGGAGCAACATCGGTCTCATCAACTGGGCGGTCGTCTGGCCCGCGGCGTTGATAACTGTCGGCATCGTGCTGCTGGTGCGAAACCTCGAGCGGAAGCCGTGATCTAGCGCGATCTTGAGCGACGTCCGGTCAGATCTCGGACGTCGATTCTCCACTCACGCTTCGGTCCGCGGATGAAACGGAGGCAGAGGTAGGCGCTGCCGGCGATCATCGGCAGCAACAACGCGAGGCCAAGCAGGCCCCAGATGGGTCCAGAGCTGGCGATAAGCCCTGCCAACAGCAACGCAGCCAGAATCAGCCCGCCGGCCCCTGCCAGCAGCTCGCTCGCAAAACGGACCTGCGGCTCGGACGACCTGCTCACGACTCGCGGGTCGCTGGATCCTCGGGGCCGCATGGTGTGCGCAAACAGGCCGACCATGATCAAGATCACCCCGATCAAGGCGGCAAAAAGCGTCACCACCTCGTAAAGAAGGCCTTCCCGGGTGTCTGTCACCCGCGTGGCAGCGAAGAACGCGACGGCGATGGAGACCGCGCCGGCGATCAAAGACGGCCAGCGCATGCTCAGCTCGACGCGGCGAGGATGTTGGCTCGCAGGCGCCGCATTCCGCGCAGCCAGCGGTCGTAGTCCTGGGCCTTGCGTTGGAAGTATTCAGAGACTTCGGGGTGCGGGAGGATTAGAAACGTCTCATCCTTCATGCCCTCGATCACGACGTCCGCCACCTGCTCGGGCTCGAGGGCGGTCGCGGTGAGGAACTCGAGGCCCAGTCGGCGCTCGGCTGCGAGCATGTCTGTCTTCACGCCCTGCGGGCAGAGACAGGAAACTCGAATGCCCTCGTCTCCGTGTGCGATCGCCAGCCATTCGAACAGTGAAAGCGCGGCGGCCTTGGTCACCCCGTAAGGGGCCGCGAAGACGTGGTTCAAAAGACCTGCAGCCGACACCGTGCCGAGCAGGTAGCCTTCCTTCCGCTCGAGCATCCCAGGAAGGGCATGCCGCGCGATGTAAACGTGGGCCATCACATTGACGTCCCAGATTCGCTGCCAATCCTTGTTGGCCGACTCAGGGCCGCCGTCGACGGCGATGCCGGCGTTGGAACAAAAGATGTCGATGCGGCCGTGAGCGGTCGCCACCTTCTGGACCAGCTGAGCGACATCGTCCTCACGCGAAACATCGCACTTGATGGCCATGCCGCCGATCTCTCTGGCCACGGTCCACGCGCCATCCGCATCAATGTCCGCGACGACGACGGCCTCGGCGCCGCCGGCTGCGAATCGTCGTGCCAGCGCCCGACCTATGCCTCGTGCGCCCCCGGTGACAACGACCACGCGATCGGCTGCTTCCATGCTGGCCGAGTCTAATCCCCCGGTTGCGCGCCCCTCGAGGGCATCGGATAACCTGAGCCGTCGGTGAAGCTGGGGACCGTGGTCACGCCGGATCGGGGCCTTCAGGCCGTGGCTCTGCGCGACGGCGAGCTGGTTGAGCTCGGGCGATCACTCGGGTCGCTGCTGGCCGGCGGACGAGATGCGATTTCGAAGGCAGTCGAGGCTTCGACGAGATCGCACCGCTTGGAGTCGAGCCGCCTGGGGCCTGCGGCTGGCCGCCCAGGCAAGATCATGTGCATCGGAAGGAACTACGCGGAGCACGCACACGAGACGGGGCACGATGTGACGGCTCGACCCGAGGTCTTCCTTCGCACTGTCACCAGTCTCGCCGGTCCATACGACGATCTCATTCGCCCTGCAGCGAGCGAGCAGATGGACTACGAGGTCGAGCTCGCGGTCGTGATCGGCAGCGGAGGTCGCCGTATCGATGCCACGGAGGCGCTGGCTCACGTGGGCGGTTACTGCGTGTTCAATGATGTTTCAATCAGAGACTTTCAGCTTGCGGGTACGCAATGGACGCCAGGCAAGAACTTCGACGGCACCGGTCCGTTGGGACCGTTCGTCGTGACCTCGGATGAGATCGACGATCCGCAGGCGCTCGAGCTCACCACGACGATCATCGACACCGACGGCAATGAGGAGATTCTTCAACGCTCCAACACATCTTTGATGGTCCATGGGATCGCGGACCTCATCGCGTTCCTGTCTGTTTTCACGACCCTCGAGCCTGGCGACGTGATTGCAACAGGGACACCGAGCGGGGTGGGCATGGCCCGGACACCTCAACGCTGGCTGGTCCCGGGTGAGACGGTCAGGTGCGCTGTGGAAAAAATCGGAGAAATAAAGAACCGGGTGGTTTCCGAGACCAGCGATAGCGCATAGAATCACTCCCCATGGTCGGAGGGGGCCTCGACTACAGCGCGCCCTTTCAGCGCGCGATCGAGCTGATTGGGAAGCGCTGGACCGGGGCGGTGGTGAAGGCTCTGATCCCGGGACCTGCGCGCTTCAATCAGCTCCTCGCCGGCATACCCGGCATCAGCGATCGCGTTCTCACCGAACGGCTGAGGGAGTTGGAGACAGAGGGCATCGTCGAGCGTCTCGTTGATCCCGGGCCTCCGGTGCGCGTGAGCTACCGGCTGACCTCACGAGGTCGCGCGCTTCAACCTGTGCTGGCTGCGGTGGCGGAGTGGGCCGAGACCTGGCTCGCGACCGCTGCAGCCGCCGTCGGCTGACCGGACGCTTCTCTAGCGGGCCCTCCCTCCTCCCGTGGGCTTCCTCCCCCAGCCCAACGCACCGTGCCGGCTCGACCATAGTCTCGAAGGCGAGCCTCTACAACCCTGCCTGTTAAGGCCACCCTGCGTCCTCCCCGGGGCACCCACCGGCGCTCGCGCATCCGGCTGATAGGCTTTAGCCAATGCCGATTGGCGACTTCCTGCGGCGCCGGCCGGACACCCTCACCTGCCAGGCATGCGGCTCACCGCTGCCGAACGGCGCGGTCTTCTGTCCTTCCTGTGGCGTCAGGGTGGACGATCCGCAGGCCGAGCCGCTCCACATCGTCGACCGCACGACCGGGCTCTTCAACGACCGCTTTGTACGCCCCGTGCTCGAAGACGAGCTGGCGCGCGCCCATCGCTACCAGCGCAACCTCGGGGTGCTCTTGGTCGAG
>DASXTG010000044.1:0-37962 GCA_036505515.1 Candidatus Dormiibacterota bacterium | reverse complement strand
GTTGAACGCGCGAACTCCGGTCACGTCGGAGGGGAGCAGGTCGGGCGTGAACTGGATGCGGCGGAAGGTGCAGTCGAGCGAGCGGGCGAGCGACTTCGCCAGCATCGTCTTGCCGACGCCCGGCACGTCCTCGATCAGGAGATGGCCTTCGCACAGGAGCGTGACCAGGCAGAGCCGGACCTCGTCCTCCTTGTTGACGATCGCACGCCCGACGTTGGCCATGAAGGCCTCGGCAACATGGGTCACCACTTCGGTCGGCAACTGACCTAGCGGGCCCCCATGCGCTGGATTATAGGTTTGACCCACTGCGCTCCATCCGATATGAATACGCCTGGCTGCCGGTTTTGGTTCCGCCCCTTCCGTTACGCACCAAGGGCCACCACCGTATTCACTAAAGGATGAGACGTCTGCCGGCCGCCCTGGCTCTGCTGATGGTGATCGCGTGCGGGTCCGCGGGCATCTCGCCGGTGGGCAGCCCGCTCTCTATGCCCCAGCTGAAGTTCGCCGTCATTGACAGCGTCGGTCCACCCGTTTACTGCGATCCGGACTACTACCCGATCGTGCGGCAGGGCGCCGAGGAGCAGAACGCGGAGGCGAACTACGCGCAGATCCGCTCCGACGCCGCCCTCTATTCGGCGATCGCCGCGCACGAACACCTGCCGGCGGTCGAGCTCAACGCATCCCAGAAGCTCACTGTGTATCGCGCCTACAAGCTGCTGCGCGCGCTCACGCTGACGCCGAGCGGCGACGGGTACTCCTTCGAGATCCGGGTGGCGTCGAACAGTGGGTCCGCGACGTTCCTTCTGGTCGACGGCACCGTGAGGCCCGACGGCGCCGTCAACGTCACCTCGCGCAAGCCCACTGGGCCGCCGATGTGCCCGATCTGCCTCGCCGCCACGACCATGATCGACACGCCCCAAGGGGCGGTGCCGGTGACAGACGTCGAGCCCGGAATGCTGGTCTGGACCCAGGCGCTCGATGGCCGGCGCGTGGCAGCGCGGGTGCTAGAGGTGGGAAGCATGGTGGCACCACCCACGCACCTGATGGTTCACCTCGTGCTCACCGATGGTCGGCAGCTTTTCGTGTCGCCCGGACACAAGACCGCCGATGGCCGGATGGTCGGCACGCTGAAACAAGGCGATGCGCTCGATGGCTCGATCATCCGGCGATCGGAGCTCGTGCCGTACACAGGCGGGCGTACCTACGACTTGCTTCCAGAGGGGCCGACAGGGACCTACTGGGCCGGCGGCATCCTTCTCGCCAGCACCCTCACCCCGTAACCGGCTAGCGCGGCAAGGTTGGCCGGAGGGAGAGCAGCCGCGCGCCTAGCGCCCGGCGATGAGTGGGAACCGTCCGGGTTCCCTCTCATTCATGAGACTTCCTCTTCCTCCAGCAGCCGGAGGTGGCCGCTCACGTCGAGGCCCAGGTGACGGGCGAAGAAACCGGCCACGCGCTCCACGTACAGCGGGCGGTCAGCAGCGTAGGCGCCCGTGTGAGGGGCGCCCTGCACGATCCAGATCTCGCGCGGTCCGCGATATGCGTCGTACAACCGGCGGCTGTGATTCACGGATGTGATGTCGTCGGCGCCGCCGTGGATGAAGAACAGAGGCCGCTGCTCGAGTGAGCTGAGCACTTCGCGTGGGCTGCACTCGGACAGGCGGATGCCAGTCCGGATGCGCAGCATCAGCCCGGCCAACCACACGAACGGCGTGCCCGGCAGCCGGGTTGCACGCCGGACGTTCTCGACCATGATCGTCCGCAGGTCGCTGAACGGGCTGTCGAGGACCAGCGCCTCCACGCCCGGCTCGCCGGCAGCGCCGAGCAAGCTGACCACCGCTCCCATCGAGTAGCCGAGAAGCCCGATCCTGGCGTTGGGAATCCGCTTTCGCGCGTAGGCGATGACCGCCTGCAGCTCGAGCACCTCTTTGATCCCGAACGTGATCGGCGCCCTGTCGCTTCCGGGCATGCCGCGGTATGAGTAGAGGATGACGTTGAAGCCCTTCCGCCACAGGGCGGCGGAGATGCCCAGCGACCCCTGGCGCTGGCCCTTGTGCCCGCCGGAGACGATCACGGTTTGTGGCGCGCCAGGTTGCCGGAAATGCCAGGCTCCAAACGAGATCCCGTCCGCCGTGGCCAGCTCCACCTCTTCGTAGTCGGCCTGGAACTCGAATGGCGTGAACACGAAGTCGTCGAGCGGCATGGGTTTGGGAGGCGAGAACGCCCTGCGGTAGAGGCCATAGGAGAGGAGGGCGTAGCCGGCGAGGAGCACGATCACGACCGCCATCACGTAAGGCATCAGGGCACCCACGGCGAAGCTTATTACTCGAAGACCCGGCTCAGCTCGTAGAGCTCTTTCGGCACGCGACGCGTCTCTTTGACCACGTCGGCGATGGGGACCACCTCGACCTCGCCATTCCGGCGGATCGGGATCACCCCGCTCTTGCCCGCGGTGATGAGCTCCACCGCCTGGACGCCCAGCCGAGTCGCCCAGATGCGGTCGGTCGGCGTCGGCGAGCCGCCCCGCTGCAGGTGCCCCAGCACTGTGACCCGCGTCTCGAAACCTGTCTCGCGCTCGATCCTCCTCGCCAACGCGTCTCCGATTCCGCGCTTGGCGAGCTGGACGTGGCCGAAGGCATCCTTTTCCGCCTGGCCTCCCGTCTCGGTCTCCAGCTCGGGGATGTGGGCGCCCTCAGCGACGACGATGATGCTGAACAGCTTGCCCGCGCCGCGCCGGCGGTAGAGGTGCCCGACCACATCGCCGAGGCTGAGCGGGAACTCCGGGATGATGATCAGGTCGGCGCCCCCGGCGATTCCGCCGGCCAGCGCCACCCATCCCGTGTCTCGGCCCATCACCTCCACGACCATGACCCGGTGATGCGCCGAGGCCGTGGTGTGCAGGCGGTCCAGAGCCTCCGTGACCACGCCCACGGCGGTGTCGAACCCGATGCAGAACTCGGTCTCGGAGAGGTCGTTATCGATCGTCTTCGGCACGCCCACCGTCTGGAAGCCCGCCTCGTGGAGGGCGGCGGCGACGCTCAGCGTGTCGTCCCCGCCGATTGGCACCATTGCGTCGATGCCGTGGCGGCGCAGCACGCGAAGCGCGGTCGTCACCCCATCCTTCTCCTTAAGCGGATTCGTGCGCGACGTGCCCAGGATCGTGCCGCCGAGGGGAAGGATGCCGCGCACGTCTTCCGGCCTCAGCTCGCTGATCATGCCGCCGTCGAGACATCCCGCCCATCCGTTCTGTACGCCGCTGACCGAGTGACCGAGCTGGAAAGCTCGCCGCGCGACGGCGCGGATGGCCGCGTTGAGCCCGGGCGCGTCGCCGCCGCCGGTGAGGATGCCGATACGCACGGGGATAGGTTATTAGGAAACCGCCGCTAAGCCATGCCCAGCCGCTCAAGCAGCTGCACCAGCGTCACCTCCGACAACGAAGTGATGACGAGGTCGGCCTGGCTCAGGTCAAGGCCGGCGGTGATCGGGTTGGGCACCGCTACGCAGCGAAGGCCCGCGCTCTTGGCGGCGACGATGCCGTTTGGCGAATCCTCGATTGCGAGGGCCTCACCGGCTGGAGCGCCGAGGCATTCGAGCACGGAGATGTACAGGTCGGGCTCGGGCTTCACGTGCGCCACGTCGTCGCGGGTGCGCAAGCAGTCGAAGTGGTCGAGGATGCCCAGGCGGTCCAGATGCCCCGCCACCCAGTCGCGCGAAGAGCTCGAAGCGACGCCGAGCTTGACGCCCAGCGACCGCGCTGACTCGACGTGGCTGAGGACTCCGGGCAGAACCTGTTGTGCCAGCACCAGCTCTGCGCGCCTAGCGGCGCGCCTGTCGATGACCTCGGGCGGCAGCGGGCGGCCGAGGCGCGCCTCGAGGTGATTCTGCGGGTGGAAGGCTTCGGTCGACGAGCCCACGGTCTCGACCCACCGCTCGAACGGCAGCTCCACGCCGTGCTCCTCGTAAAGCTCCTGCCAGGAGCGGTAGATCGGCTCCTCGGTTTCGAGGATGAGGCCGTCGAAATCGAAGATGAGCGCGCGAATCAACTCACGGCGACTCTACCCGGGTGAAGGCCGGGTCCAAGAGTTTAGGATCGCGTGGCGGAGTTCTGGAATCCCTTGACCACACCACGCCGGCAATCGGTCACAAATCGCGAATTCCTGCCGTCGCCTGGCTGGTTGGGGGCCGGGCTCTCGGGCTTTGCCCTGGTCGCCGTGGCCGTGATGCTGGTGGTCCTCTTCGGGTTCCTGGACGCCATCCACATCCACTCGATCCGGGAATACTTCAGCCTGGATCCCGCCGCCGCCGCCGGCCTGCTCGGACTTGCGGGCGGCGCAGAGGGTGTCGCGCTGAGCATCATCATCGTCGCCGTCGTCTTCGGCATCCAGATGACCTCGTCGCGCTACTCGCCCAGGATCATCGGCCTCTTCACTCAGAACCCCGTCAACGCGATCGTCCTGGGGATCGCGCTCGCCTCCATCCTGTACACGTTTCTCGTTCGCTCTGAGATCAAGCCCAACTACGTCCCCGTGTGGAGCGTCGCCGCCGCCGAGGCGCTGGCCGTGCTCAACTTCGCGATCCTCTTTCCCTACGTCGGCTACATCTTTCAGGTCATGCGCGCCGAGACCCTCGTCAGCAGCATCCGGCGCCGCGCGCGCCGAGACCTGGCGCACGCCGCCGCAGGACGCAAGGTCGGTAATCGCCGAAACGCCCTGCTGACGTCGATCAACCAGGTGACCGACATCGCGCTGGGCTCGATGCAGCTGGGTGACATGCCGGTGTGCCTGCTGACCATCGAGGTCCTCGGCGAGTTCCTGACCGACGACTACATGAAGGTGAAGAGCGGCTTCGGTCACGCGTGGTTCCAGGTCGGCCACTACGAGCTGCCGGGCGATTCGGACCAGATCCTCGCCGAGGTCAATCGCGCCCACACCTGGGTCGAATACACCGTGCTCTCGAGCTTCGTGCACCTGATCGGTCTCACCCCGATCCACAGGAAGGAAGCGGTGCATGCGATGGCGGTCGCGACTCGGGATATCGGGCTCGCCGCCATCGAGCACAAGGACACCGAGGTCCTCGAGCTTTGCGTCCGCTTCTTCAACACATACCTACGGGCCGCCCTCAACCAGAATGCCCCGACCTTCGCGTCGTCGACCATGAATGAGTACCGGCGGCTGGCGATCGGCGCCATCGAATGGCGGCCTGATCTTGTTGTGGACGCCGCCTCCCACCTTCTGCGCTACGGCCGCCACTTCGACGAGTCAGGGATGCCCGCGATCTTCGGCGCCGCAGCCGAGGACGTCGCCGACATGGCGATCGAGGCCCGCCCCCGAGATCCCGAGGTCACGCGGCAGCTCGCGCTGCTCCTGGTGCGAAACCTCCTCGACCTGATTCCAAACGCGCGTCCGATCGGTCTCAACGGACTCTTCAAAGCAGTGGCCAAGCTCACCTTCTGGGCCATGGCCGCCGAGCAGCGCGAGATCGCACGCAGCCTGGTGGAAGGCATCGCCGCAGCTCCGCCCGACTTTGTCGAGGCCGCGCTCGACCGCATGGAGCTGATGCAGAACGGTCTGTTCTGGGAGGTCAACGAGCGCGTCGTGGCATTCGACTGGGTCGAGGAACCGCTGCGAGCCGAGATCCCGCGACTGCGCGCCGCCCTTCGCCGGGCGAAGGCGTCCGGGCGTGGCCCGGCGATCGAGCTCGAGGAGGCGCCGATGCGACCCCAGGACCTCGTCAAGCCAGACCCGGGCAAAGCGCCGGCGCCTCCAGCCACGGATGGCGCCGAAGCAACAGCGCCCACGCCGGCTAGCGCTGAGCAGCCACGTTGATCATGGCTGTGGACGCCGTCTCGAAGTAGTCCATCAGCGCCTTGCGCACGCCTGGCGTGAGGTCCAGTGAATCGACGGCGGCCGTCATGTGGGCCATCCACGCATCACGCTCCGCCTGGCCGATCGCGAACGGCTGATGGCGCAGCCTCAGGCGCGGATGTCCACGCAGCTCGCTGTACGTGCTCGGTCCGCCCCAATACTGGATGAGAAAGAGGGTCAGGCGCTCGGTCGCGCTCGAAAGATCTGCCTCCGGGTACAGGGGGCGCACCAACGGGTCCGTCTCCACCCGCGCATAGAAGCGCTGCACGAGGAGCCGGAACGTCTTCTCTCCACCAGCTGCCTCGTAGACGTTCGCCACCTCCATCAGGGCGCGAAGTCCCAGCGTGTCGGAGAGCCGGTGAAGTCACCCTCCTGGATCCCGAACGCCCACAGCGGGCGAATCCTGAAGCTTGAGTTAAGGGCGGGGTCGAGCATCTCGATGCCGTAGTTGGTCGAATATTTCGCGTTCTCGAGGGCAAGCATCATTTCAAGGTCGTGATCATCAGTGATCAGCTCCGCCGTGCCCTCAAGCACCACCGGGTTCGCAGCATCCTCTGTGGTCACGACGCAGCGAGGATTCGCCTTCAGGTTCTGTGACTTGCGCGAGGGTTTGCTGCTGCTGAACCAGAACGTGCCGTCATACCACATGCCCCACACAGGCATCGCATGCGGTCGTCCATCGGGCCACACGCTCACCACCCAGTAGTTCCGCGAGGCGAGCAGGCGCTCCTGCGCCCATGACCATGGCAGAAGCCCCGTGCCCTCATCTGCGGGCTGGATCCCGTAACCCGGCATGTATGGCCTGGAAGCAACCGGTTGACGCACGGTCTTCAGGCCGACGCCTGCACGCCGGCGCCCTCCAGGATCTCGGCCGCCGGCCGCACCATGGCCTGGGCCGCCTTGAGCCCGGTTGCGGCCAGATAGCGCTCGACGATCTTTCTGCCCACGGCGTAGCCGCCCATGTGAGGGATGCCCACCGGCTCCGACCCCATCCGCCTGGCGACCTCGTCACCAAGCACGTACGGGCTCCAGTCCCTGAACGAGCTGCCGGTGCCGAACGCGCCGACGACCTTTTCCCACGCTTCGTCCAAGAGCTTGCCGGTCACGCCCGAGTACCAGCCGCCGGTAGAGTCGGCACCGCAAACCTCGACGGTGAACAGCTCGGCAAGGCCTTCGTGGATCACCCACTCGGCGAGATCGAAAGGATCCGCGATGTTGGGCGTGCGCACGTTGTGAGCGAGCTCATGCACGCCGCAGGCCCCGATCCGAGTCTCGTTGTAGTCCGTCGGCCAGGCCACCATCCAGATCGTGCCGGGCCTGGCGCCCATGCCGTAGTACCCAAGCGTGCGCTCCATGAAGATGGGATCGTCAGGGTTCCCGAGCGTGAGCGTGACCTCTATGCGGTCCGGGTGGTGGATGCCCGGCAAGACCGCGTTCTGGTATTCCCAGGCGCGCGGAAGCTCGCGCTTCAGCTGGCCCCAGGCGTCGGCTTTGACCAGGCGCTCCAGAGCCGGGGCATACCTCGGGTCGTCGACCTCGACGCGAAATCCGTCGCCGCGCTCGTGGATGTCGCGGAGCATGCTGAGCCCCGCGTCATCGAAGGTCGATACCCCACGCATGGCCGCCAGCGCGTCGAGCCGCGCCGAGATGGGAAGCGACAGGAGGCGCTTCATCGCCGCAGCGTCGTCGCGTACGTCGAACTCCATCTGGTCGTCTGTGTTCAGCGGCATTGATTTGACCAAGTAGAAATTTTGAGGCGGCCGAACGGTCAGGGAGTCACGCTCGCGATCTTCGGTGCTCCCGCCGAATGGCTCTCCATCGCTTCCTCGGTCGGGAGGAACCATGCCAGCACGATCGTCCCGAGCACCAGGATTACGTGCGTCATCAAGGATCTCTGGAGCCCGATGGCGTCGGCGATGGCGCCGTTGATCGGGACACCGATCGCCCCGGTCACGAATCCCAATCCCATGACGAGCCCTGAGGCCAGACCCGCCCGGGCGGTCATCAGCTGCTGCGCCATGAGGAGCATGAGCGGCGCGGTCGATGCGGCCAGGAATCCGATCAGGACAGCGCTTACGAATGCCCACGGGCCGGGGAACATCGTGAAGAGAAGGATCGCTGGCGCGCTGAGAACGAGCGTGGCGAGGATGACAGTGCGCCGGCCGTAGCGGTCGGCGAGCGCCCCGCAGCCGACGGTGCCGACAGCGCTCGACAGCACGAGCGTCGTGGCCAGGGGCCCGTAGAACTCCGGGCCATAGCCCAGCTGCCGATACCACGTGGGCGTGAATGACTGGAACACCATGACGGTCCAGCTGCGCGACATCATCACGCCGATCACAGCGGCCAGCGCCAAAAGCGGCACGGCGCCCGCTGCGGCGCGCGCGATGTGGCTGCCGGCGGCCGGCCGCGAGCTCCCGCGCATGCGCCAAAGCAGGTAGACGCCCGTGGCGATGCCGGGCACGACCAGCAGCCCGGTGCCGCGGATGCCCATCAAAGCGAAGAGCCCGATGCCGATGAGCGGCCCGACCGCGACGCCGATCGTGCCCGCGGTCACGTACACCGACATGCCCGAGCTCCGCCGCCATGCAGGGAGCAGCGCCCGTACGTCGAGCGCGCCGAAGGGATGGAACGCGCCCGAGCCGAGACCCGACGCAGCCGCGAGCGCAACCAGCAGCGGGAAGCTGGGCACGAATCCCACGAGCGCGAAGGTGATCGCGGTCCAGGCGAGCGACACGCCGGTGAATCGCGTCCCGAAGCGATCCGCGATGATCCCGAAGAACGGCTGCGAGACGGCCGCCATCCCGCTGTAGGCGAGACTCACCAGGCCGACGGTGGCAAGGCTGAGGTGGAACCGCCCGATCAGCAGCGGGTAGAGGACGGGGATCACGCCGACATAGCTGTCGACGGTCAGATGCCCGAGCATCAGGGTGACGAGCTTGCCGTTGCGCAGGAATTCCCTCAAGGGTTGTTCGGTCCTATCATGGCCGCGCCGTGGGCGAGCTTCTTTACCTGAGCCGGGCGGACGTGGAGCGCCTACTCGATGTTGACGCCATGCTCGACGCGCTCGGCCGGGCGCTCATCGCACTGTCGAGCGGCTCCACGTCCGTGCCTCCGCGGGTGGCGGCGCGGGTGCCCGACCTGGGGCTGCTCGGCGCGATGGCGGGCTACGTGCCTGGCATCGCTCTCGAGGCCAAACTGGTCTCGGTCTTTCCGGGCAACCACCATCACGGGTTGGCGTCGCACCAGGGCCTGATCACGCTCTTCGACGAGAAGGACGGGACGCCGCTGGCGGTGATGGACGGCACATATATCACCGCGATTCGCACCGGCGGCACCGCCGCGGTCGCGGCCAGGGCGCTCGCCCGCGAGGACGCAACGGTGCTCGCGATCCTTGGCGCGGGCGTGCAGGGCTCATCGCACCTGGAGGCGTTTCCGCGCGTGCGGGACTTCGAGGACATCCGCGTCGCGTCGCGCGACCGCGACAAGGCGTCGGCGCTGGCCGCCCGCCACCCTCACGCCAGAGCTGCGGATTCCTTCGAGGAGGCTGTGCGGGGCGCCGACGTCATCGCCTGCTGCACCGACGCACGCGAGCCCATCCTTCGCGCCGAATGGCTGAAGCCGGGCGCGCACGTGAGCTCGGTGGGCGGCACCTTCGGCCCCGAGCTCGAGCCGGCGATCCTGAGCATGGGCCGCGTTTTCGTCGAGTGGCGCGGAGCCGCGACCAACGCCCCCCCGGCTGGAGCCCACGAGTTGCAGGGAGTGGACCCGCAGTCCCTCATCGAGGTGGGCGAGGTGCTGTCCGGCTCACGCCCCGGAAGGACCTCGCCCGACGAGATCACCGTCTACAAGTCGACCGGGCACGCCGTCGAGGATGCGGCGACGGCCCGGCTGGTCTACGACCGGGCCCGTGCCGAAGGCGTCGGCGTGGCGCTGCCGCTGTAATCTGCGCTAGGCGGTGTTGTGCGCACACTTGCGGGTTTGCGACGCCTCCGATTCCCGCTTGTGTGTACACACGTTCTTACGCGGACATAGTTCCCGCCACCTGACACTAGACCTCGACGAGTTGGTAGGGGATCGCGTTCACGATCGACGTCCGACCCAGGCGCCGAACGGGCCGGCTCGTGCCGTACGGGTGGACGTGACCATGGAAGTGCAGTGACGGTCGCAGGTCGTTGATCAGGCGGTTGAAGGCGGCAAACCCCCTGTGGGCGAGGTCCGCCTCGCCTGCGACGCCCTCATCCGGCGGCGCGTGCGTGAGCAGCACGTCCAGCCGGCGCCCTCCCCGGGCGCCCCTGAGCCTCACGAGCATCTCGATTCGGAGCACGCGCCAGCGCATCTGCGCTTCCGAGTATTGATTTGGCCCGGGCCGGTACCGCATCGAACCACCCAGGCCGGCGACCCGGATGCCACCGGCCTCGACGACATGCCCGTCGACATTGATGCAGCCCTGCGGGCCGGTGATGGGAGGGTCGGGGCTCAAGGGCGACCACATGTCGCGTGGCCGGAGGTCGGGATCGTGGTTTCCCGGCACATAGAGAAGAGGTGCGTCGGAGCGGCTCGCCAGGTTCTCGAGGTAGTCGAACGGCAGATCTCCGCACGACAAGATCACATCGGGCTGCAGCCGCTGGAGCTTTTCCCCGTACATCCCTTCGTCCACCTCATCCGCGATCGCGAGGACCCGCGTCATGCCGCCAAGGGTCCGGACACCCGGGCGCTAAGCGAGCACCTCGTGACGGTGCGACAGATGCTCGATCTCGGCGGCGCGCATGCCGTCAAAGCCATCGGCGAGGCCCTGCTTGAGGGTTTGGGCCAGCATCGGCGCCGATTGGAGACGCGGGATGTAGACAAAGTCCGCGCCTGCCTCGTAGAAGTGGAGCGCCTGAGGTATGTGCTCGGTGGTGAGGACGACCCGGGCGTTCGGACAGCTGGCCCGGATGTTCTTCAGCATCCGTAGATTGCTGGTGCCGCGGAGGATGTCGTCGGTGATGCTGGAGATGACGAGCTCCGCGTTCTCGATGCTTGCGTGCCGGAGGGTGTCAGCGTGCGCGACATCTCCATAGATGCAGCTGATCCCGCGGCGGCGCAGCTCTCGCATGACTGTTGGGTTGAAGTCGATGACAAGGATCTTCTTGAGAAAGTCGTTCGAGCCGCCGTCACCGTCCTCGCTCTCAAACTCGTGAAGGATCGAGCTCGCGTCGCGGAAGAAACCCAGAAACACGACCGTCTCTTTGCGCTCTTCGTGCCCTTCCTCCACAGCCGCCGCTGTGTCGAGGTCTTGGACCCCGACCCGTTTGAGCCAGCCGCTCATCACCTTCTGCACGCGATGGTTTGCATTGATCAGGTACGTCGATGCGATCGCGGTGATCGCGAAGGTGATGATCACGATCGTGACCACGTCCGGTCCGATCTGAGGCTGCCTCTGGCTGAGGCCGAGCGAGGCGATCACTATCGAGAACTCGCTCACGTTCGCTAGGTTGATCGCGGGCAGCAGGCTCGCGCGATGGCCCAGGCCCAGCAGATAGAGGATGGGCACCACCGACAGTCGGCTTACCATCACGAATGCAGATGCGGCCAGCGCGATACCGACCACCTCCCAGGAGGGAATCGGAATCTTCATCCCAAGCGCGACGAAGAACAGCGTGACGAAGAAGTCCCGGATGCTGACGGCCTTTGCCATCACGTCCAGGTTGTAGGGAAAGGTCGATAGGCTGACGCCCGCGATGAGGGCGCCCATTTCCGGAGACAGCTTGATGAAGCTGGCGACCCCGGCCAGGAAGAAGCACCACGCGAGCGCGCTCACGAGCACCAGCTCCGGCGCCTTGGCCACCGAGCGGAAGACGAAAGGAAGGACGTATTTCGAGAGCGCGAGGCTGCCGACCACCATGAGCGCCCCCTTCAGCAGCGAGAACGCCAGCGGCAGCAGATCGGGGTTGGTGAGGTTGGGCTGCACCGCAAGCATGCCGACCGCCCACAGGTCCTGGATGACCAGCACGCCGAGCGTGATGCGGCCCGGCAGCGTGTCGAGCTCGAACTTGTCGTATAGGAGCTTGACCACCACAAGCGTGCTGGACAGGCTCATGCAGGCCGCGAGATAGATCAGCGAGTAGTCGCCCGCCCCTGGGCGCACTCCGATCGCGAAGAAGAAGGCCAATCCCAGAGCGATGCAGATGGGAACCTGAAGGGCGCCCGTGAGCAGCACGGGTGGACCCGCGGAGGCCAGCTTCTTGAGGTCGATCTCGAGCCCGATGACGAAGAGCAGCAGGATGAGCCCGATCTCGGCGACGGTCCCGATGCTCTCCTGGTTCGTCACCCATTTGAGGCCCTGGGGGCCGATCACCACGCCGGCCACGAGGTAGGCGAGGATGAGCGGCTGGCGCAGCCGCCAGCCGACGACCGCCAGCAGCGCGGCCGCGCCGACGCAGATTCCGATGCTGGACAGCAGATCTGTTGGCGCGGTCACTTCAGCTGAGCACCAGCGGCGCGTTCGCGCCGGAATCCGCGTGATCCCATCGGCGCAGTGCGTCGGCGTCTGCGGGCTCTCCGAGGATGAGGAAACGAGGGTGATGCAGCCCGTCGATGAGGTTTGCCGCCAGCTGGTTGAGCAGGCGCGAGCCATCCTCCGCTCCGTCGGCGCGCAGGAAACGGCCCATGCCTCGTGACCGAGTGTTCTGGCCGATGCGCCCGCTGCGCGAGCCGGGACAGAAAAGGGAGACGAGGACGCCGGTGCCCCGCATCTGGCGGGCAAGGCCCTCGGTGAACGCCGCGAGCCCGGCATGCCCCGAGTCGTACGGGATGGTCGCCGGCTCGCCCGGGAGCAAGCCTCCGTAGGAGACGGCGTTCACGATATGACCCGAACCGCGCTCGCTCATGTGGGGCAGGAAGGCGTTGACCGTGCGCACCGCGCCCAGCAGGTTTGTCTCCAACATCCAGCTCCAGTCCTTCGTCGAGATCAGGTCCAGCTTTCCCTGCAGCAGCACCCCTGCGGCGTTGACCAGGATATCCACGCGTCCCATCGACTTCACCGCGTCACGGGCCAGCGAGCGCACGGAGGAATCGCTGCGCACGTCGGTGGAGAGCGCGATGGCGGCCTCGGCGGTGCCCAGCTTCAAGATCTCGCCCACGGCGCGCTCCATTCGCGAGGAATCGAAGTCGGCGACCACGATGTTGGCTCCCTGCCGCGCTATTGCCTTCGCCACCGCCTGCCCGACGCCGCTCCCGGCTCCGGTGACCACGGCGACCTTCCCGGAGAGTCCGCCTGCCACTATGTCCGCTTGAAGCGAAGGGCGGTCCAGTTGTCGTCGATCTTGAGGAACGCGATCGGCTTGTAACCGGTCGCCCCGGTGAACTCTCCTAAGACGTCACGCTTGGTCCACCACGGTGTCGCGGGCAGGTCGGTGGCGCCTCGCGTCTTGCCGCCTTTCGGGTATGCGATCCATAGAAGACCGTCCGGCTTGACAGCACTGATCGCGGATGGACCGAGGCTGCGGAGCTCGTCGACGTTGTTCACGAAAAGCTGCACGACGTCGTAGACCTGCGATGGCCTGAGCTCCGTCACCAGATCCGACGGAGCGGGCAGCAGCTGCGGCAGGTATCCGGGTGGAGCGTTGAGAACAGCGACTCGGTGGTTGGGGGCGAGGCGGAGCTTCTTCGCCAGCGCGCTCAGGCCGAGGGTGTCCGTGCCGATGGCAAGAAGGGATCGCTGGGATTCGACGTGCCGCAATTCTCGAGGGCTACTGTAACGGGAACGGCGGCTCCCACCACCACGGAGCGTCGTCCGCCTCGACCGCGACCACCCACTTGACCCACGTGAAGCCGCGCCGGCCTGGGACCACCAGGCGTGCGGGAAAGCCGTTCCCGGCATTCAGCGGGCTGCCCGCAACACGCGTGGCGAGCAACACGCGTCGGGCGTCATCGATCGAGAAACGGCGGCTGTAGCCGGTAGTAGAACGGACGCTGAGGCTGGCCCTGGCGCCCGCGCTCGATGGCAGCAGACGCGACAGCCAGGCCCCTTCCCACTGCTGCTCCGAGTACCACCCGCCCGTGCAGTCCAGCGTGGCCGTGACCCGGTCGTCGAAGCGCGCGAGCTCCGCATACGACCAGGTCGTGCCAGCCACGTCGAGGCGCCAAGAGGCCGAATCGACATCAGGCACGGAATCGAACATCCACTGCGTGGCCACCGGGAAAGGAGCGGCAAATGAACCGGTTGGCGCCCGTCGCGCGGAGGGCAGGGCCGCCAGCCCGAGACCGGCCCCTCCCAGCAGCAGGGCTCCACGCAGGAAGGCGCGGCGGCTCAGGTCGGTGGCGCGCAGAGCGACCGGTCGGGCGAGCAGATGCCAGAGAAAGAAGGGGATGACGCAGATTGCGGCGCCGACGTGAAAGTCGATGGCGGTGAGGTATCCAACGTCAGGGCGCCCCGCGCTGTGGAGGAAGCCGAATGCGATCGACACCACCACGCCCAGCGCCAGGACGATCGAGGCCCAGCGCATCGCGTGGCGCCGGCGCACGCCCCGCCGCGCGATCAGGGTCTTCCATGGGACGAGCAGGACGATGCCGACCCCGGCCGCACCATGCAAGAGAAGCACCGCCCGCGCCGGCTGGCCCGACAGCTCGAAAGCGACCCAGCCGCTGGCGAAGGCGAACACCAGCAGGACCAGCAGAGCGAGGTTGGTGAGACGACCCCCCGCGAGGGGAGCTCGGCGTGTGCGCCGCGCTTTGCCGCCGGCAGGAGTGTTCATCGCAGCTGTCTGTCTGAGCATATGATCCCGGGCGATGGCCTCATCGATCCGCCTGGGCCGGCTCTTCGGGATCGAGATCGGATTTAACTGGAGCCTGATCTTCATCTTCGCCCTGATCACGTGGACCCTCGCCACGCAGGTCTTGCCTGGATTGACGAAAGGAGAGGGCGCCCTCAGCTACTGGATCGTTGGCGCCATCGGGGCTATCCTCTTTTACTTCTGCCTGCTCGCCCACGAGTTGGCGCACGCGCTTGTAGCGCGCCGGAACGGCGTCAAGGTCGCCGGGATCACGTTGTGGCTGTTCGGCGGCGTGTCACGCCTGGAGGGTGAGCCGCAAACGGCGCGCGCGGAAGGGTTGATCGCGGGCGTGGGGCCGCTCACGAGCCTGGCGGTCGCTGCGGTGGCATTCGTGCTCGCGCTGCTGCCTTTTCCGAAATTGATCTCAGACCTCTGGAGCTGGCTGGTGTTCGTCAACGTCGCCCTCGCGTTGTTCAACCTCGTGCCAGCCTTTCCGCTCGACGGCGGCCGCCTGCTGAGCTCGTTCTTCTGGTGGCGGCTGGGCAGCCGCCAGCGCGGCGTGCACAGCGCCGTGCAGATCGGCCGCATCTTCGCCTACGGCATGATCGCCTTCGGGCTCTTCTGGCTGTTCACGGGCGAGGTCTTAAACGGAATCTGGATCGCCTTCATCGGCTGGTTCCTGCTCTCTGCAGGCAGCTCCGAGGAGGCGGGCAGTGTGGCGCGGGCCCTGCTGAGGTCGGTGCCGGTGTCGGCGGCGATGACCTCGCCTGTGATCACGATCCCGGACTGGCTGACCGTTGAGCAGTTCCTCGACTCGGTGGCTCCCCTGCACCGTTTCACGACCTATCCCGTGCACGACCCTTCGGGCAAGCTCACCGGCATCGTGAGGCTGTCCGACCTCGTCACAATGCCCGCCTCAGCCCGCGCCGGCGAAAGACTCAAGGACCGAGCCCGTCCCATCGACCAGATCCCGACCACGCGCCCCGACGAGGACCTCGGCGCCCTGATCGAGCGCGTTGGGACTGCGTTCGAGCAGCGTGTGCTGGTCTTCGATGGCGGCCAGCTTGTCGGTATCGTGTCGCCTGTCGACGTGGCGCGTGTGCTGACCGTTCGGCAGAGCCTTGGTGGAGGCAAGCCGGCTCCGAAACCGCCTGCGGGATGACCGCCAGGGCTTCCAGCGTGTGGTTGAGCGCCGGCCTCGTGGGCTTCGCCCTGACGTTGAACGCGTGCGGATTCGGGTCGTCGACGTTCAGCCTCAGCAACGCCAACGTAGACGCGGGCTACTCGTGCCCGGACAAGGCGAACAACGCGCGGTATGACGTGAACGCCACCATCGATGCGAACAACGGGACATCCAAGTCGGTGACCATCCAGAGCGTCGACGCGGTGATGACGGTCACCGCAGTGCAGGGCATCTGGCTCCAGAAGGTCGGCGACCAGTACGACGCGGGCAGCGTGACCTTCACGCCCACAAGCGTCGGCTCGGGGGCCAGCGCCAAGCTGAAGGTGACGGTGCCCAGCGCGTGCACCCATGGTCAGGGCGCGACGGGCGCCAATTATGGCGAGTACTCGATCGCTTTCACGGTCGCCACCTCGGCCGGCACGTTCAAGGTGACGAGCAAGAACAGGCACCGCATCCTGGCCTGAGGCTTCGTTCGACCTGAGGCTTCGTTCGATTCGAGCTCAGCCCCATTTGGCTGTCTTGAAAACCGTCCAACCGTATTAGACGACTCGACGTCGAACACGCGTTGTTTTGGGTATAAGCCATGAAACGCAAGACCGTTTCCGACGCTCCTGATCTTCATACCCAGCTCGAATCGCTGTTCGACCAGGTGTGGGAGTCCGAAGCCGACTGGCGCTTGTGGGATCGGGTGGACGCCCTGGTCCTGATCGAGACGCTTCGAGCCGAGCGCGCCGCCCGCGGCGCGCAGGAAGCTGAGCCGGACGACGGGTCGCGCGAACGTGCAGCCTGACGACCCCGGTTCTAACGAGATCGAGCCGAGCGGGTCGCCCCGGCGGCCTGAGGAAAAGCCTCCTAGCGCGACAGCGAGCGAGCCAGGTCGACCGGGCGCTTGAGCTGCGCCGCGATCTGCTCGGGGACGTCCTTCATCGAGCGCGGCAGCGCGTCGTGGACGCGGCTGGCCAGATTGTGCGGGCGGCGGCGCCGGTAGACGACAACGCCCAGGCCAAGGGCCGCCAATGAGGCCAGCGCGACACCAGCCGCCAGGCGGAGGTTGCGATCGGAGCTCTGCACGCTCTTGGCCAGGACCCCGACGAGGTGGTCCACCTCCTCATAACCGTCTTTCACCTTCTTCTCGATCTCGGTTGTCAGGTCGCTCATTTCATCTCGCATGCCGAATAAACGCGCCAGCAGAGCCAGGGAACCGGAAAGCACCCGGTAGATCAGGTGCCCCAAGCGTTGTCTATGTGAGGCGCGCAAAGCAATTTGCGCGCTTCAATCTCGTTCGACAAGGAGGAATCCGCCTTGCAGTGCGACATTTGCGGCGAGGAAGTCGAGAACTCCGACGAGCTGGCGAAGCACAAAGAGAAGCTGCACGCGATGTCAGAAGGGGAGCAGGGTGGTGATGAGCGGGAGATGGAGACCCCGGAGGTCCCTGAACCCGAATCCGAGCCGATCATCGTGCCACCCCCACAGGGTAGATAGTCGGGTCGACTGAGGTCAGCGGCGGGACCGATCCCGTCGCTGACTTCTCCTTTTTCAGGCCAGGCTTCCATACAACTGCGGCTGCTGCGTGGGGGCGGTCGTCCCGTCAGGGCCCTCTTCGGTGGTGATCGCCATCTGCGAGTACCCGGCCAGCGAGTGGCTGACCAGGACCACCTTGCTGCCGTTGCTGTCAGGGACGAACACGCCGGCCGCATCAGGCCGGCCATCCGAGGTGATCAACCACACCTCGTAGACCTTGCCCGTGGCAAGCGGCGGCAAGCCGCTGAAGTCGACCAGCGCGAGCTCGTCTTTCTTCAGCTCGATCACCATCGCTCTGGCGCCGGCGAGATCCCCGTGGCCAAGCATGCTGAAGCGAGCGACCTGGCTCGCTCCGGCCGGAGCCGTGCTGCGGCCGACGAGGTCGCCCGCGACCAAACCTACGAGCAGCGCGAGCAGAACAGTCGCGGCGAGCGCGAACACAGGTACCCTGCCGGTCCGGAACGACCCCTGTGGCTCACTGCGCGGCCGCTCGAGCACCTTCGCCCGGGGGCGCGGCAGGGTGGAGGATTGACCTCGCGAGGCCGCGGCCGCGCTGAGCACCCGCTCGCGAAGCCGCGCCGGCGGCGCGACCTCATCCACCTCGAGGGGCAGGGCGGCCACCGCACGGCGGAGCCTGCCCTCCAGCTCCCTGCAGCTCGCGCAGCCTTCGGCGTGGATGCGAATCTCGTCCGCCTCGTCACCATCGAGGGCGCCGAGCACCCATGCCGCGACCGAGCTCTCCAGCTCCTCGTGCTCAGACATCAACAGTGCCCCTACCCTGTAAGTACGAGCTGAGCTTCTCGAGGGCGAGCCGCATCCTGCCCTTGACCGTGCTCAGGGGCACGCGCGTCATGTCCGCGATCTCGCGATGCGTGTAGCCGCCGTAGTAAGCGAGCGCGACCGCCTGGCGCTGCTCCGGTGGAAGGGTCTTCAGGCCCTCTTGGACAGCCGCGCGCTCGAGTGACTGCGAAACCTCGCGCCACGGATCGGAACGCGGGCCGGCGGCGAGGATCTGGGGCATCAGCTCCTGTTCCGCGCGCTCGCGGCCGCTCCGGCCGCGCAGGTAGTCGATCGCGCGATTCCGCACCGACGCGATCAGCCACGCGCGAAGCGATCCCTTCTCGGCGTCGAAAGCCCCGGCGTGGTTCCAGATCTTCAGGAAGGCCTCCTGGACTACGTCCTCTGCGCGCCCCGGATCCCCAAGCACTCGAAGCGCAACAGCGTAGGCAAGGGCTGCATACCGGTCGTAGAGCTCGGCCAGCGCCTCCTGGCTGCCGGCGGCGAGCGCCATCGCGAGGTCCGGGTCGGCAAGGTCCCTGGTCGTTATTCGAGCGCGCCCATGGCCGCCGCCCCACCAGCGTGGGCGCGCCGGGTGGTCAGCTCACTGATCGGAGACTTGCGTGGGGGCGCCACCGACCACTGCTCTTGCTCGATCAGGCGCCAGGCCCAGGTCGGGCTCTGCTCGAGCCGCTCGCGCGCCGCATAGAGCGCCCTGGACATCAGCTTGATGCCCCCAAGTCCCGGCAGCCTCCCGATCTTCTCGTCGATCGCGAGCAGCTCTTCCTCGCCCTGCTCGTCGTCAAAGAGATACACGGCAAGCGCGTCGACCTCTTCTGGCTTTTTGACGCCCTGGCCGACGGGCACCCACACTCGGTCGAGCATCCACCGATCGACTCGCTGCGCGTTGGGGTTGTCGGTGAGCCACTCCTTGGCGGAGTTGTAGTAGAAGGCGAAGTGGCGCCGCTCGTCCTTGATGATCCGTCCCAGCAGATCCCGCAGCACAGGGTGGCCGGACTTACGAATCAGCGCTCCATAGCCGGTCAGTGTCGTCAGCTCGTTGATGGCCCCGATCGTCAGGTATACGGCTGAGAAGTCCTTGAACAGCCACGAGCCGGCCATGGTGGAAAGGATGCTGATGCTGTTCTGGAAGCCCAGGTTGGCCCGCACGTTGGCGATGCGGTCCTGGGTGTCGAATTCGATGCCGTAGAGGTTCAGCAGCTTGCCGATGTTCTCCCCGTGCCACAGCTCCTCGTAGTTCCAGCAGGCAAGGAAGGCGGTGAGGATCGGGTCCATGCAGGCGCGGGTCACCAGCAGGTGAGAGAGGTACAGAGGAACGTGGTTCTCGATGTCCATCATGTAGTGAAGGCAGAAGAGGTCGCCCTTCGACAGAGGGTGCGCGGTCACCGCGTCCCAATCGATGCCGCTCGTGTCGAGTTTTTTCGACTCCTCTTTGTACCGCTCGATGCTGAAGCTCATCGTTCCTCCATCCCGATAAGTGGCGAACCGCTCGCGCGTACCGCCCCCGTAGTCAAGTACGCAGCGCAGGCGGCGCCGGATCATTTTGCCTCAGCCGGATGCGGATGGCGCCCACTCTTCTTTGTGTTCTCCCAGCATTCTCACAAGACGGTTTCAGGCTCCGCCGTCAGCCTCGGAGCCATCGCTCGAGCACAAATCAACAAGTAAGGAGTCAAGAGATGAGTCGAATTCGTACAGCGGTGACAGCAGCGGCCATTGCCGGCTCGATGCTGGTCGGGGGCGTGGCCGGAGCTGCCCTTTATGGCGTGACGACGCTGAGCGCAGCGGCTGCCACGACAGCCACCCCCAGCCCGTCGACCACCCCGGCCAAGTTCGTCCCCAACGAGGACCCCGCTCACGAGGCGACTGAGAGCGCCGCTCGCGAGGCTCAGGAGAATGCTGGGCAGGTTCCAACCGTTCCGTAGTGCGAAGGCACAATGCTGCAGGGCCGGCGAGGTGCCGGCCCTGCTCTAGAGGATTGAGATGAGAGGACGCGTACTGATCGCCGGAGTCGGAACAGTCGCCGTCATCGCCTTACTGGGCGGCGGCGCTTACGTCTACTTCTTCTCCGGACTGCGCACCTCGCCGTCCCAGCTCGGGCTGAGCGCGACGCCCAGCGCCACTGCGTCCGCGTCGCCTTCCACGTCCGGCCTCGCTGGAAGCTGGACCGTCGCCTCGGGCTCAGTTGCCGGCTACCGCGTGAAGGAGCTTTTCGTTGGGGAAACCTCCAAGCACGAGGCGGTCGCTCGCACGTCGACGATGAGTGGGGGTCTGACTGTGGGCGGCGACGCGACCAGCGGTTATCAGATCACCGCGGTCACTTTCACGGCGGTGCTCACCGACCTGCACAGCGTCGACTCGGTAGCCGGTCGGAACGTGACGCAGCGGGACTCCGTCGTCTCCCGCCAGATGGACCTGCAGCAGTTCCCCGACGCGACGTTCACGGCAAGCTCTGTGTCGGTCCCCGGCCCGGTAACAGGCCAGCAGGTTGACGTCACCGTGAATGGAAGGCTCACGATTCATGGCGTGACCAAGGACGTGGCGGTCAAGGGGAAGGCGCAGATCACCGGCGGCAAGCTCGAGATTGCCGGCAGCCTGGCCACGAATATGACCGAGTTCGGGGTGTCGCCTCCGAGCGTTCCGTTCGTGACCGTCGATACTCAGGTCACGATCGAGTTCGACATCTTCCTGGTCAAGGCGTAGTCAGCCCAGCATTTGTCGGGCCACGAACCACACGTTGGCCGGACGCTCCGCCAGCCTGCGCAGGTACCACGCGTACCAGGCGTCGCCGTAGGCGATGAGGTCTTTGACCCTGTACCCCTCGGCCGCGAGCCTCACCTGCTGCTTCGACTGGATGCCGTACAGCATGTGCACCTCGAGCTGGCGGCGGTCCATGCCGATGGCGTCGGCGAAGCGCGCGATGCGCTCGATCAGCGCAACGTCATGCGTCCCAAGGACAAGGCGCACCCGCTTGCGGCTGACGTCAGGCAGCACCAGAGAGCACAGCGCCAGGTAGTTGGCGTCGACGTCACGTTTGGCCGGGAAGGCGCGATCCGCGGGCTCTGCATAGGCACCCTTGACGAGCCTGATCGAGGGCTTGAAAGAGAGGAGTCTGTAGACGTCGGCGGCTGTCCGGTACAGGTACGCCTGCAGGCACAACCCGACAGCTGGATGCCGCCCGTGGAGCCGGTTGTAAAGCTCGAGCGTCCGGTCGGTGTAGGCGCTGCCCTCCATGTCGATCCACAGGAAGCCCTTGACGCCGGCGGCCGCCTCGGCAAGCCGGTTCAGGTTCGCGAAAGTGGCGTCGGGATCGAGGTCGAGGCCGAGCTGGGTGGGCTTGACAGAGATCTCCGGCTCGACGCCGGCGGCAGCCGCGGACTCGAGCACCGTCACGTAGTGCTCGACCACCTCAGCAGCCTCCGCCAGAGTCCTGATGTTCTCCCCGAGCCGCGTGAAAACGGCGCCGATCTTGCGGGCTTTGAAATCAACTGCCGCCTTCAGCGCCGCCTCGAAGTCGTCGCCGGGCATGAAGCGTTTGGTCGCGCGACGGACGAAGCTCCACTGCGGGACGTGGGTCGACAGCCATGGGTTGCCTGCGGCCCAGAGCAGCAGCGCCCTCACGGACGTTGCGAAGTGGCGCTCATCGATGGCATAGGGACGGCCTGATGATATGGGCACGCGGCGATCAACGCCGCGTGCAGCAGGGACGCCAGGCTACTGGGTCTTCGTCACCAGTAGTACCAGCGACTTCCTTCGACGCCGCGGATGAAGAATCCGAGCAGCCACAGAATCAGTCCTATGACAAGCAGCAGCCACAGAACGTGCAGGCCCACTGACAGCAGACCACCTCCACCCAGGAGGAGGAGCAGCAAGAGCAGGACGATCAATGCAACCACCGTGATTCACCTCCTTCCAGAGGCCATCGCAAGAGCCTCCGATCTCCGCATCTGTATACAGAAACCCTTGCCGGCGGTGAACTACTCAGGAACGTCTTCCGGACTTGCCGCCCTTCATCAGGCTCCGCCAACCTTTGGCTTGGACCTCGACACCGAACTTCCGGGCGGCCGCCCGTATGCGCTTCCAGGCTGCGTCACGTTCCGCGTCGGTGACGCCTTCGACCTGGTCGAACCGCGCGATCGCGTTCCGCACGTGTCGCGCGTCGTTGATCGGTTCCTTGCGCTTCTTCGTGAATGCAAACTTCTCTGCCGGCAGCCGCTTCCGCTGACGGGTGCTCATCGTTGACATGCCCCAGCCGATGACCTCCTTTTGAGAGTGACGCAGAGCTCAAGCCGCTCCATCTGGGTAACGCCCTCGCGGGGGATGTGTACGCAGGCGTGTCTGGGTGGTGCTGGCGGTCGCGCGCTATGTCGCGTTGGTCCGCCTGACCGCCGACTCTGGCCCCGCACCAGGCTCTGCCGGGCCGTCAGACTGCTTGCTCTCTTTGATCACCTCAATCGGACGCCGCACCGGTCTTGACTCTCGCATCGGGCTGGCGATCAAGCCCAGGGCGGCGGGCTGGCCTAACCGGAACCGGTTGTAGACGGCGCCGAGCAGGATCAGCTGACTCAGCAGATAGAACCAGGCCGCGAGCAGGAAGAAGAGCCCGAACTGCGCCCCGTACGTGTTGAATCCGCCGGCCAGCCGGGCGTAGACGGGAAAGCCGAGCGTGAACACCTCGATGAGCACGCCGGCGAGCAGGGCGCCCGGCACCACGTCGCGGGCGCGAAACGTTCGGTTGGGAACGAAGCGATACAACAGCACCAGCAGGCCCACCATGACTGCCGCTCCGATGACGAATCCCGTCGCCCATGCAAACGGAAAGAGCGCAGCGATTGCGTTCGCGGCCACCGTCAGCCCGACGGCAACCACGAGCATGACCATCATCAAAAAGCCCATCAGCTTCTGCCGCACGAGGTCCCGCTGCTTTGTGCCGAAGATCTGCGTCAGGGCGAACTCCATGGTGGAGAAGATCCCGGTGGCGGTCCAGATCAAGCCTCCCACCGCGAGCAAGCCCATCCATCCGGCTGATCGACTCACCCCGCGCAGCGCATCAAGCAGCTCAGGCTGCGCGCTGGGTGGAAACAGCTCGAGGATCAGCGTCTGAGCTTTTGACGCCGTCGCCTGGTCGCGCACCGCGAACCCGACAAGGGATAGGACGCCGAGCATGAGCGGGAACATCGCCAGCATGAATGCGAACGCCAGCGCTGACGCGTACTTGCCCGCCTGGCTCTCACCGTACGCCCTAATGACTCGTATGGGGAGCCAGTGCTTGATGCGGCTGATCATCCGGCGGTGTCCGCGTCGCGCGGCCGCTTCAGCGTTCTCGTCGACTTGACGGCGGCGCGAAGCCCTGACAAGGCCGTGCGCCGCGGCCGCGTTAGATAGATGAGGAACCCGATGCCGGCGGTGGCCGCAACTCCGACTGCAGCGGCGGCCGCTATGAGTCCGACCTGTCGCGCCGTTCGCTCTAGACGCGCCTGGAGGACTCCGAGGTTCGCATCCAGCTTCCGACGGGTGTCCTTTATCTGCTGGTCGATCTCAGCCGCCGAAGCGCCCATTCCTTGTTCTCCTTCAGGCTGTCGAGCGTCCTGGTTGGGAATTTCAGTTGCAGACGGCGCCTGCCGAAAACGGCCAGGCCACCAGCCACGACCAGATACGCGACAACCCACGCCAGCGCCGCCTCCCAGTGCCAGGGCACGGCCTCGACCACGAGCACAGGAATGGCGACGAGCAGACCGATCGCCGCGAGCAGCCCCGCCGCTGCCAGGCAGGCGGCGGCGATGCCGTTCGTGATGGCGAGCTCCTTGACCTCCTGCTTGGCGAGGAGGATCTCGAGGTCGACCAAGCGGTGCAGGTCCTGCACCACCTCTGCGGCGAGCTCGCGCGACCGCGCCTTGCCGCCAGCGCCCTGGTTGTCTTCCATTGACCCCTAGTTATGACAACGCCCGGAACTGGCCGGGAACTCGATAGAGGAACCCGGGTAAAGGGGTAAGTGGTATGCGGGCGTTACCGTGATATGGAGCCAGTGGAGGCGCAAGCGCGAACACGCCCAGGACCGGGCTCGTTCGACCGGAATCTGTACCACGCGATCCACGGCCTGCCGCATACCCAGCTCAGCGACCGATACATCGCTGTCGTCTCCGACCTCGGCGAAGGCCTTGGCTGGGTCGCCGCGGGCATCGCCATCGCATGGCTGGGAGGGCCCAACGGCAGGCGTGCCGGCATCGCGACCGCGCTGGCTTCCCTGGGCACGACGTACGTCGTGCAGCGCCTCGTCAAGCCGATCTTCCGCCGGCAACGTCCGTTCGTGGGTCGCGAGATACTCGTCGTGGGCATCCGGCCCGCAGATGCGTCTTTTCCATCGGGTCACACAGCGTCCTCGTTCGCGGCGGCGACTGCTCTGTCCACCTTCTACCCGAACGTCGCGCCGCTTGTGTTCGGCCTCGCGACGCTGGTTGGCGCGTCCCGCGTCCACCTTGGCCATCACTTCCCGAGCGATGCAGCGGTCGGCGGGCTGATCGGCATCGGCACGGGTACCTTCACGGGGTGGTTGTTCAAGCTCCCGAAATTCCTGTAACAGATCCGCCTACCGAGGCAGGATCACCTTCAGTGCGCTCGGCTCCGCGGTGACGGTGGCGGGCGTGCGGCCGACGACCACGTTGTCGGCATAGACACGGACCCTGGGGCGTGTCGTCACGCTGAGCTCGCGAAAGCGGAATACCTGGCCGGCACCCTCTTCCTTGTGCTTCATCAACAGCGCCGAGGCCAGGGCGCGTACGGCGATGTCGGTCTTTGTCCTGCCGGCGTGAACCGAGAACTCGAGGTAAGTACCGGTGGGTTTGGCATCGCTGACCGGCAGGCGCGCACCGAGTGAGGAGGTGTTGGTGAACACGAGCGACATAGCGGAACCGTCGCCGGCAATGTCGCCCCGGAGCTCATAGCGAAATCGCTTCGCGGAAAGCACCTCACGCAGCGCCGTTACGAAAGAGCCATACATCCGGTCCTTGGCCGCCTCTCCGAGTGCAATCGTCTCGCCGAACAGACCAATCGCACAGGCTTCGAGGAAGACGTTTCCGTTGACGCGACCGAGCGTGATCGCCCTAGCACGCCCGGTCTTGATCACGTTGATCTGTTCGTCGATACCCGGCGGCAGGCCGAGGGCGAGAGCAAAGTTGTTGAAGGTGCCGAGCGACAGGATGCCCACCGGATGCTTCGAATCGGCCAGCTTGCGAATCATGAACGCGACGGTGCCATCTCCCCCGGCGATCACCACCCTGGCACGCGGCGTGACCAGCGCCTCGAAGTCGGTCTTTGGATCGAAAGGGACGATCCGATGGTCGGCGAAGAGGGATCTCAGATTGGCCTCGATGGCCGGGGTCATCGCTCCGGCGCTGGAGCTGATGATCAAGAGGCGCCTCGCCGGTCTCTCGGACGCCATGGGTGGGTGCCCCATGATGGTGGAAGAGCCCGGCCCTTGCAGGCCAGGCTCCCCCATTCGAACAACGCGGAACCACCCAGCGCTACCCAGGAATAGAGCACTTGTTCGCGCCCCCTCACCGCCAGCGCCTGCGGCGCGGAGCAGTTCACGCATATCTACGAGGACCGGGGGTGGCGGTCGTCTATGCTCCAGCGGTGGTCATCCGGAGCCTGCTGCCCGGCTTAACCGCCGCCAAGGCGCGCCGCGCTCTGGCCGGGCTTCCGAGGTCCGACTACGAGGTCGTCATCAAGCCCCTCCGTTATCGCAACCGCCCCCACCTGGCCGCCCTCTGCGAGTTCGAGGAGAGGCGGCTGATCCTCCAGGTCCCCGTCCCGTTCCGGGCCTTCAAAGAGCCGGTCGTCTACGCCGCCAAGCGCCGGCCGGGACGCGGCTTCCGCTTCGCCTGGGCGTCAGAGACCGTGCTGTTCCGGACACGGCGGGATGTCTTGAGATTCCTGTACTGCCACGAGTGGATGCACTGGTACCTGCACGAGGAGCTCGGCAAAGCCTCGGCTGCCGAGACGGCCTGCGACCGGTTCGCGCTCATGAACTTCCGCCGGCCGCGCGTCACGCCCGCCGACGCGGACGTGGCCCTGCGGCGACGCCCCGCGGCGCGTCAGCAGCGGCTGCTCCGCGCAGGCTGATCGCTTAGGCTCCGACCCCCACGCCCGCCTCGTCCATCGCCAGGTCGGCGAGTGCGGCCCGCTGGATCTCGGCCAGCGACTTGCCGTGGTCTCGCTCGAGCACCTTCATACGTTTGTCGAACTGGACGCTGGCGAACTCCAGGTAGGTCTCCATCCTCTGCCCGAAGGGCGGGTTGTCGGTGTCGTAGTTGTCCCAGAACTCGCTGATCACGCCGATCGCGGGAGCGAGCAGCTCGTTCATGCGCCGGTTCATGAACTCCCAACCGTCGGCCGTGTCGTTGATCAAACGGTTGATGAGAAAGACTCCGTATCGGATGTGCCGGCTTTCGTCGCGGGAGATGAGCTTGATACCGTCCAGCAAACCCGGCAGCTGCCCGTTCGCCTCGAGCGATTCGCGAAAGCCGTGGTAACCGGTCTCAGCTAGGACGCCCTCGATGATCATGTTGTAGGTCACGGCGGCGCGGACCTGCGCCTTCGTGGAGGGATCGTGCCTAAGCGTCCCGAGGGCTTCAGGGAGCTCGACGAGAAACAGCTGCCGGTAGCTCGGGCTCATGTAGCGGTCCAGGTCCTCGCGTGCGATCGCGACCTCGTCGAGCCAGCGGCGAAAGAATTCGACGTGCTTGGCCTCCTCCCACAGGAAGGACGTGAGGAAGATCTCCTCCTCGATCCGGCCTTCGCCGGCAATCACCTCGATCAGCGGGAGGAGATCCCGCGTCACGCCCTCCTCGCCGGTCTGGAACAAGGAGACAGTGCGCAGGATGAAGTCCTTCTCGACCTCGTCAAATGCGATCCAGTCGGCACGGTCGCGGCTCATGTCGACGGCCTGCGGATCCCACGTCCCGAGCCGCTTCGCCTTCTGGAAAAGACGCATCGGCACCGAGTCCCAGTCGAGACCGCGAGCCGATAGCGTGCTGTAGCCCCTCTGTTCACGGTTGGCCGCGGCGCTCATGTCGTTCCTCCGCGCTGGCCGTTCTCCGAACGACTCTTATGCTCCTCCACAATCGACGCGGCCAGCTTCGCGATGCCCTTGGCGACCGGGCTGGCAGGCGCGGACACGACCAGCACCTCACCCGTCACCGTCGCCTGGTCAAATCGGGCTCCGTCGTATCCGATTTCGTGCTCCATCGGTCGCCCCACCACGCCTTCGGCGTCCGCCCGCTTGACCATCGTGCTGGGCCGCGGGTGGTTGAGGACCAGGCTCACGTGCCCTGCAGGAATCCTGAGCACGCTCTCGAAGATGTTCAGCAGCTCGGCCGTATCTTTCAGCGTCGGCAGCTCAGGGGTCACGATGACAAGGATTCGGCTTGCCCGCTCGAGCACTCCGAGAGTGACCTCTGTCATCGCGACGCCGAGGTCGACAACGATGAACGTGAAGGCTTGCTCGAGCACGTCGAGCGCGCGCTGGACGAGCTCCGGCGTGACGAGCTCGGACTCCTCGACCCTGAGCGTGCTGGGGAGGACGACCATCCCTGTTGGGTGATGTAGGGCGGCGCTCAGCACGGCGGCCTCGAACTCTTCCTTGGCGGACCGATCGCTGAGCGCAAGGCTGCCCGTGGGCACCAGGTTGGCGACAAGCGCGGCGTGGTTGTACGGCAACCCGAGGTCGAAGAGGACACATTCGCCGCGATGCTTCTGGCCCAGCACCGCAGCCAGGTTGACTGCAATCGAAGTCCTTCCCGCCCCGCCTTTCACCGCGTACACGGCAACGATCATTCCCTGCTGCTGTGTGCCTACCGATTGGGCCCTTCCCACCATCATCTGGATCGCCTGGCGGCGCTGATCTACCAGTCGCTCGAACTCGGCGCGCGATCGAGTGCCTTCTGAAAGCACCGTGTCGATGTCATCGCGGGTGAGCTCCAAGAGATCGCAGGCCTCGATCGCGGTCACCGACGCAAGCTGCACGTGGGCCGGCTCGATGGCGCCGATGCCGAAGAATTCGCCCGCCGCAAGCATGCCCACGGTGACACTGTGCCCCGGCGCCCACTGCACCCGGACCTCACAGCGACCCGATTCGATGAAGAAGATGCGATCCGAAACGTCGCCCTGTGTCACCACGAGGGCATCCTTCTGAGCCTTGCGCGGGGTGAGCTTTGTGGCGAGGCGGCGAAGGTCTGCAGCCGTCAGTGCGGATAGGATCGACGCGCCCCGCAGCAGTTCGAGCCGTTTCTCGAGCATATCGGCAGTCTCGGCAGCGTCTTGTGGTTCAGCTTTCACGTCAATCCACGGCCCAGCCGCTCTTCTCGAGAGCCGGCAACGTTACGACTATGGCAGGAACTTTCGTACTTCGGCGGCGAACGTCCTGGTATTGATCGGCTTGGAGATGTAGCCGGCGCAGCCGGCCTCCATGGTCCGGTCCCTGTCGCCGAGCATCGCGAGCGCGGTCAGGGCGACGATCGGGATGCTCGCCGTCGCGGGGTCTGCCTTGAGCTGGCGGGTGAGGTCAAGGCCATCTCGCCCGGGAAGCTGGATGTCCATGAGGATGAGGTCAGGCGCCTGGGCGTTCAGCCTGTCGAGCGCTTCGTCGCATGTGCCGGCGAGCTGGACTTCATATCCCTCACGCTCGAGCACTGAGCTGGCCAGCATCTGGTTGGCTTCGTTGTCCTCGACGACGAGGATCAACGAAGTCCTGGTCACGAGGAGCCCACCACCTGGCGCAGGAGTCCGAGGAGGTCGGAGGCACCAGTCGACCCCCGCCGGAGGATGGTTGAGACATGGCCGTTCAGCTGCTTGATGTCCGATTCGGTCAGGTGCTTGGCGGTGAGGACCATGATCGGAGTCGCGCGCGTTGCCTCATTCGCGCGAAGCGCCTCGACGACATCGAACCCGGTGACCTCAGGCATCATCAGGTCGAGCATCACCAGGTCTGGCTTTTTCGATATCGCCAGCTCGATGGCTTCTTTTCCGCCTGGAGCCTGGATGACCGCGAACCCTGCCGGCTCCAGCACACGCCTCAGCCAGTCGCGGTTGGCGGCCTCATCGTCGACGACCAGGATTCGCACCTTCCGCCCGGTGCCGCGCCGGAAATTAAACCTGCTGAGGCGGCTGATGAGCTCCTTGGCCGGCACCGGCTTCACGAAGTAGTCGAGCGCGCCCAGAGCGACCCCCAGCTCGGGGTTGTCCACGACGCTCACGACCACGACCGGGATCTCGCTTGTCGCGGCATCTCTCTTCAGCCGGGTCAGAACCTCCCAACCGTCCAGGTCGGGCAGCAGGATGTCGAGCGTGATGGCGGCCGGCTTCAGCTCGCGTGCCTTGACGACCGCTTCTGTCCCGGTGCGCGCCACGACCGTGCCGAATCCCGCCCGCTGGAGCTGCCGCGTCAGGAGCTCAGCCGCAGGCGGATCGTCCTCGACCACGAGAATGAGCGGGCGCGATGCATCGCCGGTCCACTTTCCTACCGCCGCTGCGGCGACGTCGGCCGGCTCCTGCTTCGCTTCGATCGGCAAGATGATGGTGAAAACGCTGCCCTTGCCCAGCTCGCTCTGCACGTGAACATCACCGCCGTGCAGGTTTGCAAATCGGCGGGTGAGGGTCAGGCCGAGGCCGGTCCCCGACTGCTGGCGGCCTACGCCCGAGTCCACCTGCTGGAACTCGTGAAAGACGCGCTCCTGGTCGCCGGCGGCGATGCCTATACCCGTGTCCGCAACAGAGAGCTCGACGTGATCCGTTCCTCGTATGGCCTTCAGCGTCACGTGCCCGCCCTCGGGAGTGAACTTGATGGCGTTCGAGATGAGGTTGAGCAGCATCTGCTTCACTTTCCCGGGGTCGGCCGTGATCTCACCAGCGGTGGCCTCGGCGACGGTCACCTCGATCTTCTTTCCGGCCGCCAGTGGCTCGATGGTGTTCAACACCTCCTTGATCACCCCTCCGATGTCGACCTTGAGCAGGCGGAGCTCCATCTGCCCGGCCTCGATCTTGGAGAGGTCGAGGATGTCGTTGATCAGGCCGAGAAGGTGCTTGCCGCTGGAGTGGATCTGTTCCAGGAATCGCTTCCGCGTCGCCGGCGTGAACTGGCCGTTGGTCGCATCCAGGAGCAGCTCTGAGAAGCCGAGGATGGCGTTGAGAGGTGTGCGCAGCTCGTGGCTCATGCTGGCGAGAAAGACGCTCTTGTGCCGGTTCGCCTCATGAAGCTGGACGTTGGCCTCCTTGAGCTGGACGATCAGGTGGCGCCGGTCGAGTGCCGTGGCGAAGGCGCTCATGAACTGCTGCACGCGGCTCATCTCGTCGTCACCGAAACCAGGACTGAACGGTCCGGTGAGCACGACCAGCCTGCCTGCCTCTGCAAGGCCCGCGATCGGGAGCGTGAGAATCGTTCTGTCCGACCCGGCAAGATGAAAATGGCTGACGCCCACTGGGAGACCTTGAAGGCCGGTTTGCAGCTGCCCTAGCTGGTTTCGGTCAAGACCCCGAGATTTTCTGACCTTGCCCGCTGCATCGAACATGACGGCGGCCGACCCGCCGGTCAACCGCATCGTCCACTCGAGGGCACGGTCCGCGAGCGCCTCGCGATCCTCGCTGAGCAGCAGGTCCTCCATGAAGGCCCGAAGGCCCTCCTCCTCCTCGGCACGCCATTCCCTGCGGAGCCAGGAGGGTGGCGCAAAGCTGACATACAGGAGCGGGATGATCGCGAGGACGAGCACCTGGATGGCGAGCTGGACGGCGGGGGTCACGCTCGAGCCGCCTGCCGCCAGCGCGATAACGGCAAAGAGCAGGATGCCGACGAACGCGGCAAAGCCGAGGCTCAGGGAGCGCAGACGCCAGGCCTGGACCGCCGGCAGATCGCGTGCGACGAGCCAGAAGCGGACGATGGGTTCGAGGACGACAGCCGCCCACACGCCCAGCAGCACGAGTGTAGCTCCAGCCAGGTAGGCGCGACCGGTCGCTCCAGACGGCGCGACCAGGCGGGTCAGCAGAACGGCCGCGATTGCCGCCACCATGACAACGACAACGGCGGCGTGCCATCGGGTCGAGATAGGGATCAACGAGCTGCGGTAGCGCAGCAGCGCGTAGCCGACGCCCATGAAGGCGATGAGGTTGATCTCTGCCAAGAGCGGGGGTGTGAACCCGAGAAGCGCGGGCACCCGCCCCAGCAGGGACACCGCGGCGAGCAGGACGATGGCCAGCGCGAGGAATCCCATGGACCTGTCTTTCCGCCTGGCCCAGCCAACCGCCACGGCCACGCCCAGGAGCACGAACGCCAAAGCGTCGACGTTCTGCATCACACCCACTACCCCAGTCACGGTGTGATCCTCAGGCGGCGCCGGCCTTCTCGATCGTCGGCATCTCGCTCAGGAAAAGCTCGACGACCTCCGGATCCCACTGCTGCCCGGCGCCGTCGACCAGGATGGCCACGGCATCCTTCAGCGAGAGCCGCGATCGGTAGGGACGGTCGGTGACCAGGGCGTCGAACGCATCGCAGACGGATACGATCCGGGCCAGGCGGGGGATCTCCCTTGCGCGCAGCCCGTCGGGGTAGCCGCCCCCATCGAAGCGCTCGTGGTGGTGGCGGATTATGGGCAGCAGGTTGGCTCCGGTGCGCAGCGGCCTGACGATGCTCTCGCCGATCAACACATGCGAGCGCATGCGCTTCTCTTCATCGGGGTCCAGCGGTCCCGGCTTGAGCAGGATTGCGTCGGGGACGCCGATCTTGCCGATATCGTGGATGATCCCGCCGCGATAAAGGGAGTCGAGGGCGCCCTCGGGCAGCCCGAGGCGGGCGCCCAGGTGGCGAGCCGATTCGCCCACGCGCTGCGTGTGCTTCTCGGTGTACGAGTCCTTTGCCTCGACCGCCGCCGCGAGGGAGAAGATCACCTGCTCGGCGCTGTCGAGCGTGTTGTATACGGCCCTCAGCCGCAGCGCCGAGCGGACGCGCGCGACCAGCTCCACCCGCTCGACCGGCTTGGCCATGAAGTCGTCCGCTCCCGACTCCAGGGCGCGCACGCGATCATCGGTCTGGTTGAGGGCAGTGATCATGACGACAGGCAGCAGCTTTCCGCGCGGACTGGCTTTTATGCGGCGGCAGACCTCATAGCCGTCCATGCCGGGCATCTGGACGTCGAGGAGGACCAGGTCGGGCGGCTCAGAAGCGACGGCGGCCAGCGCCGAGGGGCCGTCCTCGGCGAGGCGAACCTCGCAGTCGAGGCCGGCCAGATAGGCTTGCACCAGCTGGCGATTCGCTGGTCCGTCGTCAACTACAAGTACGACGGCCATGGTTGGCCTCGGTTGGGGCTGTTAAGTGGCGCACGGAGGCCGATTGTATCGTTAATCTTTTTGATTAACGACTTCTTATCGAAGGTGTTTCAAGGGGAGCGTCCCCCCTCACCGAAGGCACGCTTCGAACGCGTCCGGAGCTCCCCACATGGTGAGGAGCCTGGCCTACGCGCTGGCTATTCGGGACTCCAGGGCCGCGCCCAGACGAGCCGGGCGGAGCTGCGAAATGGCGGCCCTGAGGTGCTTGTTGGCCGCCGCGAGGTCGCCGCGGCGCTGGAGGATGTCGGCGTAGATGATGTGGCAGCGGCTGAGGCGTTCGCCGCCGCCCAACGCATCCAGGATTCCCCACGCGTCGCCGAACTCATCGTCAACGATGGATGCGTCACCGCGCTCCTCGGCGATGCGGCCGAGCCAGACATGGGCCTCGGCCTCCGTCGCCCGCTCAGACGATCGCGCGGCAAGGTCGAGCGCGCGGACCGCGAAGCTGGAGGCCTCGTCGAACCGGGAGCGGGCATGCGACAGCTCGCACAGGCTGAGCAGGACGTTGGCCTTCCGAGTGTCGACCGCCGCCTCGTCGAACAGGGCGAGCGAACGCACCAGGTGACCCTCGGCTTCGGCGAGCTCGCCACGCTTGATGAGCAGGAGCCCCAGGTTGTTCTCCGAGCGCGCCAGGGCCAGCCGGTCGCTCAAGGTCTCGTGGATGGCCAGGGCGCGCTTGGCGTAGTGCGCCGCCTCGTCGAGGCGGTCGATCTCGCCATAGGAGAGGCTCAACCCGCTGTAGATGAGGGACAGCATCCGCAGGTCCTGGATGACCTCCCCGGTCGAGAGCGCCTGCTCGTAGCACTCGATGGCCGCCTGCCAGTCCTGGTTGGTGGCGTGCACGCCGGCGAGCACGAACAGGAGGCGGGACTCGGTCATGCGTGGGGTCGGCCTCAGCGAGCGGCACAGCTCGAGCCCGCGCTGGGCGATGCCCATCGCCGCCGGGTCCTGCATGACGTAGGCGGCTGTGGCCTCGTGGCCCAGGCATTCCGCCGCCATGAGCACGTCGCCGGTGCTCTCGAAGTGGGTGCGAGCCTCGGCTGCGAAGCGCCGGCCTTCATGGGGCTGGCCCAGGCGCAGGTAAGCGTGCGCCAGCAGCTGCTTGACCCTGGCAGTGGTCTCCGCATCCTGATCATGCTCGAGCAGCTCCAGCCCGGCCTTCACACCGGCGTGAAGGTCGCCCGTGGCCAGCAGCCGTTCCATCTCCATGGTCGCGACCGAAGAGCGAGGCTGCATGGTCGACGGCCGGGCAAGGAAGAAGTCGAGGGGCCGCCCGGTGCGCTCGGCGATCAGGCGAAGGGTGTCGATCGAAGGCTTGGCCTTACCGACCTCCACGAAGTAGATCGCTGTCCGGCTGACCGCGCCGTTGGCGACCTGGGCGAGGCTCATCCCGGCCTCCTGGCGTGCCTGTTTCACCGTGCCCGGTTTGATCTCGACGCCCAGCCGGCGGCCGCGGCGGCCCGTAGCGGTCCCGGACACCCGTTCGCCTGTTAGGGGTGCCGGGCGCGCTCGGTCCTCTGACACTCGCGCCAGCTTACACGAGACAGCGTCAACCTGCCCACGGTGGATTAACGCCGCTTATCGTCTTCCTGATTATCTCCAGGGCGGGATTCCGTCAGCTCCGACGTTCATGGCCATCGTCAGCACGAACGTGGCCGCCAGCAATACAGAAAATACGAACTTGCGCATTCAACTCACCTCCTTCGCGGCACAGACCGTGCCCGCCCTTGGAAACGTCAGAAAGCGATCCCTTTCGAGGGGTCAACCAGCCTCCGCGGGGGCCGTTTCGACGGTGCGCGGGGCCAATGTCGCGGAGGCGATCCCCCAGCCGGCCGCCAGGACTTTCAGGCTGATGAGTCCCGTTAAGCCGATCTGGGGCTCAAATCGGAGTGGTACTGTCGTGCCCAAGAGGACCGTGATCCCCACCACCGCCGGCAGCAGCGCCAGGGCAACCGCGGCCACGCATACGGCAACCACCGCTGGGCGGAGGCCGAGCCCGCCATCGTCACCGACGCGGTCGTCCTCGTATGCCAAGCTGTCCGAACCCTGTTCCTCGAAGACGACCTGGGCGATGGCAGTGCCCCTCATTAGCCGATCCGACCTCTCAAGCACCCCCTGGCGGCTATCTCAGTTACTGCGGCCGCGCCTATGTTAACTGACGTTGGCATGAATTAACATACGGGTCCCGACAAAGTGGCCTGGCAACCTTCCCCTGCCGACGGCGGCCGCAGCCTGACCGCAAGCCTCACGCCAGCAGCTGATTCCGGCATTCACCCGGAACCTGGCACGGGGGAGCCCCGGCTGGGGCCCCGGCTCGGAGGCTGGAGGATCTTCACCGCCGCCGCGGTCTTCGCCGCCCTCGCGCTGGCGGCGTTCCTGGTCTGGACAGTTCTACAGATCGGAGGCGAGCGGGCCACGATCGCCGTCGACGACATCGGCGAGGCGGTGGCCTCTTCCCTGGCGGCGCTGAGCTGCGGCTTCGCCGCGGTGCGCGCGTCGGGTCGCGTCCGCGTCGCCTGGGCGCTGTTCGCGGCCTCGGCCGCCAGCTGGACGGCGGGCGAGGTCGTCTGGTCGGTCTACGAGGTCGGCCTGGGCACTGACGTGCCTTTCCCGTCCGCGGCCGATGCCGGTTTCCTGGCGGCGGTTCCCCTCGCGATCGCCGGCGTTCTCGCCTTTACGTCGGCGCCTGGTCGAATCACCACCAGGGGGGAGGCCATCCTGGCTGGAGCCGTCGTCGCCCTCTCCCTGCTTTTCGTGGGCTGGGCGTTGGGGTTGGCCACCGTTTACGAAACGTCAGCCGCCACTCCCGTGGCGCAGCTGATCGGCCTCGCCTATCCGCTCGCGGACATCATCACGATCACGGTCCTGCTCATGGCGGTTCGCCGTGCGACCCGCTCAGAGCTCGGCCGCATGATGCTCCTGCTGGGCGGCCTGGCATCGATTGCCCTCGCCGACAGCGCCTTTGCATACCTCACGGCCAACGACCAGTACGGCGCCATCGGCAGCGTGCTGGACGCGGGTTGGGTCGCCGGCTATCTGCTGATTGCGCTGGCTCCGCTGTGGCCATCGCCGGCTGTGGAACGCCGCATTGAGGAAGGGCCGATCGAGCTGTGGCAGCTCGCGCTGCCGTGGATCGCCGTTTGGGCCGCCGCGCTGACCGCCGTCTGGCTGGCCCTCACCGATCGGGAGCTGGATCGGTTCCTGACAGTGCTCGCGGGCGGCATCGGGATCCTGTTCGTGTGCAACCAGGTCCTCACGCACAGGGACTCCCTGGACCTGTTGAAGTTGAGCCACCGCGCGGAGGGTAAGCTGCGCGAGCGCACGGCGCTGCTCAACCAGGTCATCGTCCAGGCCCCCCTTGGCATCGCGCGCGTCGGCGTCGACATGAAGATCATCGATGCCAACCCGCGGCTGGGCTCGCTCCTCGGCGCCAAGCCGGCCGACATCGTGGGCGACACGGTGGCCCGCTTCCTTGAGCCCGAGGAGATGCAGCGAGTGGTCGATACCTTCCGGCCCCTGTGGAAGGGCGAGGTCGACACCGTCGAGTCAGACAGCCACGCTCTCCGCGCAGACGGCACCGCAGTGTGGCTGCACTGGACCGCCACTGCGGTCAGGAAGGCAAACGGGCACACGGATTTCTTCCTGGCCATGTTCGAGGACAACACCACCGAGCACGTCGCGCAGGAAGCGGCGATGGCAAACCTCGCTGGCCTCGAGCGCCTCAACCGCCTCAAGAGCGAGTTCGTCTCGCTGGTGAGTCACGAGTTTCGAACCGCACTGGTCGGTATCCAGGGCTTCAGCGAGATGATTCGCGACCAGGACCTGGAGCCCGCAGACGTCAAGTCGTTCGCCGGCGACATCAACAAGGACGCCGAGCGCCTGAACCGGATGATCACCGACATGCTCGACCTCGATCGCATAGAGGCGGGCCGCATGTCGCTGCACCTTGGCGCCATCGACCTCAACCTGATCCTCAACGAGGCTGCCGAACGTGCGCGCGGAACGACCCACATGCACGCCGTCAACACCAGCCTCGACCCCGCTGTGCCCGCCGTGCGCGGTGACTCGGACCGCCTGTTCCAGGTCGTCTCCAACCTTCTTAGCAACGCCATCAAGTACTCGCCCGAAGGGGGCGAGGTCTTGCTCAGCAGCCACGCGGAGGACGGCAAGGCCCACGTCAGCGTGCGCGACCACGGGCTCGGCATAGCTCCCGAGAACGTGAGCAAGCTGTTCGGTCGTTATGAGCGATTCGAGACCAGCAGCAAGACCAAGATCATGGGCACCGGCCTTGGTCTTGCCATCACGCGGCAGATCGTGGAGCTGCATGGGGGCAAGATCTGGGTCGACAGCGCTGTTGGGGCGGGGTCGGAATTCCACTTCACGATCCCGATCCAGGGACCGCAGCCAGCGGTGTGATGGCTTGAGCGGCCGCATCCTCATCGTCGATGACGACCCCGCCAACGTCCTCCTGCTCGAGTCGTATCTGGAGGACGCCGGAGGCGAGATCCGCGGGCTGAGCGACTCGCGGCAGGTCGAGCATGTCTTCATCGAGTTCGAGCCCGACATCGTCCTGCTCGATCTGCACATGCCGGAGCCAGATGGACTCGAGGTCCTCCGTCGCCTGCGCAGTGCTCGCGAAAGCCTGGGCTTCCTTCCAGTGATCATGCTGACGGGCGACACCGGTAGGGTGGCCCGTAACAGCGCGCTCATCCTCGGCGCGGACGACTTCCTGACCAAGCCCCTCGAGCGCGAGGAGGTTGTGCTGCGGGTGCGCAACCTTCTCCGCACTCGCCAGCTCTACGTCGACCTCGCACATGCCAACGAGGCGCTCCTGCGGGGAGCTCAGAAGGCCCCGGAGTAGTCCTAGGGGCCTGTACCAGCCATTTACGTTGCATCTGGCGGCTGATTTCCGGCGAGCGTCCTGCGGACGCTGACGCCTGTGTTGCTGGACCCGGCGATCGTCGTCAGGCATCTATCGATGCCATCCTCCTCTCGCCACCCGCGCCTTGGCGTCGCCGGTCTCAACCGCCATCTGCTAACGAAACGGCCGTTACAGTCCCCTACCCGAGCGCGAAGGACGCCATCATCTTCTTCCCGCACAGCAGCCACACCACCGCGGCCGGCAGCGCAACGTTCACCATCAATGCGACCGGCCCGTGGTTGGCGCCGATGGGAAGGGCGAGCAGGAGCGCAGAGCCGGCAAGACACGTCACGCCCATGGCCACGCATACATAAGACGCCGGTGTGGATCAGATAAGAGGTTTTGCGCTAATCCAGCTGCCAGCGGTGGTCTGGGTCGGTGGTGACCAACCACTGGCGGCGCGGTCCAGCCATCACATTCAGGTAGTACAGGTCATAGCCGGGCCCCGCCGCCACCGGGTGGTAGCCGCGAGGCACCAGCACCACGTCGCCGTCCCCAACCTGGATCGCCTCGTCCAGCGAGCGGTCGTCTGTGTAGACCAGCTGCACGGCAAAGCCT
>DASXTG010000043.1:0-21082 GCA_036505515.1 Candidatus Dormiibacterota bacterium | reverse complement strand
TCGACGTGCACGGTCTGCACGGCAAAGCTGATGCCGAAATAAAGGATCACCGCCAGCACGACGACCTCGACCAGCTCGCGCAGAAGCGAGCCGGCAGCCGATGCGGGTGATTGGGCGGCCGTCATCGCGGGCTGGCGGGGGGAGGACATACGTGTTAGGAAACGAGCTTAGCGCAGACCCGCTCCAGCTCCTCTCCACTTGAGAAACGCACCTCTATCCGCCCACGATTCAGGGTGCCGTGCACCTTGACCGGCATGCCGAGCTTGGATTCGAGCTCGGCGCTGATGCGGCGCAGCTCCGCCGGTGCGACGCTCCGCGCCGCGCGACGGGGCTGGTAAGTGCGCACCCAGCTCTCCGTCTGCCGGACTGACAAGCGCTTCGCGATCACGACCTTGAGGCCATGCTCCTGCGCTGATTCGCTCACGAGCGCGATGAGAGCGCGGGCGTGCCCGGCGCTGATCGCCCCCATGGCCACCGCCGATTGGATCGCGGCGCAACCGTTGAGCAGGCGCATCGACTGGGTCACCGAGACGCGATGCTTGCCGATTCGCTGCGCGACGTCGTCGTGGGTGAGGCCGAACTCCTCCGTGAGCCGCTTCAAGCCGCGGGCCTCCTCGATCGGGTCGAGGTCGGAGCGCTGGAGGTTCTCGATCAGGCCCAGCACCAGCTGCGCGTCGTTGCCCGCCTCGCTGCGCACGACGGCTGGGACCGCGCTGAGACCCGCGAGACGCGCGGCCCGCCATCGACGCTCGCCGGCGATCAGCTCGTAGCCATCGGCAAGCCTTCGCACGAGCAGAGGCTGCAGCACGCCATGCTGGCGGATCGACTCAGCGAGCTCGCCCAGGGGTTCCGCATCGAAGCGCGTGCGAACCTGCTGGTGGGAGGGACGGATCTGGTCGACCGCGATCATCTGCGGCACCATGGCTTCGCCCTCGCGAGACATGGGGATGAGGGCGTCGAGGCCTCGGCCCAGCCCTCGCGCTCGTGGTTGCGTCATCGTTCCAACAGCTCCTTCGCGAGGGCGCGGTACGCGGCCGCACCCTTGCACGTGGGGTCGTACTCGATCACGGATTGGCCGTGACTGGGCGCTTCGCTGATGCGGACGTTGCGGGGTATGACTGTCTGCAGGACGTGGGTTGGGTATGCGCGGCGCACCTCTTCGAGGACGTCCCAGGAAAGGGTCGTGCGGGCATCGAACTGGGTCATCAGGATGCCCGCAAGCTCGAGCTTGGGGTTGAGCCGGCTGCGGACGAGCTGATGTGTATAGATGAGGTGCCGGAGACCCTCGAGCGCAAAGTACTCGCACTGGGTGGGGATGAGCATGCCGGTCGCGGCCGTGAGCGCGTTCAGCGTCAGCAGACCGAGTGAAGGTGGGCTGTCGATGATGACGCACGCGATCCCCTCCGGTATCACGGCCAACGCTTTGCGCAGGCGCGCCTCGCGCTCGGTCATGGTCGCCAGCTCGATCTCGGCTCCGGCGAGGTCGATGTGCGATGGGATCAGCTGCAGCTGCGGCATCGTGGTCTCGAGCAGCGACTGCTGGAGCGACGCCTCGCCCGCCAGCAGGTCATAGATCGTGCGGCGCGCACGCGCCGGGTTGAAGCCCAGGCCGGATGTCGAGTTGGCCTGAGGATCGAGGTCGACCAGGAGGACGGCGATGCCCAGCTCGGCGAGGGCGGCGCCCAGATTGATGGCGGTGGTGGTCTTCCCCACGCCTCCTTTCTGGTTGACCACGGCGATCACCGGGGCGGTGGTGGTGCCCAACATGCGGGGGTCGATGGCTTCGAGAGATCCTATATCTGGTGCCACTGGCCAGATTTTAGGCATCGGACCCGCGGTTGCCTAGCCGGGGCGTCAGTTGTTGACGGGCAAGGCGTGCCGTCGGTAGTGCGACCACAGCGCGTACCCCGTCACCGCCAGCAGGGCCGCCTCGAACACCACGCCTACGCCTAGGAGCGCGCCTCCAAGGCCGATCCCAACCACGAGGTTGTACGTGATGTGACAGATGCTCGAGGCCGTGGTGTTCGCGTAGCGGCGGATCAGGCCCAGCCCGATCGCGATCACAAACACCGACAGCGTGTCGAATGACAACCCGTACTGGGTATGGATCGACGTGAAGAGAAGTGCGGTCACCAGCAGGCCGAGCCTCGGCTGCAGCGCCCCCCGAAAAAGGACCTCCTCGCAGATCCCAGGCGCGAGCGCCAGCGCCATGATGCCCACCGGATTGTTGAGCCCGCCGAACAGGTGCTGGGTCGTGCGGTCCACCTGGCCGGCGACACCTGGTGTCCACAAATGGCTCAGCCAGTCCATGGCCTGCCCAAACGCCACGAACACACCGGCGGCGGCGAGCGCCATCGCCACCTGCCACCAGGCGGGCCCGACAAGGCCGAGACGCCTTGCCGCCGCTCGTGCATCGCGGCGTATGTAGAGCCCAACGCCGGCGGCAGCGAGGGCGAGGAACGGCAGTTCCTGAACGATCAGGTCAGTGACTGTGACCGGCGTCAGCTTCTGATCGGCGGCGGCGAGGTCGATGAACAAGATCGACGCGAGCTGCGTGCCAAACAGGATCACAGCCAGCACCAGTGCGAGCGCGTGGACGGGACTGTCCGGATCGATCGGCAGGAAGCGGGAGAGGCGCGCGCGAACGGGTTTTGACGCCAGGGTGGCGGCGACGACCGCGGTGACCATGGTCCCGACGTCGACCGCCGTGGAGTTGTGGTTGCCGGCGTCGGAGGCGGCCGCGGAGGAGGCGGCGGCGAGGTCGAGCGCACCGAACAGGAAGGTGATGCCGGCTGTGACGCCCGCGAGGATGCCGATCGCGTGACCGGACCACGAGCGGCCCACGGCCGCGTTGGCGGTGATGACAAGCGGGATCGGGAGCAGGACGACCAGGGCCACCGCGGCGTCGAGCGGGATGTGAGCGGTCAGCCTGTCTTGGTACCCGGAGGCGAAAGTGCGGGCGAGCGCGGCGGACCGTCCCCTGTGGACCTCGATACGGCGTCGAGGATCGGCCGGAAGAGCTCGATCGGGATCGGGAGCACGACCGTCGTGTTCCTCTCCTGGCCGATCTCGACCAGCGTCTGCAGGAATCGGAGTTGAAGCGCTCCCGACTGCGTGGAGATGATCTGCGCGGCGTTGGCCAGGGTTTGCGAGGCCTGGAACTCACCGTCGGCGTTGATGATCTTGGCTCGCTTCTCGCGCTCGGCCTCGGCCTGCTTCGCCATCGCCCTCTGCATCGTCTGCGGGAGCTCGACATCCTTGATCTCGACCACGGCGACCTTGATGCCCCACGGTTCGGTCTGCTCGTCGATGATCTTCTGGAGCTCCTGGTTGATCTTTTCGCGGTTGGCCAGCAGCTCGTCGAGCGTCGATTGACCCAGCACCGCTCGGAGCGTCGTCTGCGAGATCTGGGATGTCGCGTTGATGTAGTTCAGCACCTGCGTCACCGCTCGGCGGGCGTCGACGACCTGAAAGTAGATGACCGCGTTGACCTTGGTGGTCACGTTGTCGTTGGTGATTACTTCTTGCGGCGGCACCTCGAGGGTGATCACGCGCTGGTCGATCTTGACCAGGCGGTCGACGCCGAACGGGATGATGAAGAACAACCCCGGGCCCTTGAGGGCGATGAGCCGCCCCAGTCGGAAGACGACGCCGCGCTCGTACTCGTTGGCGATCCGTAGGCTCGAGAAGACGACAACCAGGACGAGGAAGACGATCACCGCCAGCACTACCAGCGATCCAAAGTCCACGCCTACTCCTCCTTCGCCGTTCCCTTATCTCCGGCCACGACTTCCAACTGCAGTCCCTTGCGACCAACGACGCGGACGGGGCTCCCCACGCGTATCGGGCTCGGGGAAGCGACTGCCTTCCACAGCGCTCCTTGAACAAAGACTAGACCTTCGGGGGCCAGCTCCTCGCGCGCCTCTCCAACAGCGCCCACAAGGGCGTCGGATCCGGTCATCGCCGGCTGGCGTCGCGCGATCCAGACCTTGCGGACGAAGAGCACGAAAAACGCCGTGGTCACGATTCCCGCTCCCGCCACGACCAATGGATTGACCCCGAGCCCGACAGGGCCGGTGTTGACGAGGAAGGCGAGCCCGAGGACCAGGGCGACCACGCCTCCAAAGCTGAGGATGCCGTGCGTGTTGGCGTTGATGTCCGCCACGAAGAGAATGATCGCGAGGAGCAGCATCAGCGCTCCCGCGATGTTCACGGGCAGGTTGGCCAGCGAGACGACTGCGAGCACGGCGGCGATGCCGCCGACCACGCCGGGCAGGATGGCTCCAGGCGTTGAGAGCTCCGTGATGATGCCGTAGGCCGCGAGCAGGATCAACAGCGCCGCGATCGTCGGGTCGATCAAGGTGTTGAGGAAGACCTGCCAGAACGGCATCGGGAAGTCTTCGATGTGGGCGCCCGCCGTGTGCAGCGTGAGTGCCCCAGTGGTTCGCGGTACGGTGCGGCCGTCGATCGCCTCCATCAGGGCTGCCCGGCTCGCGGCCTTGAGGTCTGCGACGTGCAGCTGGACGGCTTCGTCGGCATTGATGTTCACGCTCTCGCGCACCGCCTTCTCGACCCAGTCGGCGTTGCGCCCATGGATCTCAGCGAGGCCGCGCACCCTGGTCACGGCGTCGTTGAGGACCTTTGCCCCGAGGTCCCCGGTGAGGTTCTCGCCGGATGCCTGGATCGGATGGGCGGAGCCGATGTTGGTTCCCGGCGCCATGGCCAGGATGTCTGCAGCCTGAGCGACAAAGAGGCCGGCGGACGCGGCCCGCGCCCCACTCGGGTAGACAAAGACGATCACGGGGACTTTGGAGTTGAGGAGGCTGGTCACGATCTCGTCCATCGAGGTCGAGATCCCCCCTGGGGTGTTGACGACGACGAGCAGGGCGTCCGCGCGGTCGCTCTCGGCCCGAGAGACCGCGTTTGAGATGTAGGCCGACATGATCGTGTTGATGTCGCCCGTGAGGTCAGCCTGCTCGACCCGCGGTGTGGCCGCTGAGGCTCCCGCGGGGAGCAGCAGCGCGAGCGCGAAGGCGAGCGCAGAGGCTCCCAGCGCAAGGCGGGCGCGCATGTTTTGAGTATGGCGCTCCAGGCTCTGGAGCGCTTTGTAAAACGTGGAACATCGCCGCTTTCGCCGTCCAGGAAGCGCGCAGGGGCCGTCGTAGAATCGGGTGGTGCCGCGCTCCGCGCGTCGTGACGTGCCTCACCCACCGAACGGAAAACCCGCTGCCGACGATGCCGCGGCTGTGAGGCACCTGATGCGAGAAGCGCGTCTCATGGGCACCCTTCAGCCCGGCGAGGAGTATCGGCTGCTAGGACAGGCGGCCCTTGGAGATCGGGCGAGCCACGACCTGCTGGTGGCTGCTCACCTGCCGCTGGTAGTACGCCTCGCAACGGCGCGTGCCGAGCGCGGGCTGTCTGTTCCAGACCTGGTCCAGGAAGGCTCGATCGGACTCGTCGAGGCGGTGCGCACCTTCGCCGCCAGCGGCGAGACCGATTTTGTCCATTTCGCGGAGGTCCGTATCGGGGCCCAGATGGACGAAGCCCTCGCCGCAGAGGCGACGGCGGTTCGCGACGCGGAGCTGCTGGTCGTTGCCGCCACCGATTACGAGCGCGTCGAGCACGCGATGCGCGGCACTCTTCACCGCGACCCAACCGCGAGCGAGCTTGCGGAAAAGCTGGAGTGGACACTGGATCGAACGCTGTACGTCGCCAAGGTGGTGGCTGAAGCACGCCGGCGCCACGACGAAGAGCTGCTCGCCTTCATCGATCCGGAGAACCTCGACTTCGACGGCGACGAAGATGACGAGCACGCCCAGGGTTGACCGCCGGGCAACCGCGTAGAACTCCTCTTTACGACCGTCACCTTGCCCTCGGCGGCAGGATGGTGGACTTCGGCGGCTGGGAGCTGCCCCAGCAGTACACGTCGATTCGCGAAGAGCACATTGCCGTGCGCAAGGTGGCGGGCCTCTTCGACATCTCGCACATGGGACGCTTCCGGGTCACGGGCGCGAGGAGCTTCGACTTTCTGCAGGAGCTGTTGACCAATGACATCGGCGCCATCGGCCACGGCCGCGCCCAGTACAACCTGATGTGCAACTCGTCAGGCGGCATCCTCGATGACCTGGTCGTCTATTGGGGCGAAGAGGGTTTCATGGTGGTCGTCAACGCGGCCAATCGCGAGACGGATCTGGCCTGGATGCGCAAGCACGCATCCAGTGACGTCGAGATCGAAGACCGCACCTTCGAGCTCGCGCTCGTGGCGCTGCAAGGGCCGAGGGCGGAAGAGCTGCTGCCAGGTGCCCAGACCGCCGACATCCCTTACTTCGGGTTTCGAGTCGGCGAGGTCGCAGGTGCGAAGGCGATCATCTCGCGCACCGGATACACGGGGGAAGACGGCTTCGAGCTGTTCGTCAAGTCCGAGGGCGTGGGCGCACTCTGGGACGCCATCCTCGAGGCAGGGAAGCCGGCAGGGCTGCTGCCGGCAGGCCTGGGGGCGCGCGACGCGACCCGGCTCGAAGCAGCCCTCCGCCTCTACGGCAACGACATGGACGAAACCGTGAATCCGTTCGAAGCGGGACTTGGATGGACGGTCAAACTCGACAAACCGGATTTCATCGGTCGCGAGGCGCTCACCGAAATCAAAGCTTCGGGACCGAAACGGAAGCTGGTCGGTCTGAAGACGGCGCCCGGCGACATCGCCCGCCACGGGGCGGCGGTGATCAGCAACGGGAGTCGCGTGGGCACGATCACGAGCGGCACGCACTCATTCTTCCTCGGCCATCCAATCGCTCTCGCAATGGTGGAAGCCGCATCATTGCGTGTCGGCGAGAAGGTCGCCGTCGAGGTTCGAGGGCGTGAGGCGCCCGCCGAGGTCGTGCAGCTGCCCTTCTATCGCGGGTCGGCACGGTCGGCGACGGCCTCGAAGAAGGCCTGAGCGACCTCGAGATTGATCGCAAAGAGGGAGGTGTGGCATGGCGGGCCGGCTTTATACGAAGACGCATGAATGGCTCACGGTCGATGGCAAGAGCGTCACGGTCGGCATCACCGATTTTGCGCAGTCTCAGCTTGGCGACGTGGTGTTCCTCGACCTCCCGAGCCCAGGGCGCAAGCTGGCCGTCCGCGAGAGCTTTGGGGTCGTGGAGTCGGTCAAGGCCGCCAGCGACCTCTATGCACCGGTCGCAGGTCGCGTGACCGCGGTCAACGAAAAGCTGGCGGCCAAGCCCGAGCTGATCAACTCGGATCCATATGGCGACGGTTGGATTCTCAAGGTCGAGGTCGCGGGCGAGCTTCCGTCCGATCTGCTTGACGAGGCCGCCTACAAGCAGCACACGGAGGCGTCGGGTCACTAGGTTGGCGTACCTCGTCCATTCTCCCGAGGAGCGCGCCGAGATGCTGGGTGCGATCGGAGTGCAGTCGATGGATGACCTCCTGGTCGACATCCCGCGCTCGCTCCGGATCCCCAGGCTCGAGCTTCCGAACGGCCTTTCCGAGTTCGAGACCATGGCCCAGATCGGGGCTCTCGCGGCTCGAAACCGGGTTTTCCCCGACCGCCTGACCTTCCAAGGCGGGGGAGTCTATCGCCGCTTCATACCCGCGGCGGTCGCGGCCGTCACCTCCAAGCCCGAGTTCTACACCGCCTACACGCCCTACCAGCCGGAGGCGAGCCAGGGCACTCTCCAGGCCATCTACGAGTTCCAGACCCTGATCGCCGAGCTGACGGCGCTGGACGTCGCCAACGCGTCGCTCTATGACGGCGCCACGGCCGTGGCCGAGGCGGCCATGATGGCGCACGTCCACACCGGTCGCCGCGAGGTGCTGGTGGCCGGCTACGTGCATCCCGAATACGTGGAAGTGCTACGCGCGTTCGGCGACGGCCGCGGCATCAAGGTCCGGAAAGGATCCGAGCCGACCTCGAAAACGGCGGCCGTGATCTTCCAGCAGCCGGACTTCCTCGGCCTTCTCGTTGATGCCCAGGAGCTGGCGAGCCGAGCTCACGAGTCCGGAGCCCTGGCGATCGCATGCGTCGATCCCATCAGCCTCGCGCTGCTGGCCCCGCCCGGCGAGTACGGCGCCGACATCGCCGTAGGCGAGGGGCAGCAGCTTGGTCTACACCCCAATTACGGTGGGCCCCACGTCGGATACATCGCCTGCCGCAAAGAGCTGGTCCGCCGGCTGCCAGGCAGGCTGGTTGGGAGCGCCCACGACGCTGACGGCAGGCGCGGGTTTGTGCTCACGCTCACCGCCCGCGAGCAGCACATCCGACGCGAGAAGGCGACCTCCAACATCTGCACGAACCACTCGCTCTGCGCGCTCGCCGCCAGCGTCTACATGACGTATATGGGCGCCGAAGGCATGCGGCATGTCGCAAGCGTCAGCTTCAAGCGCGCACACTCCCTGGCGGACAGGCTGGCGGCGCTGCCGGGTTGGGAGCTCGCCTTCCCGGAGCGCCAGTTCCTGAACGAGTTTCCGATCCGCGTGCCGAAAGCTGCCGTGGTGCGGAGGAGGCTCGCGCGCAAGGGCATCCTCGGCGGTCTTGACGTGCACCGCTGGTTCAGGGAGCTCAGGGGCGTCCTGACCTTCACCTGCACGGAGGTCAACGACCCGCGGGCGATCGATGAGCTTGTGGAGGCGCTCGCGGCGTGACCGAGCTTCTCAGCTTCGAGAAGAGCCGGCCGGGGGCCCATGGGCCGCGCCTGCCGGATGCCGATGTGGCGGCACCCGAACCGGACGAGCTGCTGCCGCGCGCCCAGCTGCGGAAGGTCCCACCCGCTCTCCCGCGACTGAGCGAGCCCGAGGTCATGCGCCACTACAGTCGCCTGGCGTCGCTCAACTATTCGATCAGCGAGCAGTTCTACCCGCTCGGCAGCTGCACGATGAAGTACAACCCGGTCGCCAACGAGGCCGCGGCCACCCTGCCCGGTTTCACGGGGCTCCATCCCTACCAGGACGAGGACACCGTGCAGGGCGCGCTCGAGCTGATGTGGCGCCTGGAGCAGGCGCTGTGCGCCGTGGTCGGCGTGGATCGCGTCACGCTCCAGCCGGCGGCGGGCGCGCATGGCGAGTGGACCGCGCTGCGCATGATCCAGGCCTTCCACCGCTCGCGTGGAGACATGCGAACCGAGGTCCTGGTCCCGGACTCCGCCCACGGCACCAACCCGGCCAGCGCCGCCCTGAGCGGCTTCCAGGTGGTCGAGGTCGCCTCAGCCCCGGACGGGCGGATCAGCATCGCCGACCTGGAGGCAAAGCTGTCGTCCAGGGTGGCGGCGCTGATGCTGACCAACCCCAACACCTTGGGCCTGTTTGAGCGCGACATACTGGATATAGCAGAGCTTGTGCACAACACGGGAGCGAAGCTCTACTACGACGGCGCCAACCTCAACGCCTTCATGGGCGTCTGCCGGCCGGGGGACATGGGCTTCGACGCGGTGCACATGAACCTGCACAAGACCTTCACCACGCCGCACGGCGGCGGCGGCCCGGGGGCGGGGCCGGTCGGCGTCAAAGCCGAGCTGGTGCCGTTCCTGCCCACGCCCACGGTGGAGCGAACAAACGGCCACCTCGAGCTCGACTACAAACGGCCGCAGTCGATCGGGCGGGTGCGCAGCTTTTATGGCAACTTCGGCATGCTCGTCCGCGCCTACACGTACATCGTGGCCATGGGCGGCGACGGCCTGACGCAGGCGTCCATGGACGCAGTGCTCTCGGCCAACTATCTCAGCAAACGTATCGAGGGCTTCCTCGACCTGCCGCACGACGGCCCGTGCATGCACGAGTTCGTGGCCAGCGCCCGCAACCTCGGCACATATGGGATCAAGGCGCTGGACGTGGCCAAAGGCCTGCTCGAGCGGGACTTCTACGCGCCCACGATCTACTTCCCGCTGGTGGTGCCGGAGGCCATCATGGTCGAGCCGACCGAGACTGAGAGCAAGGCGACCCTGGACGCGTTCGCGGAGGCGGTCAAAGAAATCGTGCAGCAGGCCAAGGAGGAGCCGGAAAAGCTCCGTCACGAGCCCCACAGCCTGCCTGTGGGCCGCCTCGACGAGGTCGCCACCGCCCGGCAAGTGAACACCTACCTCCAGGGCGTAAGCCAGGATCCCGTCCTGCGGTGGAAACCTCCCGGCTAGAGGGGTTGTCGGGCCCTCCCGAAGGACCTGGAAATAGGCCCTGTTAAGACTCTCCCGGAGGCCATTTTCGAACTCGAAATCCGGTAAAATTTAGATCCTGAAACTCTGCCCAGTTGTCCCCTACGAGTTCTCCAGGCTGGGAGGGCCCAAAATCCGGTGAGCGAGGCCAGAAACCTCCCTCCGGAGCGTAGTCGCAGGCCCCAGCCGCTAGGCGCCGACGTGGCGTACACCGCCGAGCAGATCCAGGTCCTCGAGGGCCGGGAACACGTTCGGCGGCGTCCGAGCATGTACATCGGGTCTACGACCACGACCGGCCTGCACCACCTGGTCTACGAGGTGGTGGACAACGCCGTCGACGAGGCTCTCGCCGGCTATGCCCGCCGGATCGTCGTCACCCTTCACGCGGATGGCAGCTGCGAGGTCGAGGACGACGGCCGCGGCATCCCGGTCGACATCCACAAGAAAGAAGGCCTGTCAGCCCTGGAGCTGGTGCTGACCCGCCTCAACGCCGGCGGCAAGTTCGGGGGTGGTGGGTACAAGGTCTCGTCGGGCCTGCACGGGGTCGGCGTCTCCGCGGTCAACTTCCTTAGCGAGCGCCTCCAGGTCTGGGTGCATCGCAGCGGCAAGATCCACAACCAAGAGTATGTCCGGGGCGTGCCCAACGGGCCCGTGAAGGTGGTCGGCAAGACCGATCACACGGGAACCATCGTGCGGTTCTGGCCGGATCCCCAGATCTTCCCGGACGTCAGGTTCGACCATGAGGTCATCCAGCACCGGCTGCGCGAGATGGCTTACCTCAACAAGCGGCTGGAGATCGCCCTTGCCGACGAGAACCTCGGCTTCACCACCACCTTCTACTTCGAAGGCGGGATCGTCTCCTTCGTTCGCGCGCTGAACCGCGACAAGGCCGTCGTCAACCCGACGCCGTTCTACGTCGATCGGGAGGTGGAGGCAACGCAGGTCGAGATCGCGATGCAGTACAACGACACTTTCGTCGAGAACGTCCTCGCATTCGCCAACACCATCCACACCATCGAGGGCGGCAGCCATCTCACCGGCTTTCGCGCCGCCCTGACCAACGTGCTCAACCGATATGCACGCAAGGCCGGCATCCTCAAGGAGCAGGACCCCAACCTCACCGGAGAGGATGTGCGTGAAGGCCTGACAGCGGTGGTCAGCGTCAAGGTCCTGGAGCCGCAGTTCGAAGGCCAGACCAAAGGCAAGCTCGGCAATGCCGAGGTCCAGGGTCACGTTTCCATTGCGCTGACCGAGGGGCTGACCCAGTACCTGGACGAGAACCCGTCGGAGGGCCGCCGCATCGTCGAGAAGTCGCTGACCGCGGCGCGGGCGCGTGAGGCGGCGCGCAAGGCGCGCGATCTCGTGCAGCGGAAGAGCCTTCTCGAGTCGAGCATGCTTCCGGGCAAGCTGGCCGACTGTGCGGAGCGCGACCCTGCGCTCTGCGAGCTTTACATCGTCGAGGGTGACTCGGCCGGTGGGACGGCGAAAGGCGGACGCGACCGCCGCACGCAAGCCATCCTGCCCCTGCGCGGGAAGATCCTCAACGTCGAAAAGGCGCGCCTCGACAAGGTGCTGACGTCAGATGAGATTCGCAACCTGATCACGGCCATGGGCGCCGGCGTCGGTGACAACTTCAACATCGAGAAGATCCGCTACCACCGCATCGTGACGATGACCGATGCAGACGTGGACGGGAGTCACATCCGGACTCTGCTGCTGACCTTTTTCTTCCGCTATTTCCCGCAGGTGATCGACAAGGGCTATCTCTATATGGCGCAGCCGCCACTCTTCAAGGTCTTCAAAGGCAAGCAAGTCGTGTGGTGCCGCTCCGAGGCCGAGCGCGACAAGGCTATGCGCCAGCTGGGCAAGAACGCCGAGGCCGCGCGCATGAAGGGTCTTGGGGAGATGAATGCCGAGGAGCTGTGGCAGACGACCATGAACCCGCAGACGCGCGTGCTGCTGCAGGTCCAGGTCGAGGATGCGGCGGCTGTCAACGACACCTTCGAGAAACTCATGGGTCCGGACGTCGAGCCGCGCAAGAAGTTCATTCAGGCGCATGCCAAGAGCGTCCGCAACCTCGACATCTGAGGCCAGGCGCAAACGATGCGAATAGCAGTCGACGCCATGGGCGGCGACCACGCGCCACAGCAGATCCTGGAGGGAGCGTCCCAGGCGGCGTCGGAGTACGGCATCGAGGTTTCGGTCGTGGGCTTGCCCGCCTCCGTTCAGCCGCTGCTCGATGGCCATCCGCGGCTGCGCTTGGTCCCTGCGACGCAGGTCATCGCGATGGATGAGCACCCCGCACAAGCGGTCCGGTCCAAGCCCGACTCATCGATGAACGTCTGCGCCCGCCTGTGTCGAGAGGGCAAGGCGCACGGGTGGATCTCAGCCGGCAACTCCGGCGCGATCATGGCCACCGCCCTTTTCGTCCAGGGCCGCATCAGGGGCATCGAGCGCCCTGCGCTGGGATCGATTATTCCGATCCGCGACGGCTTTGCCTACTTTCTCGACGTCGGCGCCAACGTCGACTCCAAGCCTGACTACATGGTCCAGTACGCGGCCATGGGAAGCGTGTATGCGCGGGAGATGATGGGACGCCCAAATCCGCGCATCGGCCTGCTCAGCAATGGCGAAGAGGAAGGCAAAGGGGACGAGCTGGTCAGAGAGACGTCTCGTCGCCTCAAAGGTTCGCTGCGTGGCTTCGTCGGCAACATCGAGCCCAAGGATCTCTATGCGGGGAAGGCGGACGTCGTCGTCGCTGATGGCTTCGTCGGCAACGTCGCCATCAAGATGGCGGAGGCGACCGCGGAATTTCTCTTCCGCAACCTGCGCGAAGAGATACCCAAGAGCTTGCGGGGAAAGGTGGGCGGCATGCTGATACGCGACGGCGTCCGCGGGCTGCGGAGCCGGATCGACTGGCGGGAGTTCGGGGGCGCGCCGCTGCTGGGTATCGATGGCGTGGTGGTGATCGCGCATGGGCGCTCCGACGCGCGGGCGATCAAGAATGCGATCAGGGTGACGAAGGAAGCGGTCGAGAATCAGCTCGTGAGTAAGATTCGGCTCGAGGTGGGGAAGAAGCCATGAAGAACGGCCGCACGCGTGTCGTGGTGACCGGGATGGGAACGATCAATCCGCTCGGCAAGACGCTGGACGAGTACTGGGACGGGCTGATCGAAGGCCGCAGCACGGCGCGAATGGTCGAAGGCAGCTACTCGACCGAGAAGCTGGGGACCAAGTTCGCCTGCGAGGTGCACGGGTTCGATCCCGGCAACTACATGGATAGAAAGGCGGCACAGAGGCTCGCGCGTTTCTCGCAGTTCGCGGTCGCCGCTTCGACGATGGCGCTCGCGGACTCCGGGCTCGACCTCGCCAAGGAGGACAGCTTCCGCGTCGGCGTCGACATGGGGACTGGCATCGGCGGCTTCATCGAGATGACGGGTGGCGCGATCGCCTACGCCATCAAAGGGCGCCTGAATCCGCTCTACGCGCCGACCATCATCCCCAACATGGCCGCGGCGCAGGTGGCCATCGCCTTCCACGTCAGGGGCCCCAACGCGACCGTCACCACCGCCTGCGCAGCGTCCACGCACAGCCTGGGCGACGCGGCGCGCATCATCCAGCACGGCGACGCCGACGTCATGTTCGCCGGCGGCTCGGAGGCCGGGCTTTGCGAGGTGGGAATCGCTTCGTTCAACGCCATCCGCGCGCTCTCAACGCGCAACGAAGCGCCGGAAAAGGCGAGCCGTCCCTTCGATCGCGACCGCGACGGTTTCGTGCCGGGTGAAGGCGCCGGGACCCTGATCCTCGAATCACTCGAGCACGCGGTCAGCCGTGGCGCGCGCATCTACGGAGAGGTCCTCGGCTTTGCGCACACATGCGACGCCTTTCACACGGTCGCTCCCGACGAGACCGGCGAGGCGCCGGCAATGAGCATCACGCTCGCGCTGAGGGATGCCGGCGTTCAGCCCCAGGATGTTGATTACGTCAACGCCCACGGGACATCCACAGTGTTGAACGACGCCGGCGAGACCAAGGCCCTGAAGATCGCGCTTGGTGAGCACGCCCACAAGACCGCGATCAGCAGCACGAAATCGATGATCGGTCACTTGCTCGGAGGCGCGGGCGCGGTGGAGGCGATCGCGACTCTGCTCACCATCAACCGCGGGATCATCCATCCCACGATCAACTACGAGAACCCGGACCCCGAGTGCGACCTGGACTACGTGCCGAACACGGCGCGCCGCAAGGATGTGCGCATCGCCATTTCCAACGGCTTCGGCTTTGGCGGGCACAACGCGGTCGTGGTCCTGAAGAAATTCGAGGAGTAACGCAAGACCAGTGACTGACGACGCCACGATCGGAACTGTTCTGGGCCGCAGCCTCCAGGAGGAGATGCAGACCTCCTACATGGAGTACGCGATGTCCGTCATCATCAGCCGGGCCCTGCCCGACGTGAAGGACGGGCTGAAGCCGGTCCAGCGTCGGATCCTCTACGCGATGCATCGGTCGGGCGCGACGTCCGGCAGCCGTCACCGCAAGTGCGCCGCTTTCGTCGGCGACGTCCTCAAGCTCTACCACCCGCACAGCAACGATGCCGTCTACGACGCCCTGGTGCGGATGGGCCAGCCGTTCTCCTTGCGTTACCCGCTCATCGACGGCCAGGGAAACTTCGGCAGCGTCGACGGGGACCCGCCGGCGGCCATGCGGTACACCGAAGCGCGCCTGTCAGCGATCACCGGCGAGCTCATGGACGACATCGAAAAACAGACCGTCGACATGGTCCCGAACTACGACGGCTCCGAGGAGGAGCCGGCGGTCCTGCCCGCCCGCCTGCCCAACCTGCTCGTCAACGGCGCGACTGGAATCGCTGTCGGCATGACCACGAACATCCCGCCGCACAACCTGCGTGAGATCACCAGCGGCGTGAAGCACCTCATCGACAACCCGGAAGCCACGGGCGAAGACCTTCTCTCGTTCGTCAAGGGCCCCGACTTCCCGACCGGGGGCTTGATCATGGGCACGGCCGGCATCAAGGCGGCGTACTCCACCGGCCACGGGCACATCATCGTCCGCGCGCGCCACACCTTCGAGCAGGCGCCCAACGGCCGCGAGCGGATCATCATCGACGAGCTCCCGTACGCGGTGAACAAGGCGACGCTGGTGGCGAAGATTGCGGAGCTCGTCTCCGATCGCAAGCTCGAGGGCATCGCGGACCTGCGCGACGAATCCGACCGTCAGGGCATGCGGGTTGTCATCGAGCTCAAACGCGAGGCGCAGGTCTTCACGGTGCTGAACAATCTCTACAAACACACGACGCTGCAGCAGACCTTCGGCGTGATCATGCTCGCGATCGTCGACGGACGGCCTGTGGTCCTCAGCCTGAAGCAGGCGCTGCAGCTCTTCATCGAACATCGCCGCGACGTCATCCTGCGCCGCACCCGATACGACCTCGCTCGCGCGCAGGAGAGGGCGCACATCCTGGAAGGGCTGAAGATCTGCCTCAGCCACCTCGACGAGGTCATCAAGACGATCCGGGCAGCCGCCGACACCGACAAGGCTTCCTCCGAGCTTCAGAGCAAGTTCGGCCTGTCGGAGCTGCAGGCGAAGGCGGTGCTGGCGCTGACCCTGGGGCGGCTCACCAGGCTCGAGCGCGGCAAGATCGACGCCGAGTACGAGGAGGTGATCAAGACCATCGCCTACCTGGAGAGCATCCTCGCCAGCGACCAGAAGGTTCGGATGCTGATCAAGGAAGAGATGGACGACCTCGCCAGGAAGTACGGCGACGACCGTCGGACCGAGATCACCGAGCAGGAGGCGACCGAGCTCTCAGCCGAGGACCTCGTGCCCAAGGAAGAGGTCGTCGTCACGCTGACGCATCGCGGCTACGTCAAGCGACAGCCACTGCGCGTTTTTCGAGCCCAGAAGCGTGGGGGTGTCGGACTGAAGGGAGCGCGCCCGACCGCGAGCAGCGAAGCGCCGAGCGGAACGCGGGAGGAGGACTACGCCGAGCACCTGCTTACGACCCACACGCACGCGTCGATGCTTTTCTTCACGCAGAGCGGGCGGGTGTTCCAGCTGCGCGTCCACGAGGTGCCCGAGCGCGAGCGCCAGGCGAAGGGCGTGCCCATCAACAACCTCATCGACATCGGTCCCAATGAGCGCATCAGCGCGGTGTTCGTGCGGCCGGAATCTGAGACCGACGCCCACTACATGCTGATGGTCACCAAGAACGGATATATAAAGAAGACGGCGCTGGCCGAATACGCCAATGTGAGGCGCAATGGGCTGATTGCGATCAACCTCCAGGAGGGCGACGAGCTGAACTGGGTGACGCCGACCACCGGCACGGACGAAATCCTGATCACGACCGCGCTCGGCAAAGCGATCCGGTTCAGCGAGAAGGAAGTCCGTGCGATGGGTCGCGACACGCAGGGCGTGATCGGCATCAAGCTCGGCAAAGGCGACACAGTGGTAGGGATGGCAACCGCCACGCAGGGCGGCGACCTGCTCGTTGTCACGGAGCGCGGATACGGGAAGCGGACGCCGGTGACCGAGTACCCGATGCACCACCGAGCCGGGCAGGGCGTCTTCACCCTCAAGGTCACCGACCGGGTCGGCAAGCTGGCGGCGATGCGGGTCGTGAGCGATCCCGAGGAGGAGGTGCTGATCATCAGCGCCAGCGGGATGGTCTTGCGAACTCGGGCGGGCGCGATCTCACGCATCGGGCGTCAGACCCAGGGCGTGATCGTCATGCGTCTTGGTCCAGACGATCAGGTGGTCGCGATCGCGCCGGTGGCGGCGATCGAAGAGGGCGACACCAAAGAGTGAGCGATCTCGCAGTGAACGACCTCGTCGGCTGGGTCGGCATTGGGATGCTCATCGCGGCCGGGTTTGCCCTCGTGATTGAGGGCGCGTTGGCGGCGGCCTGGGGCCTGGCGCTGGCCAAGCGTACTAAGGCGCTCCAGAAACAGATCGAGACGGGGCGGGCGGAGATCGATGCGGATGTGGTGCGGCTGAAGGCTGCACTGGAGGAGACCAAGCGGTTGTGGGAGCCCTACCGGCGCTCGTTACGCTGGCTGAATCATCCGCTCGTCATTGCTCTTGTAGGCTCGTTCCGTCGACGCCTGGCGGTGAGATGACCGAAGCCATAGACACGGGCGCGGTTCATCAGGCGGTCGATGACGCGGTGGCGCGCGAGCGGGCGCGCATGGCGCGCGAGCTGCACGACGGGCTGGCCACGGAGCTAGCCGGCGCGATCTCCTTGTTCAAGGTCTACATCGAAAGGGGACAGGCCGACGCCACCCTGATCGACGTGTTCGGGATTCTCGAGCGAATGCTCAAGCAGGTTCGAGAGACGTTGACCGAGCTGCGGCCGCGTCCGATCGGACCGGAAGGGCTCATCTCGGACCTGCGCACTCAGGCTGAGGAATTCTCGCGCCTCTACGGGATCCGTGTGGAGATATCCAGCACTGGCACCGAGAAGATGCTGCCGCAACCACAGCGGGAAGTCGTGTATCAGGTGGTGCGCGAGGCCCTGACCAACGTGCGGCGCCACTCCGGCTCGCACATCTGCCGCGTCCGCATGGGGTTTGCAGCCCAGCCGTTCCTGATCGAGGTGTCGGACGAGGGACGAGGCATCGCTTCGACGAAGTCGAGCGGCTACGGGATGGTGGGCATGCGCGAGCGCGCCGCAGGCATTGGCGGCCGGCTCGAGGTTGTCAGCACTGTGGGACGGGGCACGACCGTTTTCCTCTTCGGCCCGACTTAGCTCGGTGGAGCTCTAAGCCCAGGTCACAGCCGGAACTCCCGGCGCCGGATCGGCGGGGTGTTGAATGCAAGCGCTACTTCCATGTCGACCACCTTCAGCTTTCGAGCCACTGCCTCGACCAGGACCTTCGTGCGCCGCTCGTCGATCCTGATGGCTCGCGCGATCTCGGCCTCGGACAGGCCGTAGCTGAGAAGCTGTGCAACCTCACTCTCGGCTTCGCTGAGCCGGCCCAACGGGCGGCGCAGCGCGGCCACCATCGGGGCAAGGGTGACGCCGAGGCTGCCCGCGTAGGCGACGTCGTCTTCCCGGTACCAATGATCACGCCGGCATCCGATCACGAGCAGGCCGATGGGTCGCTGGCCAACCTCACCGACCGGTGCGTAAAGGAGGGCCGGCCAGTCGAGCTCCCAGTCGTAGCCGTTGGAAGGATTGGGGTTCTCGATCACCGAGTTCACGATGACCGGTCGCTTTTCGTATAGAGCTCGCCGCGCCAGCGGCATCAGCGGCCGGCTGTGGAGGAATCGCGGCGCTATCTCGGAGGCGGCGATTGGTTGGAGCCACCCGCCGCGCAGGTAACCCAGGACCCAGCGGTCGTGGGAGAGGAATTCGAGGGCCAGTCCCAGCCGGCGCCTGGCTTCTTGGAGGTCTGGAAGCTGGCCCATGGCGAGAGGCTAAGGTCGCCGGCCGGATCGATCCTCATCGCCGGTTCAGGGTTTCCTCAGCAAACGCTGAACTTCTGATAATTGGCTTTGGGGATGGTGGCGTGAGCGCGAAACTGCTTGTCGTGGACGACGAGCCTCGCACGGCCGAGCTGACCGCTGGCTTGCTGCGGCGTGCGGGCTACACCGTCGAGATCGCGACGAGCGGAGTCGAGGCGCTTGCGCGCGCGCGAACGGATGCACCCGACCTGATGCTTCTCGACTACGAGATGCCTGACATGCAGGCCCCGGAGGTCCTTGATGAATTGCGGTCGGGCGCAGATCGCGTGGCCTTCCCGGTGATCATCTTCACCGGCGCGCGACATTCGCCCGGCGACCAGGTGGTGGGCATCGAGCACGGCGCGGCGGACTACATCGTCAAAGGCACCGACCGCGAGGTGCTTCTGGCCCGTGTGGGAGGCGCACTCCGGGAGCGCGCCGGCGTGGATCGCGTGTTGGTTCGGGGGCGCCTACGCATCGACACGGCCAAGGCCCAGGCGTGGGTGGGGAGTCGCGCCCTGAAGCTCGAGAGGCGGCCGCTGCTGACGCTGCAGCTCCTGGCCGGTAGAGAGGGCGAGGTGGTGGCGCGGGCCGAGCTTCTGGAGCGCATCTGGGGCAGCAAATACGTGGGCTTCGAGCACAGCGTCGAGCAGGCCGTGTACGAGGTTCGCCGCGCCTTGAGGGAACCGGGTTGGATCGAGACCATTCGTGGGATCGGGTACAGGTTCATCACCCAACCCTGAGCTGGCAGCTGCGCTGCACGGCCTGCGCTCGACGCTCGCCAGGCTCAAGGCGGAGCTCGAGCTGGCGCTGGTCGATGGCACGCCTGCGCCACCGGAGCGCCTGCTCGAGGACGTTCGCGAAGCGTTAGGACTTCTCAGCGCCGTGGAGGACTCGGTCTATTCGAATCGAGCTGTTGTCGTGGTGGACGATGACGTGCGACTGGCGGACATCACAGCGCGCGGGCTGCGCCGCCTCGGCTTCGACGCGCGCTCGGAACGTTCGCTGCAGTCGCTGCGCGTGGGGGAGGTGGTTGTGTTCGACCTGAGCCTGCTGGCAGAGATCGATGCTTCATCTGTGCAGAGCCTGCGTGCGAGCCGGCCGATCGTCGTCACGGGCGCCACCGATCCCGCCTCGCGAGCCCTCGCCGTCTCCGTGGACGCAAGCGACTACCTGGTCAAGCCGGTCGAGCTGGACGAGCTGGTCGCTGCGATCAACCGCCGAATTGCGGAAGCGGGACCGTGAAACGCGCCGCTGCGCTTTCCGTTGTATAGCGGGTCGCCTTGAGTCCTCCAACCACGAGCGTGGCACCAATTTTCGAGGGCTGGCACAGGACCCAGGCGCATCTGATCCATCGCGTGCCCAAGCTCGAACCGCAAGAACTGCAGTTGAGGGCGTCACCGGAGGGGTGGCCGATCTGGGCGATCGTGAGCCACCTTGCCGGCGCTCGTGTCTACTGGCTCTGTGGGGTTCTCAAGGAGCGTGGCGCTGAGACGACGCCATTCCGGGATCCGCTCGGCGAGGGCTGGGAGGATCGCCTCGACGTTCCTCGGCAGTCGGGCGAGCTCATGTTTGCGGTCGAGAGCTCGTGGCAGATCATCGAGTCATGCCTGGCGCGTTGGACGCCAAAGATGCTTGGCGAGGCGTTCATTCGTGTGCGCGACGGAGACGTCCAAAAGCACACTCGGCAGTCAGTCTTGACGCGGATCGTCATGCATGATGCGTTTCACTGCGGCGAGGTGTCGATTCTCCTCGGAACACACGGGTTCGCGTCGATGGACCCCTGGGAGCCGATTTCTTAGCGGGAAGCCCGCGCGCGAACGCCGTCAGCCGCTGAAGGGCGGCAGGACGACCGTGAAGACCGCGCCGCGGCGGTTGCCTTCGTACAAGAGGTCACCCTGATGCTCTCTGACGATGCCGAAAGACATGAACAGGCCCAGGCCCGTGCCGCCTTCCTTGGTTGTGAAATGCGGCTCGAACAGGCGGTGGCGATTGTCCTCTGAAATTCCCGGCCCGTTGTCGGAGATGCTGAAGTAGGGGCTGCCGTTCGGGCGTCGCCCGGTCGTCGCCTCTACTCGTCCGCCGTGGCCGACCGCATCGATGGCGTTGTTCAGTAGGTTGGTGACCACTTCTCGTAACAGCAGTGGGTCGGCGCGCACGGCCACGTTTTCGGAGGATTCGCGCATCGCGATCTGGACTTCTTTGGCCCGGGCACGGGGCCGCGCCATGGCGAGGGAACGAGCCACGAGCTCGTTCAGGTCAACAGGATCCGCTGAATAGCTGACTCGAGGAGTCGCCCCCTGCGAGAGGCTCCGCAGAACTGTAACTGCGTCATTGGCCGCTCCTGTCGCCGTCTCGAGGCTCTCGCGATCGACTGGGTCAAGACGACGTGAGTCGATCTCCCTCAGGTAGCCGAGCGCGTTCGCCATGTGGTTGCGCAGGTTGTGCACGACCCCCTCCACGGCGCGGCT
>DASXTG010000042.1:0-8237 GCA_036505515.1 Candidatus Dormiibacterota bacterium | reverse complement strand
CGCTGAGCCTCCGTAGGCTCCGCCCTTCTCGCGCAGCTCGCGGTGCAGGAATGTGTCGCGCAAGTAGTTCGCGAGCACGAGGAGCGCGGATGCATCGGGGTGCGTGTAACGAACAGTCTTGAAACCGCGAACGTTGAACGCGATCGGCACCGGTGCGCTGCGCGCCTCAGCGAGAACAGCCAGCGGCTTGGGCTGCTCGCCTTGGCCTCGAGCCACACCATCGGGTAGGGCGTCGACAAGCCGGCCCAGGAGCCGAGCGATGGTCGGCACCATCGACTCTTCGCAGGTCACGACGACCTGGATCGAGCTCTTGCGGAAAAGGCTGGTTCGTATTGCATCGAGCCGGGCGATGACGTCTCCAAGCTCAGGCTCCCCGAGCTGGGCAAGCCGCCGCATCACGTGCAGCATGCCGATCCCCTGGAGAGCGTCGTTGACTGCGCCTTCCGAGCTCAGCATCGATTGCGCGCGGAGCAGAGCGAATTGATAGCCGAGGTTTGCGAGCGAGCTTTCGAGGCGGGTGGCGCTCTCAGCAATGATTTCCTTGAGGCGGCTCGCCTTAATCTCGAGTCGGGCGGTGAGATCCGTCAGAAGCTCGATGAACGGCCCGACATTTCGATCGAGCGCGCGTCCGGACAGCACGAACGACTGCAGGTAGTCCTCGCGGGCGGCCAGCGACTGCACCTGGGCCGCGGCGCCGATGCCCCCGGTGTGGGCGGCGATGCGCGTGGCGATCTCGACGTAGTCCTGGCCCGCTGCCCCACTTTGAGTGAGCACCCGGCCGAACAGGGGGAGCAGGTCCTTCATCTCGGAGGTCAGCGCCGAGAAATCCGAACGGATGTCGATGTACGTGATCCCGTTGGTGGGCAGCGGAAAGAAATCGAGCCTCGCCGGACCTGCCGTGGCAGGTTGGTCGACGACATCTTCGAACTTCATCGGGATGTCGGCCAGCTCAAGGGTCGGGAGCACCGCCAGGTCTTGCTTGGCATCTTGCGCGGCTTTCAGGCGAAGCCCATCCTCGACAATCCGCGCTCGATCCGATTCGCTGAGCGCTGCCTCGACTGCGGCCAGGCGGTCGAGCTCTGCTAGCCGCTTGCGAGCTTCGAGTCCGGGGTCGGGCTCGAGGGTGACAAGGACTCGGTGTGGGTTGTCCAGAAGCTCCGCGTTGATCAGGTTTTCGAAGAAGCGGCCTTCCTTCCGGGCATGCTCGACATGGTCGAGGTCGGCGTCGAAGTTCAGCGCGCTGTACGGGTCACCGCTGTAGTAGTAAGCCGAGAGGCAGTTGAAGAGAACCTTGAGCGCGTACGGAAGTCCGGCGTTTGATCGCTCACGCTTCTCGAACTCGAGGCGGTGAATCGTCGCATTCACCTGCGCGAGGTCAAGGCCGGTGCTGGCCAGCTTCTCCAGCGTTTCGAGCACTACGCGCTCCACCTTCGGCGCGTCCTCTGACGCGATATCCTTCAGGCCCGCGCCAAAGACCGTCTCTCGGTAGTCATCCTGCAGCCCACTGCCATCGGCCATAGCCGTCCCGAGCTTGGAATCGATCAGAGCCTTGCGGAGCGGTGCGCCGGCGTTGCCGAGCAGCACGTCGGAGAGGATGCGCATCGCAAGCAGTCGGGCGGAATCGCCGGCCGGAACGGTGACCCAGGCGAGCAGGGCCTGGGACTTGCGGGAGTTGTCCTCTCCAGGCGTCGCCGGGTAATGCTCGAAAGCCTGGACGGGTTTGCGGAAGCGCTTGACGTCTGGAATTGAGGTATCGATCTCGATCCTGTCGAAGCGCGAAAGCGCGAACTCTTCGACCTGGGCGAGCGTGCGCTCGAGCGACTGATCGCCGTACGAATAGAAGTAGGCGTTGCTGGGGTGGTAGTGGACGGCGTGGAACTGCCGGAGCGCCTCCCACGTGAGATCTGGGATGTGCTCGGGGTCACCGCCCGACACATTGGCGTAAGTGAGACCGGGAAAGAGGGAGCTTCCGATGGCTCGCTGCATCGACGCATGCGGAGAGGCGAGCGCGCCCTTCATCTCGTTGAAGACCACGCCCTTGTAGCGCAAGCCGCTGCGCGGATCCGCGGGATCCTCGAACTCGTACCGGATTCCTTCCTGTTTGAAGGAGTCTTCGGACAGCAGCGGAAAGAACGTCGCGTCGAGGTAAACGGACAGCAGATTCATGAAGTCCTTGGCGTTGCGGGTGCTGAACGGATACATCGTCCAGTCCGAGCTTGTGAGGGCGTTCATGAAGGTGGCCAGCGAACGCCTCGTCATGCTGAAGAAGGGATCTCGGACCGGGAACCGCTGCGAGCCGGCCAGCACGACGTGCTCGAGGATGTGAGCGACGCCGGTGGAATCCTTCGGGACGGTCGGAAAGAAGACCGCAAACGCGTTGTTGTCGTCTGCGCACTCGATGTGGAGGTGCCGAGCACCGGTTCGCTCGTGCACGAGGTCGAGATATTGGCCGTCGAGGCGTTGTAGCGGCTCGCGACGCAAGATCGTGTAGCCGCCTATCGATTCGGCCGCGCCCGTGCGCCGACGATCCATCCAGTAGTCCCCCTCTTCGCGGCGCCGGTGCCGGCGCCCAGATTCGAATTTGCTCTCCGAGGCTTGAAAAGTCTACGAGCGAGCGGTCTCCGGCGTGTGCGGCCGGCGGGACTACGATGATCAGATGTTCACGCCCAGCGAGCTCGAGTTCTTGCGCTCGCAGCGCATCGGCCGCGTGGCGACCGTCGGGCCGTCGGGCTGGCCGCACGTGGTGCCAGTGATGGCGACCATCAGTGAATCTGGCACATTCGAGTTCGACGTCGACGGAGTCAAGCTGCGCAACATCAAGGCGGAGCCTCGCGCCGCGCTGGTTTTCGACGGGACGCCCAAACGCGGTGTAGCGATCCAGGGTCATGTTGAGCTGATCGGGCCGGAGCGAGCACGGCTGGTCCCCGCGCGCAAGTTCAGCTGGGGGCTGTGACCCGCACAGCGCAAGCGGTCAGCGTGCTGGTCGCGGCGTTGATGTTTGCAGGCTGCGAAGCTGGGTCGGTTCCAACCGGCTCACCGACCCCGCGTTCGTCGGCTGCACCTTCCTCGACGCTGGCCGCGGACTGGACCGAGTATCACGGCGGCCCTGGCCGCAGCGGTCTGGGACCTTCGTCGCCGCCGCTGGACAATCCACGCAAGGCATGGGACTCGGCTGTCGATGGTGCTGTCTATGCCTCCCCTCTGATCGTCGGCGGCCATGTATTGGCGGCCACCGAGAACAACACCGTGTACTCGCTGGACCTGTTCAGCGGGGCGGTCGTGTGGAAGACCCACCTCGGTGAGCCGGTGGCCGCCTCGTCTCTACCGTGCGGCAACATCTCACCCGTAACCGGGATCACCGGCACCCCCGCCGTCGACCCAACGTCCGGGCGGCTCTACGTGGTGGCTTTCCTGGCTGGCATGCGCCACGTGCTTTTCACGCTCAAGCTGGTCGATGGCTCCGTGATCACGCAGCGGGTCATCGATCCGAACGGCTCCGTGCCGGCAGCTCAGCAGCAGCGAGGCGCGCTCTCCATCGGCTCCGGCTACGTCTATGTGACCTTCGGTGGGCTTTTCGGCGACTGTGGCGACTATCACGGATATGTGCAGGCGGTGCCGTTGGCAGGCGGTCAGACCCTGACCTACCGGACACCGGTCGCACGCGAGGCCGGCATCTGGAGTCCGGCCGGGGCGACGATATCCGCCTCGGGCTCGGTGTACGTCGTGACCGGAAATGGTGAGCCCAGCGCGACATTTGCGTACAGCAACGCCGTCATCAGGCTGTCGCCCGATCTGCATGTGCAATCGTTTTTCGCGCCGTCCAACTGGAAGGACCTCGACGCGGGCGACGTCGACCTCGGGTCGGTGGGCGCCACTCTGCTCCCGTCGTTTGGGGTCGTGGTCGCCATTGGGAAGGAGGGGGTGGCTTACGTGCTCGGTGCAGACCAGCTGGGTGGAATCGGGGGTCAGCGCGCCAGCCGCAAAGTCTGTTCGGGGGCGCTCGGCGGAAGTGCCCGGTCAGAGACCGACTCGATGGTGTGGGTGCCCTGCAGCGACGGGCTGGTCGCGCTGTCGGTCACGCGAGATTCGATCGCGGTGGCGTGGCGCGCACCCCGTCCAAGCCTCGGCTCCCCGATCATGGCGGCCGGCGTGCTGTGGGCGATCGAGCCGGGCTCCGGGACGCTGTTCGCGCTGAATCCGGCTTCGGGGGCGATCGTGTATTCGACGAGCCTGGGGTCGGCGCGCCAGTTCAGCACACCAGGGGCGACCGAGGGTTTTGTGGTCGCCCCGGCCGGCACCCACGTCATCGCCATTTCAACCGCTGGGTAGCCCGACCTCTCTCAAGCAGCCCTACCCCGGGCCCTCCCACCTCCCTGCCGGCCCCTCCCCCTCCGGCACACCCGGCCGCGAACGTACCTGCCCGATGCCGCCGGGGCAACCCTGCCTGTTAACTACTCTTCGGGTTAAGGGCTTACCCCTGGATGCCACGCAGCAGGTTCGCCATCTCGATGGCTGCCTCAGCCGCCTCGGCCCCCTTGTTGTTCTTTGGGCCCGATCGCGCCAGCGCCTGCTCCTTGTCGTCGGTCGTCAGCACTCCAAACGCAACCGGCACGCCGGTGTCGAGCTGAACCTGCATGATGCCGGCCGCCGCCTGGTTCGCGACCACCTCGAAGTGGTACGTCTCGCCGCGGATCACGCAACCCAGGCACACGATCGCATCGTGCTGACCCTTCTCCGCCAGGGCCAGCGCTGTGATCGGGAGCTCAAGCGAACCCGGTACCCAATAGACGTCCGGCTCCTCTATGCCGTGCTCCTGGAGCGCGCCAACCGCCCCGCGCAGAAGGCGCTTGGTCACGTCCTCGTTGAAGCGGGACACGACCACGGCCACGTGCAGATCAGCTCCGCTCAGGTCGGGCTTGGCGCCTCGTTCCCCCACAGCTCTGGGCTACAGCAGGTGACCGAGCTTGTCTTTCTTGGTCCGTAGATACCGCTCGTTGTGAGGATTCGACGGGATCGCTATCGGCACCCGCTCCACCACCTCCAGGCCGAACCCCTCGAGACCGTAGATCTTCTTGGGGTTGTTGGTGAGCAGGCGGATCTTACGGACGCCGAGGTCGTACAGGATCTGGCTGCCGATGCCGTAGTCGCGCTTGTCGGCGGGATGGCCGAGGGCTTCATTGGCCTCGACCGTGTCCAACCCGTGGTCCTGGAGGTTGTATGCGTGCAGCTTGTCCAGCAGCCCGATGCCGCGGCCCTCTTGATGTCGGATGTACAGGATCACGCCGACGCCCGCAGCGGCGATCATCTCCATCGCCGCATGGAGCTGGGCGCCGCAATCGCAGCGGAGGCTGCCGAAGATGTCGCCCGTCAGGCATTCGCTGTGCGCCCTCAGTAGAACTGGCTGCCCCGGATCGATGTCTCCCAGCACCAGGGCCAGATGATTCTCGTGGCGCAGCACATCTTCGTAAGCGAACAGCTTCCACTGCTGCGGATCGTCGCCCCCGATCGGGATCATCGCCTCCACGCGACGCGCTACCAGCTTCTCGTTGCGGCGCCGGTACGCGATCATCTGCTCGACGGTGATGATCTTGATGTCGTGCTCGCTCGCGAACCGCTCCAGGTCCGGCATGCGCGCCATGGTCCCATCCGATTTCATGAGCTCTGTGATCACACCCGCTGGATAAAGCCCCGCCAGGATGGCCAGGTCGACCGCCGCCTCCGTCTGCCCGGCCCTCGTGAGCACGCCGCCCTCGGCGGCGCGAAGCGGAAACGTGTGCCCTGGCATCGAGAAGTCAGATGCCTTGGCCGCGGGGTCCAGAACCTTGCGGATCGTGGCCGCGCGATCGTAGGCAGACGCGCCGGTCGTCACATCGTCCTTGGCGTCGATGCTCACGCTGAACGCGGTTCCGAGGCGGCTCGTGTTGTGCTCCACCATCGGCCCGATGCCCAGCTCATTGAGGCGTCGGGCGATGACGGGCATGCAAACCAGGCCTGAGCCGTGGCGGGTCATGAAGCTGATGTGCTCGGGCGTGATCAGCTGAGCCGCGACGACCAGGTCGCCTTCGTTCTCGCGGTCCTCGTCGTCGACGACGATGACGAACTTGCCCGCCTCGAAGTCGGCGATCGCCTCAGGAACGGTGGCCAGCCCCACGGTGGCTAGATATTACCGGCGGAGGTTGCGGGCTACGTAGCGGGCGATGACGTCCGCCTCGAGGTTGACGATGGTGCCTTTGCGGTACCCGCCGGCAATGGTCGCCTCGAGCGTGTGCGGGATCAGGGCCACCTTGAACGTTCCGGGTGGCTTGTCCACTGCCGCCACCGTAAGACTGACGCCATCCACCGCGATCGACCCCTTGACGGCCACGAACTTCGACAGCGTGCCCGGCAGCTCGATGATCGCCTCCCTTCCTGACGCCACACTGTCCACAGATCTGACTTCGGCGGTGGCGTCGATGTGACCCTGTACGAGATGACCGTCCAGCAGCGCAGCGGCGGTGAGCGGCAGCTCGAGGTTGACCTCGACGCCGGGGGCGAGCGCACCCAGGTTCGTCCTACGCAACGTCTCCGGCACGATGTCCGCAAAAAAGACTGGTCCGCGCTTTCTGACCACTGTCAGGCAGCAGCCGTTCACCGCGACGCTGCCCCCAACTTTCAGGTGGCGAGCTACCCACGCGTGATCGATGGCGAGGCGGCCGCGATCGGCCTCCACGACCGTGGAGACCGCGCTAACTATCCCCGTGAACATCCACGTAGCCAGTCACGAGCAGGTCACTACCGATGCGAGCGATCTCGACGTCGTGGATCCTAAGCGCCTCGTCCAGGCGATCGATGCCCGCGCCCCCGATCGGGCCCGGGGTGGACCGCCCGCCGATCAGCATCGGAGCGACGTAGGCGAAGACTTTGTCCACCAGCCCCGAGCCGAAGAACGAGGCGTGCACCTCGCCCCCGCCTTCCACGAGGACGCTCAGCATCCCTCGACGGCCGAGCTCATCCAGGAGCGGCTCGAGGTCAACGCGTCCTTCAGGTGTCGCCGGGAACTGCATGGTTTCTGCTTCACCTACCTGGCCCTCACGCGTGGTCGCGATCAACGTGTTGGGGCCCACGACGGCGGCTGCGCGCGGGGTTCGCAGCTGCGAATCCAGGATCACGCGCAGTGGCTGGCGGCCATCGACACCGTCGAGCCGCGTGGTGAGCTCGGGGTCGTCCGCGATCACGGTGTCGACGCCGACCAGGATGGCGTCGTGCGCGTGGCGAAGCTGGTGGCCGTGCATCCGCGCCTCTGCGCCGCTGATCCAGCGCGACTCACCTGAGGAGGTCGCGATCTTGCCGTCCAGGCTCATGGCGAACTTGGCACTCACGAACGGGCGGCCAGTCAGGCGATGTTTGACGTAAAACTCGTTCAGCCGCCGCGCCTCATCTTCCTTCACCCCGACGACTGTTTCGACGCCGGCCTCGTTCAGCATCTGGATGCCAGCACCCCGAATGCGCTGGTCAGGGTCGGTCATCGAGATCACCACGCGGCGCAGGCCGGCGTCGATCACAGCTTGCGCGCAGGACGGCTTCCGGTGTGCGTGTGTGCAGGGCTCGAGGTTGACGTAGAGCGTCCCACCCCGCGCCCTCTCCCCCGCAGCATCCAATGCGACCTGCTCGGCGTGGGGCCGGCCGGGCCGGTGGTGGTAACCCTCTCCGACGACGCTTCCGGTGGCGTCCAGGATCACGGCGCCCACCATCGGGTTGGGGCTGGTACGGAAGTCAGCCTGGCGCGCCAGCTCAAGGGCGCGGACCGACCACCGCTCGTCTACGCTCGCGCTCGCCTCGGCTGCCAACGTCCGGCCACTATAGGGCCAGCAAACAAGGCGAGATGCGATCGACAACCGAATTAGGTCTATGAGATTCTCCAGCCTGCTTTCAAGCGCTGGATCATTTGACGTTTTCCAATACTCCTCAGTGAGCTGAAGAGTGAGTTATAGGTGAACAAGCCCTCGGGCTATTAGTACCGCTCAGCTCAAAGGATTGCTCCTCTTACACCTGCGGCCTATCAACCTGGTTGTCTACCAGGGCCCTTACCCGGTTAACCCGGTGGGAGACCTTATCTCGGAGTTGGCTTCGCACTTAGATGCTTTCAGCGCTTATCCAAACCGGCCATGGCTACCCGGCGCTGCCACTGGCGTGACAACCGGTACACTAGCGGGCCGTTCAACCCGGTCCTCTCGTACTAGGGTCAACCCTCCTCAAGT
>DASXTG010000041.1:0-8411 GCA_036505515.1 Candidatus Dormiibacterota bacterium | reverse complement strand
ACCAGCGCGACGACGATGGCGCCGTTGGGCGCCTCCGACTGCGGCCGGACCAGGACCAGGTCGCCGTCGAAGATGCCGGCGTTGATCATGCTCTCGCCGCGAACGCGCAGAAGGAAGAAGCCATCCTGGGCCAGCTCGGACGAGAGGAGGACGTGGTCCTCGATGTTCTGCTCGGCGAGGATGGGGGCGCCGGCGGCGACGTTACCGACCACCGGCACTGAGACCGCGTTGCGCCGCTGATTGTCGAGCTCAGCGTCTTCGACCAGCTGCACGGTGCGGGACTTGCTGGGGTCGCGGCGGATGAGGCCGCGGCGCTCGAGCTGGTTGAGGTGGTTGTGGACGGTCGAGCTCGAGCTCAGGCCGACCGCCTCGCCGATCTCGCGCACGCTTGGGGGATAGTTCCGGTGGCGCGTGACGTAGCGGATGAATTCGAGAATCTTGGTCTGCCGCTCGGTGAGTTGATCGGTCAATTTATCGTTCTCCCGGATTCGTTTTTGGGGTCGTGAGCTGCGACGTTGACGGCCATGCTACCAGCAATCGCGCCTGAGTGCAAACCTTTGTTCGATAGCCTTGACATCCGAACGCCCGTTCGCTAGCGTCTCCGAACACATGTACGCCGCTGGCTACGCGACCCGCGCCAACCGATCGACGCGCCCGGACCAGCCCTGGCGGCACGTCGGGCGCTGGGTGGCGGTCGTCGTGCTGCTGCTCGGCGCGTGCCTGGGGCTGGCGCGGGTGGCGCTGGGGGACGTCCAGGCGGACGTGACCGTAGTCGTGGAGCCGGGCGACACGCTGTGGTCCATCGCCTCGGCCCGCTACCCGGGAGATGACGTGCGGGCCCGGGTGGACGAGATCGAGCGCCTCAACGGCCTCCAGGGCCCGCTGATCGAGGTAGGGGAGACTCTGCGCCTGCCGGGCTAGTTCGCTCTGGGGCTCCGGTAGGCTCCAGGCGTGCGTGTGGTGCTGGTAACCCGTCAGGGCTGCCACCTCTGCGACCAGGCGCTGGCGCTCCTCGCTGAGCTCGGCGTCTCCCCCGAGCTCGCCGACGTCGACGCCGACGACGAGCTGCATCGCCTTTACGACTTCCGCGTCCCGGTCGTCCTGGTCGATGACCGTGTCGTGGCGGAAGGCCGCGTCACCCGCGAGCAGCTGGTCAGGGCCGGCCTCTAATTCGGTCGGGAAGGGGTGCCAGCCGGGGCATCCATTGGTCCAGATGATGTTGATAATGACTGTTATGCGGTCCATAAGGCTGCGGGCCTACCCGCGAGTGTGTGCTCCGGCGGGTTTCCAGGCGAATTGATACCCGCGAGTGCCAACACTCGCGGTGAATTACGCACCCCTAGGCGGAGCGCTCCAGGGCCGGCTCGGCGTCCAGCCCGCGCAGGAAGACCTCCAGCGGCTGCGCCGCGCCTTCGAAGTCCTGGCGCAGCAGCTCGAGGTCCGAGCCGTCCTGGGCCACGCCGGCCACCGCCAACTCGAGCGTTCGCAGCGAATCCATCACGAAGCGGTCCAGCGCATCGCCGGGGCGCCCGGCAAGCGCCTCCCGGCGCCAGGACTCCCGGACCTCGCCGGCCAGGCCCTGCAGACGATCGACAACAGTCCCGGCGCCGATCCGCTGGAAGGGATCGGACAGCCGCAGCAGCGCCTCGCCAAAGGCGCGCTCCAGCCGCCGCAGCCGGACCTGGGTGCTCAGCGTACGCATGTTCGCGATAAATCATACCCGAACGGACGTTCGGATGCAAGGGTGTGAGCCTCGGAGGACACTCCTGGGAGCATGAGGGAGCTCCTCGTCAGCGCCGGCCTTCTCGTGCCGCTGGCGCTGGACACCTTCGCCCTGGCCGCCGCCCTGGGCATGGCCGGCCTGGAAAGACGCGACCGCCTCCGCGTCACCCTGGTGTTCACGGCTTTCGAGTCTGGGATGCCCATCCTCGGTGTGCTCATCGGCCGCGCCGCCGGCTCATTTCTCGGCGCCTGGGCGGGCTACGGCGGGATCGCCTTCCTCTTCGTCGCCGGCGCGCTTCTCCTTCGGCCGGGCAGGGACGAGGACGACGAGGGCCGGCGCCTACGCCTCCTCGCTCATGCGCGCGGGCTGGCGATCATCGATCTCGGTTTGAGCATCAGCGTCGACGAGCTCACCATCGGATTGAGCGCCGGCCTGCTCGGCCTGTCGATCCTGCTGGTCGTGGTCTGGATCGCGATCCAGGCGTTCGTCGCCGCCCAGGTGGGCCTGCGCGTCGGCGCTCGCCTTGGTGAAGAGGTCCGCGAGCGCTCTGAGCAGCTCGCGGGCGCGATGCTGATCATCGTCGCCCTCGTGCTCCTCGCCCTTCGTCTGTTGGGCGTCTAGTCGGGCGCAAAGACGCGGCAGAGGCTGTCGGCCAGCGAGTCGGGGTCGACCCCGGGATTGGTCAGGAAATAGCCGACCGCCTCATTGACAGCGCCGACCACTGCCCGGCCGAAGACCACCGGATCCTTGTCCGCATAGAAAGGATCGTGGAGCAATGCATGCCGAACCTCTTCGGCGACTGCGTCGGCGAATCGGGCCTGGAGGGCGTGGCGGACCTGGTCCACACCGGTCGACAAGCCCACCGATTCCACGATCAACAGGCGCGCGACGGCCGAGCGCTCGAAGCACGAGTGGACAAACCGGGAGATGCCGAGCCGCAAGCGCTCGCGGTGGTTGTGGCCGGTGGCCGCCTCGCTCAGCACCTCGTGGATGAGCGCGCCGCCTTCCGCGCTCAGCAGCTCGCGAAAGCAGTGCTCCTTCGACGTGAAGAACTCATAGAAGGCCGACTTGGAAGCTTTCGCACGGGCGACGATGTCTTCCACGGAAGTCACGTTGTAGCCACGGGTCGCGAACAGAAAGAGCGCGGCCTCAGCGATCCGCTCCCGGCGTCGTCCTACACGGGCGTCCTTGCGCTGCTGGGCGCCCGGCGGCGCGCCAACGGCCATGTCTAGTCCCTGGCCAAAGCGCGGGAGATGACCAGGCGCTGGATCTCGCTCGTACCCTCGAACAGGGTGTAAATCTTGGCGTCGCGGTGCCACTTCTCGACCGGGAAATCCCGGATGTAGCCGTAGCCACCACAGATCTGGATCGCCTGCTCGGTGACCTTGACCGCCACCTCGCCGGCCTTGAGCTTTGCCATCGACCCCTCGGCCTTCTTGAACTCTCCCCCGTTGCGACCCTCCCACAGCGCGCGCCAGATCAGCGCACGCGTGGCCTCGATCTCGGTCGCCATATCGGCGAGCATGAACGCGATCGCTTCGTTCTCGATCAGCGCCTTACCGAACTGCTTGCGTTCCTTCGCATATTGCAGAGCGAACTCGAAGGCGGCCCGCGCGATGCCGATCGCCTGCGCGCCTACGATCGGTCGAGACAGCTCGAACGTCTTCAGCGCCACGGACGAGCGCTGGTGCGTCCCCTCGCGCGCGCGCGCCAGCCTGGCCTCGAGCTTCTCGACACCACCTAGCACGTTCTCCAGGGGCACCGTGCAGTCCTCGAGCAGCACCTCCGCCGTGTGCGAGGCGCGGATCCCCATCTTCTTTTCCTTCTTGCCCTGGCGCAGGCCTTTGGTGCCTGGCGGGACGACGAAGCTCGCCTGCCCGCGTGTGCCCAGGTCGGGCTCGACGGCCGCCACCACCACGTGAACGTCAGCGATGCCGCCGTTGGTGATGAAGATCTTCTGGCCGTTGATGACCCAATCGCCGTTGTGGCGCACGGCCCGCGTCTTCATTGACGAAACGTCCGACCCGGCCTCGGGCTCGGTGACCGCGAACGCGCCGAGCGCGGGCTTCTCGACGGTGCCGAAGCAGGACGGGATCCAGGTCGCGATCTGTTCCGGCGTGCCCTGCGAGAAGATGGCGGCGATCGGCAGGCCGGTGCCCTGGATCGCGAGCGCGATGCCGGCGCAGCCCCATGTCAGCTCCTCGGCCACCAGCGCCGGCATGATCCCCGTGGTGTCGGCGTAAGTCTGCTGCAGGAAATCAACGCCGTAGAGCCCCACCTCGGCTGCTTTCTTGACGATCGGCCACGGGAACTCCTCCGACTCGTCGTACTGGTGCGCAACGGGGCGAATCTCCTTCTCGCTGAAGGCATGCACCCAGTCCCTGATCTCCCGCTGCTCGTCGCTCAGCTCGAACGAAACCATTTCCCTCTCGACTCCTAGCTCAAAAAGACGCTTCAGTACTCGTACGTACCGTTTCTGAGCAGGACGCTACGCCGCAGCGCGTCATCGTGTCAATAGCTTTACGCTCCGCCTTCGGGGGGAGGGCCAGGAAGGGGGTGCCTTGCAGCCCCCGTGGCAGAGCGCAGCGCACCCCAACCGATTCGCCAGGCGCTGAATACGAGGAAGGCGCCCCAAAAGCGGGCGAGGACATGCCCCGGGACCTGGATCGCGAGCAGGGCGCCGAGGATCGCCCCAACCACTCCTCCCCCACCCATCCACATCGCGGCCTCGAGCAGCACGTTGCCCTCCCGGATGTGGGTGATACCCCCGACAATCGCGGTGGGAACGATCGCAGCCAGCGACGTGCCCTGCGCCAATGGCTGCGGGAAGCGGAAGCCGATGGTCATGATGGGCACGAACGCAAGCCCGCCGCCGATGCCGATGAATCCGCTCAAGAGCCCGGCGAACAGGCCGCTGAGCACAGCCAGCGCATCGCTCCAGCTCATGGAAACACCAGCTCCTTGAACCCCGCGGCCAGCATCAGCGCGCCCACCGCAAGCTTCAGCTCGCGATCGGGGACGCGGTTCAAGAGCCGCGCCCCGGCGTATGCGCCGACCACGCTGCCGATGATGAGAAACAAAGCGAAATGCAGGTCGACCTGGGGTCGTGCGTGCAGGAACAAGTAGATCGGCAGCGCCGCGATCGAGATCGGGATGATCGCGACCAGAGAGTTCGCGTTGGCGTGCCGCTGGCTGACGCCAAGCCACATCACCTGGAGCGGAATCATCACGAACCCGCCGCCGACCCCTAGAAGACCGCCAAGGAACCCGCCCAGGAACCCTATCGCCGCGAAATGCGGGCGGCGCCCGGGCCCCGGAGTCTCTATTCGGGCGCCTTGGTCTGCGGCTCGGGCTGGCTGGTCACGACGGAGTGGTGGCGAAACTGCACGTTTGCCTCCGGCTGACCGCCCGGCAACTTGGCCTTCTTCTTCTTTTTGACCTCGCGTCCCTGCTTATTGCGTCCTTTAGCCATGAGCCCCAGTTTCTATGACTTGGGCCAGTTCGCGCAAGAAGGATTCCACGTCGGTCACAAGCCCGATCGACTGCCAGCTCCCCCGGTCCGCGAGCTTGGTGACCACCGCCGGGTTGATGTCGACGCACACCGCGCGCACGCCGGCGGGCAGCATGTTGCCGGTCGCGATCGAGTGCAGCATGGTGGAGAGCATCAGCGCCATACGCACGCCGGGCAGCGCGGCGCGCATGCGCCTCTGCGCCTCGACCACGTCGGTGATCACATCGGGCAGCGGCCCATCGTCGCGAATCGAGCCCGCAAGAACGATCTCCACGCCGTTGTCGATGGCGGCTTTCATGACGCCCGATTTGAGCTCTCCGCTTTCCACCATCTGTCGCAGGCCGCCCGCGGCGCGCACCCGGTTGATGGCGCGCATGTGGTGCTCGTGACCGTGCTCGATGGCGAGCCCGCTCTCGATGTTGATCCCGAGCGCGGTTCCGAACAGCGCCGACTCCACGTCGTGGACTGCGATCGCGTTGCCCGCGAACAGGACCTGCACGTAGCCAAGCTCGATCAGTCGCGTTAGGTGGCGGCCGGAGCCGGTGTGGACGACGGCAGGACCGGCCACCACGGCGATTCGGCCGCCCGTCTGCCGGATCTGACGCATCTCATCCGCGATCGCCGCGATCAGAAGCTTCTTCGGCTTCTCGGCCGACACCTCGCTGGCCATGAAGGTGAAGATCTCGGTCTGGCGCGACCTCTCGAGCGGGGTGACCCGAACGCCCCGATGCCCGACCACTACCTCCATGCCCGGCTTGGCGTCCTGGAAGACGATGCAGCGGGCCCGACCTTCCGCCGGATCGACCACGATCGCGCAGTCCATCTCGATGTTCTCGACTCCCACCCAGCGACTGTCGACCAGGACTTCGGTGGGCAGGTTGCTGGTGGAATAGAAGCCCTCCGGAAAGACGCCCTCTTGCGTCACCTTCTTGAGCTCGGCAGGCTGGTCCGACTCGGCGGTCGCCCCGAGCGCCTTCGCCTGCCGGACGATGCGGTCGAGCTGGTCCGCGGTTGAGGCCACCACCTCCATGCGGCAGATCGAAGTGTCGGTCTTGTGCTGTCCGACCTTGAGCTCTTCGATGGTGAAGTTGCCCCCCAGGTCCATGACCAGGTCCATCACCTGGGGCAGGATCATCGAGTCGATGATGTGACCGGTGAGCACGAGCCGCGCCTTGTGGCGTTGTTCGCTCACCGTCGCAATTCTCCGCGAGTGCGCACACACGCGGCTAATTCAGCCGATGCAAACCCGCAAATGTGCACACTGGCGGGTTTGCTCAACGTCGCGCGTCGCTCACCGCAGCGCGCCGGCGGCTGCGTTGATGTCCTCACGCAGCTTGGCGGCCTCGCGCCACGGCTTGTCCGCGTAGAGGATGCTGCGGCTCGCGGAAAGGAGGCAAGAGGCAGGATCGCCGTTCCACGCGGCTTTGACCGAACCGACAAGATCGCCGCCCTGCGCGCCGATGCCGGGGATCAGAAAGGGCAGGCTCGAAACCTTGCGCACCTCTGCGATCTCCGAGGGTGCGGTCGCGCCCACGACCAGCCCGACGTTGGTGTGTGCGTTCAGGCTCGCCGCCAGCTCGGCCACGTGGATGTAGAGCGGCCTGCCGCCAGACTCCAGGTGCTGGAGGTCAGCCGCTCCGGGGTTCGACGAACGGCACACGATGTAGACGCCGCGATCGTCGTAGCGCGTGAACTCCTCGATCGAGTCGGTGCCGAGATACGGATTGATCGTCGCCGCGTCCATCGCGAGCGTCCCGAAGACGGTGAGCGCATACGCGCGCATGGTATTGCCCATGTCGCCGCGCTTTGCGTCGAACAGGAAGGGCGTGTTAGGAGCCTCATCGCGCAGCTCGAGCAGCGCCTTCCACCCATCCGGCCCGTACTGCTCCCAGAACGCGCTGTTGGGCTTGAAGCAGCACGCCAGCTCCTCGGTCGTGCGCACCACCTCGCGGCAGTGGCGCAGGGCTCCGGCAGCCCCGCCCTCGATGCGCTCGGGGTCCGGATCCAGGCCCACGCACAGCAGCGTGTGGCGGTCCTGGGCGAGCATGCGCAGCCGCTCGAAGTAGCTCACAGGCAGAGTACATGCTAACTACGATTGTTTCGTGAGCCGGAAGCTCCGAATCGCGCTGGCGCAGGTCAACCCGACGGTCGGCGACCTCGACGGCAATGCACGCCTCATCACCGACTGGATCGGTCGTGCGCGTGAACAGGGCGCCGACCTTGTGTGCTTTCCCGAGCTCTGCCTCACTGGCTATCCCCCCGAGGACCTCGTCCTGAAGCCGGGGTTCGTGCGCGACAACATGCGTCACCTGGAAGCCATCACGAAGGCGACCAGGAACATCTCCGCCGTCGTCGGTTTCGTGCACGAGGACGGCGCCATCTTCAACGCAGCCGCCTTCATTCGCGACGGCCGGCTCCTGGCCGTCTATCACAAGGTTTTCCTTCCCAACTACGGCGTCTTCGACGAGCAGCGGTACTTCACAGTCGGGCATCGCTGCCCGATCTTCGACCAGGCTGGAATCCGCATCGGCGTCACGGTCTGCGAGGACTGCTGGTATCCGTCGGGCCCGATGGCCTGGCAGGCCCAGCAGGGCGCCGAACTGCTGGTCAACATCAACGGCTCTCCATATCACGCCGGCAAGCGCTCACCGCGCGAGGACATGGTGGCCGGGCGCGCCGTCGACTACGGGGCCTATGTCGCTTATGTGAACACCGTGGGCGGCCAGGACGAGCTCGTGTTCGATGGCAACAGCGCGGTCTTCGATCCGCACGGCCGGGTGCTTGCCCACGCGGTGTCTTTCCAGGAAGACCTGCTGGTCTGCGACATCGATGCCGGTCCGGTGCCATTTCACCGTCCCCTGGAGAAGATCCGTCATGAGGCCGAGGGGGCTTCCCGGCTTGAGCTCGAGGTCTCGGAGATCGCGGTGGCGACCCAGGCAGATCAGAAGCGCGGGCCCCTCGCGCCACGCATCGAGACGCCGATCGACGGCACGGCTGAGATCTACGCCGCGGTAGTGCTCGGAGTGCGCGACTACATCCGCAAGCAGCGCTTCGTGAAGGTCATCATCGGGCTGTCGGGCGGGGTTGATTCGGCGCTCCCCGCGGCGGTCGCGGCCGACGCCCTCGGACCCGAGAACGTCATCGGCGTCCGCATGGCGTCGCGGTTCACCTCGCCAG
>DASXTG010000040.1:0-4025 GCA_036505515.1 Candidatus Dormiibacterota bacterium | reverse complement strand
GAACCCAGCGAGGCCCCTGATCGTGACAGCTTCACCGATGTGCGCGGCGTTGTGGCGGAGGGCCGAGCTGGCGAGTTGGTCAGCCCGGCTCCAACCCAGCCACGGGTATTTCGCGCCTTCGACCCAATCGCGGAGGGCGCCTGTCACCGCGGCGCGCTTGATGTCCTCCTCGCCGACGATCTCGGCCCACGCGTCAGCCCGCAGCCCTTGGACGGCCTCACGTGTGCGGATTCCGACGGCCGCGCGATAGGCGCGTACCGCAGCGACGTCGGCACGGGCGGTCATTTCGGTGACCTCATCGTCGGTCATACCGGTCCCGATGATACGCCACGGCACGTTCATGCGGCGCATCCACACCTCGTCGAGGACCTGATCGCGGTCGGCAACGACCAGGTTTACGGCGACGTCTTCGGTCCGCGCCATATGCCAGAGGAGCCAGACGAGAGAGTTCAGTCCCTTGCCCGGGCGTATACGCATCTGGTCGTCGCTCAGCTCGCTGAAGACGCGCTGGACCGAGAAGGCGCGCCCGCTCACGTCGCTTGCGTGCACCGCGGCGTGCTGGCTCAGGAAGAAGGCCAGGAGGTCCATGACTCCTTCGCGTGTCGGACCACGCCGGATCGCATCAGCCAGTCGATCGATGTGCCTGACTGCTCGTGCGGCGGACGCCGGCGCTCAGCGGCCAGGTGCGAGCAGCGCGAGCACTGGTCCGTTGCCGCGCGATGTTGGGCAGCCGCCGGGCGCAGGACCCTGCGGCGCCTACGCATAGGTGCGCGACCAACGTTGCTGAGCGTGCCGGCCGAGGGCCGGATAGACAACGAGACGGCGAAACGGATCGATCAGGGCCATGTAGAGCGTCGTGAGACGACTCACTGGCTTCACGTAGATTGCCAAGTAGAGCGTGTATCCCCCGGGGCTTGGCGTGAGAGCGAGCGCCAAGAAGGCATGCACGGTCGCATTGCGAAGCTCGCTGAGGGCTTCCTCACCCAAGACGTAGAGCACTCGAAACGGGCCCTCGCGAGTCCCCGGAGCAACCTGAGACTGCGAGCGATCGGCTTCAGCAAGGCGATTGACGTACGATCCGCTGGGCGGATCATGGCGCTCGTCATCCCATCCGAACGCTCGGCCGAGGGCCCATCGCAGCCTGAATAGTCCTCGAGCCGCAAAGTTAGATGGACGCCGGTCGCCGAACAAGATCGCACGCGCGTCCTGGATGCTGCGACCGGGCCCCCCGCCATTGAGTGGAATCGCCCAGACGTCGTGGAGAGGCACGTCGCTGAGAAGCGCGTGGCAGCGTAGGTTGAGTCTTTGGAAGTCGGCCGGCTTCACGCGCATGCCCACGATCAGTTCTCCCGGTCAGCGACCCTCAGGACCGCTTCCTAACGCGACGGCACTGAGCGGCCGGCACAGCCGGTCCGCTCTGGCGGCTTGTTGAATGGCCCGGCAGCGCGAACGGTAAAGCAATGAATGTCTGTCTTCTCATCCGGATTCATGGCCCCAAGCAGGACCTTCAACCTCTCCTCGTCTTCCCACGACACCTCGAAGAACCATTCGCGCTCGAACCGAATGGGCGCCAGCTCCTTCAGAGCCACCAAGTCCAGCACCTGAATTTCGGTACTACAGCCTCCATCCCAACAATCAGGGAAAGCGACCAATGTCTTTGTTCTATTGAAAGCGGGCTGGCCCGAGATCCGAAAGGATCGCACAACCTTGCTGCCTCGAATAGCGTCGATTCGGGTCACCGTGTCGAAGCCCTCGTATGGACGGATCCAGTGCAATCGGAGCATCGTGTTCGAGACGACCCCCATCGAGGTCGTCCATGGCCTAGCCTCGTCAGCTACCGCTGCCGAACAGTTGACCGACGCAAGGATGCCTGCCACAGCCAGGAGGTGTCTTGCGCCCATCTAACGTGACGTATCAGCCGCGACGCGCCCTGCGCGCCGTCGGCTGCATGCGTTTGTTCGGCACCTGTCGGCGATTCGAGTGGACGCTGGTGCCGTGTCATTGGATCACCTGGTCCGCTTGCAGCAGCAGCGACGGTGGAATCGTCAGGCCAAGCGCCTTGGCAGTCTTGAGATTCATCATCAGCTCGAACTTCGTGGGCTGCTCCATAGGGAGCTCGGCTGGCTTTGCGCCCCTGAAGATCTTGTCTATGAAGCTCGCGGCGCGACGATATGAGTCAGGGTAGTTCACGCCGTAGGCCGCGAGCCCCCCGACAAACTCGCTGGTTGCGTAAATTGCTGGCAGCCGATGCTTTGCCGCAAGCTCAACGATGTGCCGCCGATTCGCCAGCGTGACAGTATCAAGGCCCACGACGAGGGCATCGACACGCTGCCGGACGGCAGCATCGAAGGCAGGTCCGAGATCCTCGGCCTTCCGCACGTCCAGAAGCTGGGCCTGCATCCCTAGGGATCGCGCCGCCATCTCGACCTTTTTCCACTGAGGTGGGATAGCTGGATTACCCATATTTAAGAGGGCGGCAATTCGCTTGGCTCTTGGAACCAGCGCCTTGAGGAGCTCGACGCGTTTCGCATAGGTCTCTGTCACCATGGGGCTCAGGCCCGTCACATTCGCGCCCGGACGGGCCAGGCTGGCGACGATGCCCTGCGCAACAGGATCGCCGGCTCCGATGATGATCACCGGAATCGCTCCTGTGGCATTCTTGGCCGCCAGAATCGCCGGCGTCCCCCTCGTCAGGATCAGGTCAACCTTCAGGCGAACCAACTCAGTCGCGAGGGCCGGGAACCGTTCGTCCCGGCCATCAGCCGATCGGTACTCGATCACGAAGTTCTTCCCCTCGACGTACCCGAGTTCCCGGAGGCCTTGTCGCAGACCATCGAGGTTGGCAGCATTGATCGCTGTTGACGTCCGCTCGAGCATTCCGATGCGATAGAGTTTCTCGGATTGCTGCGCGTCGACGGCCAGCGGCGCGGCTGCCGATGAAAGGAGCAGGGCAAGGACAAGAGCGCGAAGATGCGTCGTCGGCCTCCGGCGCTTCGACCCCTTGGGAGCTTTCAAGGCTAATCTCACGTGCTCTCGATCTCCTGCCCTCGTAGACAACGTCGGCGGCCGTTGCCCAACACACACAGCGTCTTTCGCCTGTGTGCCGAACTAGAATTTGGCTGGTCTGGGTAGCAGGATGTACCAAGCATGGGTGGAGCGTAGCACGGTGATGGCGGATATGGCTCGGTGCCAAGCGCCCCAGAAAGACAGCGAATTCCCGCTGTGCGGACCAGCGGGGCGTCTTGCTATGCGGACCTGGGATATACGATATGCGCGGTCTGCATAGCGGCGGTGGACTGGGCTCGGCGTCATGGACCCATCATCCGATCGGCGGGGCTCTGAACCCCGGCCGGCCCGCGATTGAGGACATGCGTGTAGATCATGGTGGTGGACACGTCGCGGTGCCCGAGGAGCTCTTGGACGGTGCGGATGTCGTGGCCGTCCTCCAGCATGTGTGTCGCGAACGAGTGACGGCGCTTGCCTCCTCACCCTGCCCTCTCCCCCGATGGGGGAGAGGGATGCATGAGGGGTGATCTCTCCCACCACGAGGGAGAGAGGGCGAGAAGAGCCGCGCTTAGCGGTTGGGGCCGCGGCCCATGGGGTAGGGCTGCCAGCGGATGAGGCTCGTGCGCGGGAGCACGCCGGGATTGACGGCCGAGCGCGGCCACTTGCCCTGAAGCACCGTGGCGATCTCGCGGCCGAGGCGACGGCGCGTCTCGGGGGCCATGCGGGCGGTGGCCGAAGCGATGTGCGGCGTGACGATGACGTTGTCCATGTGCAAGAGCTCGTTGAGGGGGTCCACGGGCTCCTGCTCGAAGACATCGAGGGCGGCGCCGGCGATCCACTTCTGCTTGAGGGCCTCGATGAGCGCCTTCTCGTCTACCGTCGGCCCGCGGCCGTTGTTGATGAAGAGCGCCGACTTCTTCATGGCCTTGAACTGCTTCTCGCCCATCAGGTGGTGCGTCTCCGCGTTGAGGGGGGCGTGCATGGACAGGAAGTCGGAGCGCTGGCACAGCTCGATGAGG
>DASXTG010000039.1:0-14374 GCA_036505515.1 Candidatus Dormiibacterota bacterium | reverse complement strand
AGCACGCCACCGCGGCGGAGCAGCTCGAAGCTCTCCCGGCGGCTGGCCACGAACTCCTCTGCGGCGGCCCACTCGTAGGCGCGCGCCGATGTCGTGATGGGCGCGTCCCGCGCGCTCATCATCGCGGGGTCGGACATGGCCACGACGAGCACGAGATGGCGTGCGGCCAGCCGCAGGCAATGGGCGACGAGCTCCTTCGAAGCCTCGGGGTCGTTGACGTCGGTCAGCACGACCACCATCGACCTCCTGCCGAGGCGGGTGGCGAGGTGGGTGAACGCATGGCCGAAATCGGGTTCAACGTACTCGGCCTTGATCGAATAAAGGGCTTCGGTGATTCGCTGCAGCTGGACGCTGCCGCGCTCAGGCTTGATGAAATCCGTGACGCGGTCGTCGAAGGTCATGAGGCCCACCCGATCGCCATAAGCCTGCGCAACCCACGCCAGCATCAACGCGGCGTTGACCGCGTGGTCCAGCTTGTCAAGCTCGCCAGCGGGCGCGGTCATGAGCCGGCCGCAATCGAGCGCGATCATCACCTGCTGGCCTCGTTCCGCCTCCACCTCCACGACCACCGGGTGATCGCGACGCGCCGTCGCCGCCCAGCTCACGCGTTTGATGTCGTCGCCGCGGACATAGTCCCGAAGGCCCGCAAAGGACGTCGACGCGCCCGGAGGCCGCGCCCTACGCAGGCCGGCCAGCGCTCGCAAGCCGCGTCGCAGGGTCAGCTGCACCCGCTTGATGGCAACAATGTTTGGAAAGACCGCGACCTGGTGGGACAGCGGCAGCTGGATCTGACGCCGAAACCAGCCGTCGCGCCTGGACACCTGTAAGTCGACGGGCCCGAAGCTGTAGGCGCCGCGGCGGGGAGACGACGTGAAGTACGTGAGGTCGAGCCGGCCGTCCCTGTCGAAAGTCCCTCCGACCTCGCGAGGTCGTGCCTTCAGGGCGCCCGGTGCATGGTCTGCTATGCGCGCGATGAGCCCGGCGGCGGCCGGGTTCTCGATCCGGACGCGCACCTCCTCGGTCTCGCCGAGCGAAAAGGGTTCGGGCATGAGCCGACGCACCTCGTAGCCCTGACGGCCGGGGAGCAGCGCCAGGTCGCGTGCGAGGATGAGCACGAGACCGATGTGATACGCGACCGCGAGCGCGACCAGGACGGGGGCCATGATCGTGACTGCGATCAACGCGGCGCCGATCGCCACGGCCCACAGGAGGCGCGGCTGTGGCGCCAGGCCGCGGACGATGGAGCCTCGCATCAGCGAGGAGGGACGACGCGGGCGGCGACAGTCTCCAGCACGCTGTCCGGGGTTTGGCCCCCGACCTCGGCCTCGGGGCGCAGAACGAGGCGGTGGCGAAACGCCGGCGCCAGAAGCGCCTTGACATGGTCAGGGGTCACGTACGCGGAAGCTTCGAACGCGGCGAGGACCCTCGCCGCCAGCATGAGCAGGACCTCCGCCCGAGTGCTGGCGCCCAGCGCGATCTCGGGCGCGTTGCGTGTCGCCAGCGCGAGCTCGACGATGTAGCGCCGGATCTTCTCATCGAGCACGACCGCCGCCACCTGTTCACGACAGGCCTCGATGTCGCTGCCGCTCAGCACCGGCTCGACTCCGGCTTTGATCGGGTCTTTGAGCTCGATGCCCGACTCCCAACGGCGCAAGACTTCCATCTCGTCGTTCGGCACCGGGTAGTCGAGCCGGACCTTGAACAGGAATCGATCCTGCTGGGCCTCCGGCAGCGGGTAGGTGCCCTCGTACTCGACCGGGTTCTGGGTGGCGAGCACGAAAAAGGGCGCCGGCAGCGGCAGCTGCTCACCTTCGAGTGTCACGCCCCGCTCCTCCATCGCCTCGAGGAGAGCGGACTGGACCTTGGCCGGCGCTCTGTTGATCTCATCGGCGAGCAGCACATTGGTGAAGATCGGGCCGCGGCGCAGCGTGAAGGTCCGGGTCGTCAGGTCGTACACGGCCGTGCCCACGATGTCGGCCGGCATCAGGTCGGGCGTGAACTGCACGCGGCCGTATTCGAGCTTGAGCGCCCGCGCGATCGCTTTCGCGAGCAGGGTCTTGCCAGTGCCGGGGACGCCCTCGAGGAGGATGTGACCGTGAGCTACCAGCGCCACCGCGCACATGCGGATCGCGTCTTCCTGGCCCACAACCGCCTTCACGAGCTGCTCGCGAAAGCGGCCGTAGAAGTCTGGCGCGGTCATCGTCGTGCTCTGTGCGGTCATCCTGCCTCCCTGATGTTCTATTTCCGCCGGCGGTGCTCAGGCACGACCGGGTAGGCGATGCGATGCAATCGCTGCGCGGCGACCAATAGTTCAGCATCTCCGCTGGTGGCGCCGTACAGGGCGTTCTCGGCTGCCCCCAGCTCGTCCGCAAGATCGGGCGCGCGCATGTGCAGCGCGGTCCAGAAGCGTTCACGCGGCTGCGCCTGGAGTCCGGTCCGGGCCGCAACTGCGCGCTCGCTGGCGGACGACAGCACCCCCAGCGTGACCGAGCGGCCTCCAGAACGGCGAAGGAGCTCGCCCACCGCGGACGCCCACTCCGAATCGGTCCTCGCGCTCTCGACCTCCCGTGTGATGAGCGGCCCAAATCGGCGACCGCGCAGAAGGAGCCCGACGAACACGGCAACCAGCAACCACAGCAGCGAAGCTCCCCACGGTGTCAGCAGCCAGGCCTGCGGCGCGAAGTTGGTGATGATGAGGCCGTGGTGATACTCGTCGAAGCTGACCGCCGCGCCATCCGACACGAGGCCGAGCAGGTCGGCCAGGAGCCGGCCGTTGTCGAGCTTTTCGAGGTAACCGTTGCAGAGGACCAGCGGGTCCGCCAGCACGACCACTAGGCCCAGGCCGACGCGCTCCATGAATCCAAGGGCAAACCCATCGCCGTTGCGCAGGATCGGGACCTGCTGGCGCCCAGGCCGGAGCGGAGTGGCGGAATCGTTTCCCGCCAGGCGGTTGACGCCGTCGAGAATCGGGTTGGCTGCCTCCACGCTGCTCTCGACGGTCCCGATGTACCTCGACACCGAGAGCGCGCGGTCGAGCTCGCCGTCCCCGTCCTCCGACGCGTAGACGAGGACACCGCCGTTGCGAACCCAGCTTGCTGCGCGGTCGGCGTCGCCAGCTGAAAAGGGGCTCGTGGGAGTGAACACGAAGAGAAGGCCGTCGCGAGCCGGCAGCGTGAAGTCGCCAGCGACCTGGTCGGTCGGATGGCCCATCGCCTCGGAGAAAAGCAGCGCCGCCGACGTTCCATTGGCTGCATCGCTGCTGGAGTTGTGCTCCGGCGAGTCTTCGCGCGGCTGGGCGAGAGAGGCGATAGCGGCGATCGCGATGGCGATGCCGGCGGCGAGGGCCCAGCCGCGGAGGCCCCTCATGCCGCCATCGCCTGCGGCGCCCTGAATATCGCGGCCACGGCCGCCGCGCTTTCGTAGGTCGCTGGGTCGACATCGCGACCTCCGTAGACGGCCGCCTCGAATGGCAGCAGCAGCGGACGAAGGCGCTCGGGATTAGGCGCCCGCTGAAAGATCTCGCGCACGGTTAATGGGCTGCCTTCCCAGGTCCGCTCCCCCGCGAGCGTCGCCGCCACCCCGGCGCACAGCGCGCGGATTGCGCCGACCCGATCCCCCGATGCCGAAAGCCGGTCTGCGGCCGCGAAGAAGTCGGCGGGCGCGCGTGGTCCGGGCGGCTGCCCAGAAACGACGCCCCTGGTGAAGCGTCCTCGCGCGGAGCGGAAGACGATCACTGCAACCACTGCGACGACCCCCGCGCCGAGGGCGTAGAAGAAGATGTCCGGCAGCGACTGGGCAGGTCCCCTGGTGCCAAAGAACAGCCGCAACAGGTCCTTGAACCGGTCGCCCAGCCACTGCTCAAGGCGGTCGATAAGGGACGGTGGCCGGTGAAGCGCGTCGTATCGCTGCATCGAAAGCACGTCACGAAGCCGTTGCTGCGCGAGCTCCGGATCCGATGTCGTGGCCGGTGACTGCAGCGCCTCGCGCAGAGCAGCCAGGCGATTGCGCGCGTCGCCGAGGTCGGGCGGCTTTGTGGTGAGGTCGTTGATGATCTCGGGCTGGCTGTTGCCGGTGCCGGCTTTGAGGACGCTGAGCGCCGACTGCGCCGCGAAGGTGTCGTTGGGGCTCGCGCTGCTGACGATCTGGTACGCGTCTTCGACGGCCTGGCGGTACTGCGCTGCGGAGGGCCCTTCGGCCGCAACCGCAATCGGCAGGGCGAGCACCACCGCAAGGCCCAGCAGGAGGAAGACTGCCGCCCGAGTGGCTCGACGCTTCAGGGTCGCGTCACGCAGGCAACTGTGCCGACACCCGCTGTGCCAGCTGAAAGAGGTCCAGCCCTTCGCGCCGCACTCGCAGGTCGAAATAGATAAGGACGATCGCGATCTGCAGGATCGGGGTCGCAAGCGCCTGCAGCAGCTCGCTGACGGCCGAAAGGATGGCAGTCGACAAAACGGGAGACAGCACGATCCGCAGCAGAAAGCTCGCCAGCTGAACGACGGCTCCCAGCGCGATGCCAACGACATACCAGAGCACGAAGATCAGGAGGAGGATCAGGAACGTTCGCCACCATCGCCCCTCAACCAGCCGCCAGCTGCGGCCCATTGCCGCGCCCAGGCCCAGGTTTTCGACGAACAGGAGTGGCATCACCGCGACCCACGAGACCTGAATCCAGATCCACAGTGGAAACAAACAAAAGGCAACCCACATCAGAACCATCAGGATCACGTATCCCGCGATCGCCCAGTAGCGACGCCACACGCCTCCCAGCACGCCCCACAACGTCACCTCGTGGCCAAGCGCCGATTCGCAAACCGCGTACACCACTGCCCCATACGTAAAGGGAGCCAGTGCCAGGCTGACCAGCACGCCCGCGCCAAGTATCGCCAGGGTCGAGGTCAGCGTCGCCACATCGACGGGTGCGATTACTCCGGTCGTCTGCTCGGGATTGAAGGACTGAAGCAGGTTCCCCAACAGCGCGAAAACGCTGTAAGCGGACAGCGCCGCGCTCGGAATCGCCAGGATCACGGAGATGCCCGCGAATAGAAAGAAGTGGCGGCGGTACATCCGAAACGTCTCGTCCAGCAGGTCGCCGATCTCGAGCGGGCGCAGGCGAAGTGGCGCCGTGGAGGCCAAGGTGCCCACCATTTTGGGGCCTTGGGCGTAGGCTCAGCGTTGCGCTAATGAGGTGGTAAAAGCCATGAACCGCGAACGGGTCCGCGTGCTGTTCGTGGAAGACGACCAATCGGTCGCTCAGATGTACAAGCTCAAGCTCGAGCTGGACGGGTATGACGTCGAGGTGGCATCCGACGGAGAGTTGGCGCTGGAACGGGCACGCGCGGCGCCTCCAGACATCATCTTTCTCGACATCAGGCTGCCGAAGCTCGATGGGTTCGGCGTGCTCGAAGCGCTCCACAAGGACGACAGGACCAGGCATGTACCGGTCGTGATCCTGTCCAACTACAGCGAGAAGCAGCTGATCGACCGCGGCGTGAAGCTCGGCGCGGCCGACTACCTGATCAAGAGCCAGACGACACCCGCCCGGCTGGCCCGCGGGCTCGAGGGCTGGCTCAAGGAATAACCCGCAAGTGCCGGCACTCGCGGGCTTCGTGTCAGTTTCAAACCCGCCGGTGCCGGCACTCGCGCGGAATCAGGTCAGGGCTTGGCGGCGGCTCCTGTGCCCGCGGGCTCCTTGTGGCGATGCTTGACCGGCGTGAACTTGAGGCCTTCCTCGCCCTCGACGTCGATCTGCACCGTGTCCCCGCGCGAGATCTTCCCGCGCAGCAGGTGATCGGACAGCTGGTCCTCGATTCGGCTCTGGATCACCCGCCGCAGCGGGCGGGCCCCGTAGATCCGGTCATAGCCTTCCTTGGCCAGGCGATCCTTGGCCGCGTCGGTGACCTCGATCGTGATCTCCTGCTCGACCAGCTGCTTTCCAAGCCGCACCAGCTGAAGGTCCACGATCAGCCGGATCTGGTCGGTCGTCAGGCTCTTGAAGACGACCACCGCGTCAACGCGGTTCAGGAACTCCGGACGGAACATCCGCTTCAGCTCCTCGTCGATCTTCTCCTTGGTGTTCTTGTGGCGACGCTCGACCTCGTCGGCCTCGTCGACGACCGCGGGCTGGAACCCAAGAGAGGTGGCGGCCTGGTTGACATCCCGGATACCCAGGTTGGAGGTCATGATGATCACGGTGTTGGCGAAGTTGACGACCTTGCCTTTGGCGTCGCTCAGCCTGCCGTCCTCGAGTATCTGCAGCAGCATGTTGAACACCTCGGGATGCGCCTTCTCGATCTCGTCGAAAAGGATCACCGAGTAAGGCCGGCGGCGCACAGCTTCGGTGAGCTGCCCGCCTTCGTCGTAGCCCACGTAGCCCGGCGGTGAGCCCACCAGACGCGCGGTGGTGTGCCGCTCCATGAACTCGGACATGTCGAGCTTGATGAGCGCGTCTTCGGAATCGAACAGGTACTCGGCCAGCGCCCGAGCCAGCTCCGTCTTTCCGATTCCAGTTGGCCCCAGGAAGATGAACGACCCTATCGGCCGGCGGGGGTTCTTGAGGCCGGCGCGTGCTCTCCGCACAGCCTGAGAGACAGTGACGATCGCCTCGTCCTGACCGACCATGCGCTTGTGGATCTCCTCCTCCATGCGCAGCAGCCGTGACGTCTCCTCTTCTACGAGCCGGGACACGGGGACGCCGGTCCACGCCGCCACGATCTGGGCGATGTGCTCTTCGTTGACCTCCGGGACGGTCTCGCCGAGCTTGTCGCGCCAGGCCGCCTCCTTCTGCGCCAGCTTGTCCTGCAGCTTCTTGACCTTGTCGCGCACGCTCGCCGCGGCCTCGAAGTCCTGCTTGTTCACCGACTCGTCCTGATCGGTGCGGTACTTCTTGATCTCCTTCTGGAGCTCCTTGAGCTCGTCGGGTGTGGTCGTGAGCTTCATCCGCACGCGCGCAGAGGCCTCGTCGATCAGGTCGATCGCCTTGTCCGGAAGGGCGCGGTCGCTCACGTAGCGGTCGCTGAGCACGGCGGCCGACTTGACGGCCGAGTCCGTGATCGTCACCCGGTGATGCTTCTCGTAGAGCGACTTGACACCGTTGAGGATGTCGATCGTCTCGTTGAGCGTCGGCTGGTCGACATAGACAGGCTGGAAGCGGCGCTCGAGCGCTGCGTCCTTCTCGATGTACTTGCGGTACTCGTTGAGCGTGGTGGCGCCGATGCACTGAATCTCGCCGCGGGAGAGTGCGGGTTTCAGGATGTTGGCGGCGTCTATCGCGCCTTCGGCGGCGCCGGCGCCCACGAGCGTGTGCAGCTCGTCGATGAACAGGACGACCTCACGGCTCGAGCGGATCTCGTCGAGGATTTTCTTGAGCCGCTCCTCGAACTCACCGCGATACTTGGTGCCCGCGACCAGCGCCCCCATGTCGAGGGTCAGCACGCGCTTGTGCTGAAGAGATTCCGGCACGTTGCCCATGTTGATCTGCTGCGCGAGTCCCTCGGCGATCGCGGTCTTGCCCACGCCCGGCTCGCCGATGAGTGCGGGATTGTTCTTCGTGCGCCGGCTGAGGATCTGGATCACTCTCTCGATCTCGGTTTCGCGACCGATCACGGGATCGAGCTGGGTGCGGCGCGCGAGCTCGGTCAGGTCGCGGCCGAACTGATCGAGAAGTGGGGTCTTCGATGGCTTCTTGGGAGCAGGCTCTGCCTCGGTCTCTGAGCTCGAGTCATGCAGCAACCGCTCGATCTCAGAGCGCACCTTCTCCAGCGTCGCGCCAAGGTCCTCGAGCACGTGGGCGGCGATGCCCTCGCCCTCGATGAGAAGTCCAAGCAGGAGATGCTCGGTGCCGACGTAGTTGTGGCCCATGCGACGCGCTTCCTCGAAGGAGATCTCGATCACCTTCTTGACGCGCGAGGTCGGAATGATCTGCTGGATGATGATCCGCTCGTTCCGGCCGAGCACGGACTCGATGGTCTGGCGGACCTTGCCGATTTCGACGCCCAGGTTGTTGAGAACCTTGGCGGCGAGACCCTCACCTTCGCGGAGCAGGCCCAGGAGCAGGTGCTCGGTTCCTATGTAGCTGTGGTGGGATCGTTCTGCTTCTTCTTGGGCGAGCGTCAGAACCTTCTTGGCTCGCTCAGTGAATCTTTCAAACGGATACAAGGATTCCTTCCTCCTGGATTCCGGCTATAGGTGGGGCCAGCACCTCCTCGAACTTCGGACTTGGGTGCCCCTAGGCACTCCTGCAACTAATATAGCGTCCAATTCAGCCGTCGGATTTCGTTAAGGCGGAGGCGCGATGAGACCGCTGGTTGAGCGCCTAGCGAACTTCCTACCCGCCGCCATCGCCCTGGCACTCCCGACCGTCTTCGTCCCCTGGGCCGTGGACGCGTACATCCTGCCTCGGGCCTCGATCGTAATCGTGGGGGCCTGCGTCGGAGCGGGCATCGCGTTGCTGCTGCCTCTGACGCCATCTCTCGGCCAGCTCCGCCTGCCGCTTCTGGCCGCAGCCGCAGCCGCAATCCTCGCCTTTGCCTTTACGGTTTCGTGGCCGCTCAGCGCCGTCGGCTCGTACACACGGTACGAGTCGCTGCCCATGCGCCTCGCTTACCTCGTGCTGCTCGCGGTGCCGGTCTGGTGCCTGCGGTCGGAGCGCCCGCGCGAGCTGGTCGCCGGCGCTTTTGTCTTCGGCACAAGCATCGCCAGCATCGAGGCTCTGCTCCAGGTGGCCGGCGGCGTTGAGTTTCGTCCGGACGGCAACATCGGCAACGCAAACCTCCTGGGTGCCTTGATCGCGATGGCCTTCCCGCTGGCCGTCGCGCGTGCGCTGCGCTTCGACCGCCTGGTGTTCGCCTGGTGGCTTGCGGCGGCAGTGATGGTCGGCGGGCTGGTCGCATCGACCTCACGGAGCGGGGGACTTGGCGCCCTTGCCGGCTGCCTCGCGCTGGTCGTGTTTGCGCTTCGGGGCAGGGTCGCTGTCATGGCCGCCGCGGCCTCGATCACCGCGATGGCGGTGGCCCTGATGCTGGTCGTGATGGGCCCGCTCGGCGCGCTCAACAACGATCCCGCCCGCTCGCGGCTCCAGCTCTGGCCGGACGCCCTGCGCATGATCGCTGCGCGACCGATCACGGGCTGGGGCGAGGATGCGACGGGCCTCGTCTTCGGCCGGTTCCTGAGCGCCGACTACTCGCCCGGGGTAACCTTCGACCGCGTCCATTCCGGGCCGCTCGACATCGCCGCTACGATGGGACTCCTCGGGCTCATCGCGCTGGGGTGGGTCATGGTGGTCCTGTTTCGCGGTGTCTGGCAGGGCCGATTCAGCGCCTCGGTCGCCGCTTTCGGTGCCGCGTGCGTCGGGTACTCGGTGTGGGCCGTCTTCAATTTCGACTGGGCGCCCGCAACCGGAGTCTTCTGGTTGCTGGCCGGCACCGCGTGGTCAGGGCTCGGCGGAACCGAGGCGATTGAGGCAACGCCCGCAGCGGCGCAGGGCCCGTTGTCATCGAAGGCGATCCGCCCGCTCGGCGCATTGGGACTTGCTGTGCTTGCGATCGCCCTCGGCTTGATGCCACTGCTGGCTGACGGTTGGTACTTCAACGGCAGGGCAGACCTCGCCGTGGTCGCGGATCCGCTGCAGTCTCGGTATCACTGGGTCCGTGGTGAAGACCTGATCGCAGCCGGCAAAGCGCATGAAGGTCTCGCGGAGCTACGGCGGGCGGCGCAGCTGGGCGAGACCGAGCCCCAGCTGTATGTCGAGCTGGGCGATGAGGAGAAGGCGCTCGGCGACCCGGCCCAGGCGAGGCGCGCTTACATGATGGCCCTGGCCATCGACCCCTACTACGCGCCCGCGAAGCAGAAGCTGGCCTCGCTCAACGCGTAAGCGCGGCCAGCTTGAGACCTAGTCTTGAGGCGGCAGAACTCCAATCGGGATCTCTTCCGCCTGTGAGGCGCCGTTCGGGTCGTCCAGGCTCACGACGAGCCAGCCCTTCGTCGGAGCCGAGGCGAACTTGCCGCGGTCAACTGAGAGCTTCAGTGTGGCGCCGGCGCCCGGGGCCAGTTCGATGAAGTCGCCCTGGGAGACGGCCGGCTTCCAGGCGTCGAATCGGCCCGAACCCGGCACCACGTCGACGGTCCCATTCTCGAGCGAGAAACCCGCGACAGAATAGTTGAAGTCGGAGTTTCCGAAATTGAGGCCGAGATCGCTGCCCAACGCCGGCAGCAGGATGGTCGAGCCGTTCATCGGCGCGTCGCCAACGAATGCGTCGACCAGGTTGCCCTTGGCATCGAACGTGAACGATGCGACGCGACCGTCGAATGCATCGGCGGTCACGGCGCCGAAATCGACTCCGACCACGAAGAAGTCGACCTTGCGGTTGTTGTTGGTGTCGATCGCGATGTCGAACTCGTGGATGGCGCCCGTCGATGACGTCCCGTACGAATTGATCGCGAAGACGATGAAGCGATCGTCCGGGACCGGGCTTCCGGCGCCGGCCGGGAAGCTCTGGACGCCAACATCGCGGACGTCCATCTCCTCGAAGCCGTCGCCACTGGCGTCATGGAGGCCCCACGCGTACACGTCGGCATGGCCGGTGTGGATGCCAGAGTTAGACAGAGATACGTTCGTGCTGGCGATCCCCCTCGCCTGCGTGTACGGCGCCTTGGGCCCGGCGGTCACATTCGACAGACCGCGTGGTACCAGCATCCAGGGCACGCGGAGCGAATAGATCCCGGGTCCGCCCAGAGTTGGCGTCGCGGTAACAGCGCCGCGCAGCGAATTGACGCCGCCCCACGGAGCAGTGAGGAAGACGTCAACCGTCGGTAGGGCTGCGACCTGGGCGGCCGAAAGCGCAACAGTCACGTCGACGGTGGCGCTGCCTCCGGCGGCGACGGTGACGTTCGCCGGCGAGACCGTCGCGGCGCCGTTGTCTGAAGCGAGGTTGTAGGTGATCGGACTGCCGCTCGTGTTCCACAGGGTGACCTGGTGGGTCTCGCTGAACGCGCCGCCCAACGGCCTATATCCGAACGACAGGCTTGACGTCCCGCTCCCTGTCGTCGCAAGGCCCGCGGTGTTGACCGCCCGCTGCGCCTGCACGACGCCGGCACCGGCCGTCCGGATGTTGTACGAAAGAACGTGGCCGCTCGTCGCGTCGGCGGTGTTCATGATCGCCGCCTTGACCTGGGCGGGCGACCACGTGGGGTTGTTCTGGCGCACGAGCGCGGCCACGCCAGTTGTGTTCGGCGCCGCCATCGAGGTGCCCGACATGCGCGCGCTGCCCGTGCCGGTACCCATGCCGACCGAGGCAACGCTTACCCCGGGCGCGGTGACGTCAGGCTTGGCGCCGCTGTCGCCGTTCCGCGGTCCGCCCGACGTGAAAGACGCCAGGCGCTTGAAGCCGGGGTTGGGGATCAGGCCGATCGAGGTTGCCGTGACGGTGGTGCCGTTGGCGCCCAGGAGCGCAGCCGCCGCGACGTTGGATACACCCAGGAACGCGATGGTGACGCCGGGGATGGCGCCCTCGAAGGGAGGCAGCCCGGCCGCGTTGTTGACCATGATCACCGCCCCGGCTCCGGCCGCCTGGCCGAGCGTCGCGCGGTCGACCCGCGCGCAAACTCCGCGCTGGGCGACGACGATCGCGCCCGGCGTCACGCCGGAATAGTCGGCCGCGGCGCAGCCAAGGCTGATGCCACCGGCGCCATCAGAAAGAACTTGCAACGTGCCGGTGACCGGCAGCGCAGACGACTCGTTCGCGTTGATGGCCTGGATCCCGGCGCCGACGCTGATGTTCGCGCCGGGGACGACGGCGAGCGCTTCGATCGCAGCCACCGAGATGGCCTTGGTCGCCGAAGCCGGTGATCCGGTCACGTAAGCGTTCGTGCCGCTGTTGCCGGCTGAGGCGACGACGACGACGCCCGAGTCGACGAGGTTGTTCGAGGCAACGCTGTCGGGATCGCTGTCCCGTCCAAAGACCGAACCGAGCGACATGTTGACGACACCGATGGAGCCCGGGTTGGTGAGATTCTTGTTGGCCACCCACTCGAGGGCCTCGGTGACCACGTTCGTAGAGCCTGCGCAGCCGAACACACGCAGGGCGTAGACGCTGGCCTGGGGGGCAACCCCAGGGCCGACCTTGAAGGAGTGGGAGGCGAGCGTCGAGCTGTCGTAGGGCCCTGTGAACGTCGAGCCGTCGGACAGAACGCCCTCGCCGGCGGCGGTGCCGGCGACGTGCGAGCCGTGACCGAAGCAGTCGAGCGGATCCGGATCGGGGTGAGGAGTGAGCTTGGGCGACCCAGCGGGGGCCGAGGCGTTGTAGGCGTCGCCCACGAAGTCTGTGCCACCGACCACCTTCGCGTTGGGGAACGCGGGCGTGCCGATCGTCAGCCCATTGTCGTTCGCGAAGTCGGCCGGATTGCCCGATCCACCGAAGTCCGCGTGGTAGTAGTCGATGCCTGTGTCGATGACCGCGACACCGACGCCGCTGCCGGTGGCGCCGGTGCTCTGCCATGCGGTGTCGGCCCCGATGAAGGGAACGCTGGCAGTGTTGTCGATGGTGTAGGTGGACACGGGCCTGATGGCGACCACGCCGGGCAGCGCCGCCAGGGCGGCGAGCCGGCTGACCGCGACCTGCACCTTGATGCCGTTGTAGGCGACCTGGTACGAGGCCAGGACTCGCGCCTGATTGGCCGCGAGCCCCTGGTCGAGGTTCGCCTGGGCCGACGCGATCTGCTGCTTCAGCGCAAGCTTCTCAGCTCGGGTGAGGCCGCCTCGCGCGAGGACAGGTTTGTCTGCGAGCTGCAGGATGACCGTGACCTGGCGCGAGGTGTCCAGCATCGCCGGCCGCAATTGCGGATCGATCCCGCCGACGTTGAGTCGCGTGAACGTTCTGTCCGGTGATGCGGCGGCCGACGCCTCCGGCGCTCCCAGGGCAAGCACGAGCGCTCCGCCCGCGAGCAAGGTGAACAGCTTTCGATTCATGAGCCCCTCTTCAGGCGATGCCTGACCCCAGACCTCGGCCGCCACATAGGCGCGCGGCCAAACGTATCAAAGGCCCTGGTGCCGGGTCAACGATCGATCGGTACGGCCGGGCTACTCGGGCCGGACTTAGGACTCGTCCCTCAGGTCGTCGTACTCGTCCTGGCGCCGGTCGGAGCGACTCGCTGCCAGGCTTGCCGGGGGCGCCGACAACTGCTTGAGGCTGAGCGAGATCCGCCTCCTTGCGGTGTCGATCCCGATCACCTTCACCTGCAGCGTCTCGCCAACCTTGAGCACGTCCTCGGTGCGCTCCACGTGGTCCCACGAGAGCTCCGAGATGTGCAGCAGGCCTTCGATCCCGACCATGATCTGAAGGAAGGCGCCGTACTTCTTCGTCTTCGTTACCTGCCCCTCGACGATCGAGCCGATCGGCATCGACTGCACGAGCTTCTCCCAGGGGTCCTGCTGCAGCTGCCGCAGCGATAGCGAGATGCGCGTTTGCTCGGGATCCAGCTTGATCACCTTGACCGTCACCTCATCGCCCAGCTGCAGGACGTCGGTCACCTTGGAGACCCGGTCCCAAGACAGTTCGGAGATGTGGATCAGCCCATCCGCCCCGCCGATGTCGACAAAGGCGCCGTAGCTGGTGATGCCCGACACCGTGCCCTTCACGGTCGCCCCCATCTGCAGGCGGCTGAAAAGCTCCTCTCGCTTGCGCGCGCGGTCCTCGTCCTCGGCGGCCTTCTGGCTGACGATCAGCCGGTTCCGCTTGCGGTTGACCTCCAGGATCTTGACTGGAATGCGCTGCCCGACAAGTGACTCAAGGCTGCCGGCGTGGGCGCGCGCAACCTGGCTCGACGGCAGGAACCCACGGAGCCCCAGCACGTTGACGATCAGGCCGCCCTTGTTCTGCTCGCGCACGTCGGCGTCGATCACCGACCCGTCAGTCTGCTTCTCGGCCGCGACCAGCCAGGTGGTCTCGGCGCGCGCGCGCCGCAGGCTGAGGACTACGTTGCCCTCCTCGTTCTCCGGCTGGAGGACGTAGACCTTGATCTGGTCGCCAGGCTCCAGGCCGGCCGGGTCCATCTCGCCGCGGAGCCCGAGCTCCTTGCTCGAGATGACTCCCTCAGCCTTGGCTCCGATGTCGACGAGGACCTCGTCCGGGTCGACTCGCACGACGATCCCATCCACGATGTCCCCGTGGTTGGGGGTCTTGAAGGCCTCCTCCTCGTAGTGGAGGTAGTCCTCCATGGTCATCGCTGCCGATGATTCCTGGTCGGTCCCCTCCTCGTTTTCAGTCAGGACGGCACCGGACTCAGTGGACAAATTACGAACCCCCTAGAAGTTATTGATGTGGTCTTGGTCGTCAACACGGCCTCCGCCAAAACGAGCGTCAATTGTACCGCACGAACGGTC
>DASXTG010000038.1:0-2178 GCA_036505515.1 Candidatus Dormiibacterota bacterium | reverse complement strand
CGAGGTGCGCAGCTCGTGGGCGGTGGCGTCGGAAGGCTCCAGCAGCCGGTTCACGACCTGTGGGATGGTCGGCTGCGCGTGCCGGTTGTTGGCCTCCACGACCGCCTCGTGGTGCGCCCGTTCGAGGCAGGCGTCCTCCTCGGGTCGCAGGTTGCGGCCGAGCATCACGCCGGCGATCGAGCGCAGCAGCGCGAGCTGCGCGTCCCCACCGATCATCGGGTCCAACGGGTTCAGCCGCAGCGACCCCCCGCTCCGGAACCTGATCGGCTCGGTCCCACAGAAGGCGGCGAGCTGGTTGTATTCGCCCTTCGGGTCGATCACCCACGCAGTGCGCCCAAAGAGCATTTGTCTCCAAAGATACGTTTTGATCAGACTTGACTTAGCATACCCAATTTGCCCAATCACGAGCATGTTCGGCCCGGTGATTTCACGACCGTACAAAGTGAAACAATCGTAGCAGAACGAGCCACCAAAGACATCGCGACCAATATAGACGCCCTCGCTGCCCAGGCCCCCTTCCGAGATGAAGGGATAGGCCGCCTGGAGATGCGCCGTGGTGACGCGATGGGCCAATCGGCGAGGCTTGATCCTCACGAGATCATCCCCTCCCGCTGAGCTACATAGCGGCGGCGGGCATTCTCCTTGGCCGTCACCGGTTCGAGGTGAGAAGGATTGACGCATGCCCGGTTACGGCAGAGATGGTCGATCATCAATCCCTCTGGAATTGGCTCTTTGAAGAGTTCGAAGTAGAACCGGTGCGCCCGAACTGTCCTGCCCTTGGAGGCCTTCTTTCCATACCCGTAGACGTCGAGGTGACCTTGCCAGATCCAGCAACCGCTCGATCGATCGACGAAATACTCTGGCGACGACAGGGAGCGTCGGCTCCTTCGCAGAGCGCGGAGAACTGGGTCACTCGATAGTTCTACATAGCGACGCCGCGTGGCCTTCCGAATGGCTGATCGCTGACAGGTTCGACAGTTCCGACCCCTGGGACCTACGATCGTGTTCTCCGGAGTGAATGGATGCCCATGAATGCATTCCGTCTGAGCCGCGCGCCGAGCCGCCACGGTTTCGCCTCGCAGGATGTTCTCTCGATGGGTGACGGCCTCCAGGTGGTCAGGATTGACGCATGCGCGATTGCCGCAAAGGTGATCCAGGACCTTCCCGTCAGGGACCTTGCCGAACAGTCGTTCGTAATAGACTCGATGCGCCACGCGCATTCGCCGACCGTCTCGCATGTCGCCGTAACCGCTTGGGGTAATGTGTCGTTGCCATACCCAGCAGCCGCTCTCCTTGTCGACCAGGTAATCGACCGGTGACAGCCTGGTTGAGCGCTGGTAGTGGCCATTGATGTAACGGACGGGTTGACCTTTGGTGTGCCCATATCTGGTAGTGGTCTTCTTGGCGATCGGAGCGAGCTCACCGCAGCCACAATGGCAGTGGCCGAATGGCGCTTCACAATCGGCGGCGTCACACATGCCGGTCCCCCAGAGATCCCTCAATAGATCCTGGGATTCTACCGTGTCCGGGAGACAACCCATCAAGCTCATTTCAGGCCCCGGCACATCGGCAACGAGTACGTGAATGCGATTTCCTGCTCACCATCGCAGCGCTGAATTTCGAGTCGGCATTGGCCGGCGGCGTGCTCGACCTCTCCGCAGGCGGCGGCCAGCTCGTCGGTGTCGTCGGCGGTGACGGTGATGTAGCCGCTGAAACGGACGTCGGCGTGGCCGTCGGCGAGCTCCTGCTCGCGGCGGGCGACGGCGTCGGCCTGGTTGCGGCGCTTGGCCGTGCCGATGAAGCCGAGCTTCTGGCGCAGCTCCTCGTCGGCGACGTCCGCGGTCTTGGCGAAGCCGACGGCGCGCATGGCCTTCAGGGGCGGCACTGGCTCCATGGTGACCGAGACGGTCCGCATGCAGCGGGTCTGCACCAGCAGGGGCGCCATGAAGTCCGGCCCGACCTCGATGCGCGGCCATTCGGCGATCCAATACGTCGCGTGCACCACGTCGTTGGTTCGGTAGTAGCTCCAGTGGGTCTGGGTCCGCTGGGGCCAGGCGTTGCGAGCGCTCACCCCGTCCTCGCGGCTGGGGTCGTTGCTGGCCAGCCGAGCCAGGTTGGTGCGGGCGTGCGGGTCGTAGGCGAGCCGGATGGTGGCGGCCAGGCGGCGGGGCCCGAGCG
>DASXTG010000037.1:0-37266 GCA_036505515.1 Candidatus Dormiibacterota bacterium | reverse complement strand
GTTGCCTTGGCGGCCCGGAGTAACCTTCTCGGCGTCGGTTTCCGTATCAGGAGGGGATTAGATGGCGGTCAAAGCTTTCTCGAACGAGTGGGCCGCGGCGTTCAAGGACGAAGTCAACAAGTCCAGCACGTACAAGACGGCGGCCAAGGGCTGGAAGTGGACGGTCGGACTCGTGGTCGAGGCGGAGCCGGATAAGAACTTCCCAGAGGCAGTAGGGATCGTCATGGACCTTTTCGACGGTGACGCAAGAGACGTTAAGGTCGGTCCGGCGTCTGACGCGCAGAAGTGCGACTTTGTGATCACCGCGCCCTACTCCCGCTGGAAGGAGGTCGCCACCAAGCAGCTGGACGCGACCAGGGGCATGCTGCAGGGCAAGCTCAAGCTGAAGGGTGATCTGCCCACTATCGTGCGCTACACCAAGGCGTCGCAGGAGATGACCGAGTGCACGACTCGGGTTCCGGTCGCATGGCCCGACGGAGGCTAAGAAGCGAAGCCGCTGAAGAGCGGCGGCTGGTTGAGTACTCGGATCCGGAGCCGAGCGCATTCGCGTCGATGCTGGGCGGGCTGATCGAGGCCAACGTGCGCGGCAGGCCCGAGAAGGAACGCGATTTCGAATCGCTGGTCGCCCGCGTGGGCATCTTCGTCACGGACATCGACGAGGGGGTCACCCTCGACTTCAAGGGCGGCACGTTGGTCGTTCACAACGGCCTCAAGCCGCGCCGCACGATCACGATTCGCACCGACGCCGATACGGTGATGGGTCTGAGCAACCTTAAGATCGGGCCGCTCGGGCTGCCCGTGTACTACGACGAGGTGGGCAGGGCTGTTGCCATGAAGCTGCTCCGCGGCCGGCTCAAGATCGACGGCCTGCTGCCGAACATCCTCACTCTCAACACGGTGACCCGCATCTTTTCAGTCCAATGAGCAAGCGCTGGCCGAAGCGGCGCTCGACGGGCTGTGAATCCCCGCGAATCCTGGCGATGCCATGTCCGATCCGGACATCAAACGACCTGTGCTGACGCGCCTGCACCATGTCGGCATCGCGGTTGCCGATCTTGACGAGTCGATCGAGATCTATCAGGCCGCCCTCGGCGCCGAGCTCATGCATCGGGCGGTCAACGAGAAAGAGGGCCTCGAGGCCGCTTTTCTGCGCACAGGCGAGGGAGAGGTCGAGCTCATGAGCGCGACCAGGGCAGAGTCGCCTGTTGGCAAGTTCCTGGCGAAGCGCGGTCCCGGGCTCCACCACGTGGCCTACGGGGTCAGCGACATCGGCAAGGCGCTCGCGGATGCGCGCGCGGCCGGCCTCGAGCTGATCGACTCCGAACCGCGTATGGGAATGCACGGATACCTGATCGCATTCGTGCACCCCGGGGCCCTGGGCGGGGTCCTGACGGAGTTCGTCGAAACTTGAGCGAGATGCGGAACGACTCCGGCCTTCCGCTCAAGCCGATGTACACCGGCGACGACCACCCCACTGAAGAGCCGCGGCCGGGCTCTTTCCCGTTCACTCGCGGCATCCACAAGTCCATGTATCGCGGGCGCCTGTGGACGATGCGCCAATACGCCGGCTTTGGGACCGCGGCCGAGTCGAACAAGCGCTACCGCTTCCTGCTCAAGAGAGGCCAGACCGGGCTCTCGGTGGCGTTCGACCTACCAACGCAGATCGGCTACGACTCCGATCACGCGATGGCCAACGGCGAGGTGGGCAAGGTCGGGGTGGCGATCGACTCCCTCGAGGACATGGAGATCCTCCTCAAGGACATCCCGCTGGACAAAGTCTCGACGTCGATGACCATCAACGCCACCGCGGCGATGCTCCTGCTTCTGTACCAGCTGGTCGCCGAGAAGCAGGGCTGCCCGCCCGACAAGATCACCGGCACCGTCCAGAACGACATCCTCAAGGAGTACGCGGCCCGGGGCACGTACATATTTCCGCCCCAACCGTCGATGCGGCTCGTCACCGATCTATTCGCCTACTGCCGCGCCAACCTCCCCAACTGGAACACGATCTCGATCTCCGGATACCACATCCGTGAGGCAGGCTCGACGGCCGCGGAGGAGATCGCCCTCACGCTGAGCCACGCCATCGCTTATGTGGATGCCGCGCGCACGGCCGGCCTGGCCGTCGACGACTTCGCGCCGCGTCTGTCGTTCTTCTTTGCCGCCCACATGGATTTCTTCGAAGAGGTGGCCAAGTTCCGCGCGGCCCGCCGCATGTGGGCGCGCATCATGCGCGACCGTTTCGGAGCCAAAGATGAGCGCTCGCAAGCGCTGAGGTTCCACACCCAGACCGGTGGGGTCACGCTCACCGCGCAACAGCCCTTGACCAACGTCGTGCGCACGACGCTGGAGGCGATGAGCGCGGTCTTGGGCGGAACGCAGTCTTTGCACACCAACGCGTACGACGAAGCCCTCGGGTTGCCGTCGGAGAACGCCGCCGAGCTTGCGCTGCGCACGCAGCAGGTGATCGGGCTCGAGACCGCGGTGCCGCAGGTGGCCGACCCGCTGGGTGGCTCGTACTACGTCGAGAGCTTGACCGACCAGGTCGAGGAGGTGGCGCTGTCGATTATGGCCGAGATCGACGAGCGGGGCGGGGCCGTTCGCTGCATCGAAACCGGCTGGACCCAGCGCCGCATCGCCGACAGCGCATTCGAGTTCCAGAAGCGTGTGGAGTCGGGCGAGCGGGTAGTGGTGGGCCTGAACAAATTCACCAACGATGCCGGTGACAAGGTCGAGATCATGAAAGTGGGGCCACGCCAACAGGCCGCACAGGGCCGCGCCCTCAAGCGGCTGCGCGCGAGGCGCGATCAGAAAGCGGTCGAGCGCCACCTCGCGGCAATCGAGAGCGCGGCTCGCGGCACCGACAACCTCATGCCGCCGCTCAAGGCGGCGCTGGCCGACTACGTCACGATTGGCGAGTGCTGTGAAGTGCTGCGAGGTGTGTTCGGCGAGTACAGGCCGCCTGAGGCCGCCTGATTCGCCTGGAGGAGGAACCCGTGCCGACCTACCCGGATGTGATCCCGATGATCGCCTACAAGGATGGAGTGAAGGCCCTCGAGTGGCTGGCTGACGCATTTGGTTTTCGCGAGCGCGCGCGCACGACCTCGCCGGGCGGCAGCCTCGGTCACGGTGAGATGGAGGCGGGCGACGGCTTGATCATGCTCGCCACGCCGAGCCCCGACTATCGCGGGCCAAAGGAGCACCGCGAGACCTGCGAGCAGGCACGCAAGTGGTCGAGCGTTCCGTACATCATCGACGGCGTCCTCGTCTACGTCGACGACGTCAGCTCGCACTACGAGCAGGCTCGCCGGGCCGGAGCCACCATCCTGTCCGAGCTGGAAGAGGACGAGAACGGCAAGAAGTACCGCGCCGAAGACCTCGAGGGCCATCGCTGGATGTTCATGGAGCGCGCCGATTGAGCACGCCCAAGGGTCACAAGGTCGATCCGCTGAATCTGCTTCGCCAGCGGAAGTACGAGGCCGGTCACGGAGACGCCGAGGCGTTCAACCGGCAGCACGCCAAGCACAAGCTCACGGCGCGCGAGCGAATCTCGCGCCTGGTCGACCGCAACTCATTCGAAGAGATCGACATCTTCGCAACGCATCGCGCGCGCGGGTTCGGCCTGGAGTCGAAGCGGGTACCAGGCGACGGCGTCGTCACCGGCCTGGCGAAGATCGACGGCCGCGATGTGATGCTCTTCAGCCACGACGCCTCCGTGTTCGGCGGCTCGTTGGGCGAGGTTTTTGCCGAGAAGGTCATCAAGGTGATGGACCTGGCGTTGAGGAATCGCATCCCGATCATCGGGATCAACGACTCCGGCGGCGCGCGCATCCAGGAGGGCGTCGTATCCCTCGCCGGGTACGCCGAGATCTTCTGGCGCAACGTCGAAGCGAGCGGGGTCATCCCGCAGCTGAGCCTCATCCTCGGCCCATGCACGGGCGGCGCGGTGTACTCGCCCGCGATGACCGATTTCAACTTCATGGTGCACGAGGTCGGCTACATGTTCATCACCGGACCTGAGGTGATCCGGGTCACGACCGGTGAAGACGTGACGTTCGACTCGCTCGGCGGCGCCGAGGTCCATAACGTGAAGTCGGGCGTCGCGCATTTCCTCGCGGAGTCGGAGGACGAATGCTTCGGCCAGGTGCGCCGGCTGTTCAAGTACATCCCGCAGAGCTGCGACCAGCAGCCGCCAACCCAGGTCGCGATGGACGATCCCGAGCGCGCAGCGCCCGGGCTGGCAACCGTCATCCCCGACAACCCCAAAGAGCCCTACGACATCAAGGAGGTCGTCGGCATGGTCGTCGACGACGGGAACTTCTTCGAGGTGCAGCCGTATTACGGCATGAACATCGTGGTCGGATTCGCGCATCTGGACGGCCATCCGGTGGGCGTGGTCGCCAATCAACCAAAGGTGATGGCGGGTGCGCTCGACATCAATGCGTCCGTCAAAGCGGCGCGCTTTGTCCGGTTCTGCGACGCCTTCAACATCCCGCTCGTCACGTTCGTGGACGTCCCGGGATTCCTGCCCGGAACGGCGCAGGAGTATGGCGGCATCATCCGTCACGGCGCCAAGCTGCTCTACGCGTTCAGCGAGGCGACGGTTCCTAAGCTGACCGTGATCACGCGCAAGGCATACGGCGGCGCCTACTGCGTCATGTGCTCGAAGCACATCCGCGCCGACTTCAACGTCGCCTGGCCGACGGCCGAGATCGCGGTCATGGGGCCGGAGGGCGCTGTCAATATCGTGTTCCATCGCGAGCTGGAAGCTGCCCCGGACCCTGTCAGCCGCCGCCGTGAGCTGGTGGCCGAGTACACGGAGCGGTTCGCCAACCCGTACATCGCCGCTGAGCGCGGCTACATCGACGACGTGATCGAGCCGGGTCGGACACGAGGTGAGCTGATCAGGGCGCTTCGCATCGCCCTCCGCAAGGAGCGCCGCCGGAACCCCCGCTGGCACGGAAACATACCCCTGTGAGCTCGATCTTTCTAGACTGCTGAGGTGCCTCGACAGGATTCGCTCGGGCGTTGGATCTCTGACGACGGCCTCTTCTACTGGGATGGCGCTGCGTGGCGACCTCTCGGGGCTCAGCCGGCGGCGCCGCCTCAGGCGCCCGCATACGGCCAGCCGCCTGCATACGGCCAGGCTGTCATCCGACGTTCCTCACCCTGGCCGGCGATCCTGATCGGCTGCGGCGTTCTCGTTCTCGTGGTCGTGATCGTCGGCATCCTGCTGACCGTCGTCATGGTCAACAACGCTGACTTCCAGCGCGGTTTCTGTGAGAGCTATAAGAACAGCAACGCGAATCTCACCTGTCCTTTCTCGCCGCCTCCGGCAACGCCCTGACTTGATTTGAAGCTCCTCGAGTACCAGGCCAAGGAGGTGCTGTCCTCCCTTGGCATCCCCATACCTGGCGGTAAGGTCGCCCGCACGCCCGAGGAGGCAGCGGGCGCCTGCTCGGAGCTAGGCCCTGTCGCGGTCAAAGCGCAGGTCCCCGTCGGTGGCCGCGGCAAGGCCGGCGGCATCAAGCTGGCCGGTACGCCAGATGAAGCGCGCGCGGCCGCGGCGCAGATCATCGGCATGGTCATCAAGGGCTTCAGGGTCCCGCTCGTCTACTGCGAGTCGGCCCTCGAGATCGAGCGCGAGATCTATCTCGGGTTCACAGTCGACCGAGATGCTCGCGCCAACATCCTCATGCTCTCGGCCAAAGGCGGGATGGACATCGAGCAGGTGGCTCAGGAGTCACCCCAGTCCATCGCCCGCCTCTACCCGAACCCGTGGCGCGGGCCGCTCAACTTCGAGCTCAACCAGCTGGTCTACGCGGCCGGCCTCGGTGAGCTCGCGCGGCCGCTGACCAGCCTGATCAAAAAGCTGCACCGCGCGATTCCAGAGCTCGACGCTGTCACCGCGGAGATCAACCCGCTCGTGGTGACCAAGGGCGGTGAACTTATCGCCGGCGATGCCAAGCTCGAGACCGACGAGAATGCTGCGTGGCGTCACAAGGAGATGGAGGAGCGCTACGGGTCGGTGATCGAGGGCGATCCCTACGAGGTCGCGGCCAAGAAACGCGGCCTCACATATGTCTCGCTTGACGGTGACATCGGCATCATCGGCAACGGCGCCGGGCTGTGCATGAGCACGCTCGACCTGGTCCAGCGCGCGGGAGGTCGGGCGGCAAACTTCTGCGACATCGGGGGCGGCGCCAAGGCTGAGGTGGTCGAGAACGCGCTGTCTGTGATCCTCATGAATCCTCGCGTCAAGGGCGTGTTGATGAATGTATTCGGTGGCATCACCCGCGGTGACGAGGTGGCGAAGGGGCTCGTCGTCGCGCGCGACCGGCTGCAGATGAGGCTGCCGCTGGTTGTCCGCCTGAGCGGAACCCGCGAAGAAGAAGGGCGCGCGATCCTGCATGCGAACGGGATCGAGCCGGGCGCGAGCGCGTGGGAAGCCGCGCAGAAGATAGTTGCTTTGACCAGGGCGCCTGCAGCCCGGTGAGCATCCTCATCGACGGCAGCACTCGCGTCATCGTGCAGGGCATCACCGGCCGGGAGGGCACATTCCACACCCAGCAGATGCTGGACATGGGCACCAAGGTGCTTGGCGGCACCAGCCCGGGCAAAGGCGGCACCACGCACCAGGGACTGCCCGTGTTCAACACGGTGGCCGAGGCGGTCGAGGCCACCGGCGCCACCGCCTCTGGCATTTTCGTTCCGCCGCCATTCGCCCCCGACGCGATCATGGAAGCGGCCGCCAACGGGATCGAGCTCATCGTGTGCATCACAGAGGGCATCCCGATCCAGGACATGATCAGGGTCAAGGACTTTCTGCGCGGGTATCCAAAGGCACGGCTTCTCGGCGCGAACTGCCCAGGGCTCATCACTCCTGGAGTGGCGAAGATCGGCATCATCCCCCAGCGCATCGCCAGCCCCGGCCACGTGGGCCTCGTTTCGCGCAGCGGGACTTTGACCTACGAGGTCGGGTCGGCGCTGACGGCCGCCGGCATGGGGCAGTCGACGATCGTCGGCATCGGCGGCGATCCCGTCCTTGGGCTCACGTTCAAGGACGTCGTCGCGCTCTTCGAGAAGGACGAGGAGACAACGCATCTTGTCGTCATCGGCGAGATCGGCGGCAGCGACGAGGAGCGAGCTGCGGAACTGCTCGGCAAAGGCACGCGCTTGAAGACTGTTGCGTTCATCTCCGGCCGCACCGCCCCCGAGGGCAAGCGGATGGGCCACGCGGGGGCCATCATCTCCGGCAACCGAGGCACGGCCAAGAGCAAAGAGGAGGCATTCCGGGAAGCGGGGGTGGCCGTGGCGGAGACTACTGACGATATAGTCGGGATGCTGCGATGACAGCCCTGCCGATCTCGATCGCGAAAGCCCTTCCAGCCGACCGGGTGCGCGACCTCGGACTGCTGGCGGGCCTCGTTGTGTGGCTCGCCTACACGCGGGTGTACTGGGCGCTGCAAGCCGCCCACGTCACCATGCCGCCCTGCCCTTTCTACTACCTCACCGGGCATCCATGCCCGTTCTGTGGCGGCACGCGCTCGTTCGCGTACATGTGGGAGGGCGACATCTCCGACTCGGTGCGCCTCTACCCGCTGGGCCCGGCGCTGTTTGCGGGCACCATCGCAGGTGCCGGCGCGCTTGTGTTCGGGCTGGTCACGGGACGTACCTGGGCGCCGCGGCTGACATCGATGCAGTGGCGGCTCCTTGCGATCGCGGCGGCGAGCAGCGTTCTCCTAAGCTGGACGCTCAAGGTTTTCGTACTGGGCAACTGAAGTCCTGGACGCGCCGGACTAGCCCCATAGCCGCGAGTGCATGCACCGGCGGGTTTCGCCGCGGTCGATTCGCCGCAAGTGCATGCACTGGCGGGTTATTGGCCAGGGTAGGTTTCGCCGAGGATCGCCTTCGTCACTACCGGATACACGAGCGCCGTGTTCTGGTTGGAGTTGGCGGGGTCGATGAGGTCGTGCGGCAACCCGTCAGCGGCGGGGAACTCGAAAGTGCTGAGGTCGGCACCGTGCGCCCGCCAGGCATCGATGAGCTGGTATGTGAACCGGTTGTCGAGGCGTGGCTCAGCGGCGTTGGTGATCACAACGATGTGTTTAGCCCTGGGCGCGGTCCCGCGTGCCGCGCGGCGGACGCGCATCCCGCTCTCGAACAGCGCCGCATATGCGTGGGTGGCGAATCGCGGGTAGCCGTGGGGCGGACCGAGGTTGGCCTTCTGCTCGGAGTTCCACCAGATGTAGAAGTTGGGCAGCACGTGGGCGAGCCGCGTCATCGCTGAGAGGACCGGGCCGGGGATCGGTCTCAGGCCGAACATCGGCGCGATTAGAACCGCGCGCTCGATGCCTTCGCGCGTCTGGGCGACATATCCGGTCAGGATTCCGCCCAGGGAGAGCCCGGCCACGCTGAGGCGCTCACCGAGTCCCATCCCGGCGTCGACGGACCGGTTGGCGACGGCGATCAGCTGATCCGCTCGCAGCTCGGCGATTGCTCCCGTGATGCGGTCGGAATAGCCGTGTCGCGGGTAGCGAGGGATGAGCACGTTCCACCCCAGCTCGTGAATGCTCCTGCCGAGCGCGTCGAACTGCTGCGGGCAGTTCGTGAAGCCGTGAAGCAGGACCGCCGCGTGCTCGGTTCGCTGGCCGTGCGTGTAGACACGTGTGTGGCAGACAGGATTGACGTTGGGGCCGTCCAGGGCCTGGAGCTGGGACGCGATGCGCATCCCGGCCTGATACGGGTCGTCGCTCATTCCGGTACGGGATACTAAGTTGCGGTGTGGATTTCCAGCTGACGCCTGAGCAGCAGGCGGTGCGGGAGCTGTGCCGCGACTTTGCGAAGGAGGTCGTGGCGCCTGCGGCCGAAGAGCTCGACCGCAATCACAGCTTCGGCTACGACATCGTGCGGCGCATGGGCGAGCTGGGTCTTTTCGGGCTGCCGTTCTCCGAGGAGTACGGCGGAGCCGGGGCGGATTTCTTGTCCCTGTGCCTCGCTATCGAGGAGATCTCGAGGGCTGACGCTGGAGTAGGCATCACGCTCGAGGCCGCGGTTTGCCTGGGCGCTTCACCGATCCATGACTTCGGCACTTCAGATCAGAAGCAGAAGTGGCTGCCCGACCTCCTGGCCGGTCGAAAGCTCTGGGCGTTCGGGTTGACCGAGCCCGAAGCCGGATCGGATGCTGGCGCGACCAAGACCCGGGCGGAGCAGCGTGACGGAGAGTGGGTGGTGAACGGGTCAAAGCAATTCATCACCAACTGCGGGACCGAGATCTCGGCCGGGGTGACGGTGACCGCTGTCTCGGGACGCACGAAGCGAGGTGGGCCCGAGATCAGTTCCATCATGATCCCGACCGGCACGCCCGGCTATCACGTGCTCGAGTCATACCGAAAGCTCGGCTGGCACTCATCGGACACGCACCCGCTGAGCTTCGAGGACTGCGCGGTCCCTCAGGAGAACCTGCTCGGAGAGCGTGGTGGAGGTTACAGGCAGTTCCTGAATACCCTGATGGGCGGCCGCATTGCGATTGCGGCGCTGTCCGTTGGTGTCGCCCAAGCCTGCCTCGATGCCTCGCTCGCGTACGCGAAAGAGCGCCGGACATTCGGCGTTCCGATCTCAAAGCACCAGGCGATCCAGTTCAAGCTCGCGGACATGGCGATGGAGACGGAGCTCGCGCGGACCATGGTTTATCGGGCGGCGTCGGCCTATTCCCATGGCGGCTCCAAGCCAACCGATGAGGTGCGCATGCTGGCGGCGATGTCAAAGCTCTATGCGTCCGAGGCTTCGAAGCGCGCCGCCGACCAGGCGGTGCAGATCCATGGGGGCTATGGATTCATGGAGGACTACCCCGTCGCACGCTACTGGCGCGACGTCAAGGTCAACGAGATCGGCGAGGGCACCTCAGAGGTGCAGCGGATGCTGATCGCGCGCTTGCTGGGCTGCTGACCGGCTCCGCCGCCCGCGTCGCCCAATCCGCACGTTTGGCGCCAAAAATGCGGAATCCGAGGCCCTCCAAGCGCGCTTTCGGCGCCAAAAGCGCGGAATCAGCTGCTAGCGATAGACCCCGTTGTGGCCCAGGCTGTGCAGGCCAACGTTCGGGAAGTACGTAAGGCCGTGGTCCTCGGCGCCCACGGCGATCTTCTTGATCAGCTGACCGGTGACCGTGCTCATGACATAGACAGTCGCGTTGTAGCGCCCTGATGCCCACAGCTGCGTGCCATCCGGGCTGAGCTGGAGCATGTCCGGGCTGCCGCCCCCCGGGATGCGCCACTTGGCCACCACGCGGCGGGTTGCAAAGTCGATCACCGAGAACGACCCTTCGAGGCGGTTGGACACGTACAGCGACTTCGTGTCGCGCGACACCTGCAGACCGTGCGCGCCGCGACCAGTTGGAATGAACTGGATCTCTTTCATCGCGACCGGGTCGATGACCGACACCCCCATGCGGCCCTGGTTGGTCACGTAGAAATACCGGCCGTCCGGCGAGAGCCTGACGTCGATCGGCAGCCCGCCAACGTCGACCGAGCCTATGAGCCGCATGTTCACGACGTCGACCTTCGCCACCACCCCGGAGTATTCCGTCGAGATCATCAGGTAGCTTCCGTCGGCGCTGAAGTCGAGGTGGTCGGCGCCCGGCCACGGGATGCCGACCGATTTGAGCAGCTTCCATTTGTTGTGCGGGTCGCGGAACTCGATCCGCTGCAGCCGCTCGACGACATCGATGGCCTTCGTTCCGTCGGGCGTGAAGTACAGGTTGTAGGGGAACGGGATGGAGATCGTCCCACGCGGTCTTCCAGTGTTGATGTCCAGCACGGTCAGGCTGCTCGAACCCTCGTTGTCGACGTACAGCGCGCTCATGTCCCACGCCGGTGCGATGTGGTGGGGGATGGCGCCGACCGCGTAGTGGTCCACCACCTTCATCGTCAGCGGATCGATGACGTCCACCGTGCCGGCGGTGCTGTTGGGCACGTACACGCGTGGCGGCAGCTCACATAGGGGACAGGGGACGACGCCGGACATGGTGTTCGCGTAGACGTTGACCGGCCCGGCGGGCAGGCTCGTCGGCTGCACGTCCGGCGCCGGCAGCAGCCGCGCCGGCTGCATGTCCTCGGGAACCGTTGCTGCGGGTGGGGGCACCGTCCACACGACCGCCGCCACCATCACGGCGGGGCTCACGATGGCCAGCGCGAGCAGGATCGCGAATGTGATGCGAACCGGCCTGGACCGCACCACTGAGGACAGGGAGTTACTCGTCGGGAAGGTCTTCAAGCTTGGGGGAGAGCTCACACACCCAGCGGCCGTCGTCCAGCCTGCGGATGAAGCGCCCGTACCCCTGGTTGCGGGCCACGTTCATGAATTGTTCCTGAGTGATCAACGTCCGGAGCCTGGCAAGGTCCGCATACGTGTTGTCGCGCATGATGCCACCGACCACCCCCGCCAGCTCGCGCCACTGGCCTTCGGAGAGCGGCTCGCCGTAGCCGGCGATCGTGACCAGGAGCGCCGCGGTGGCGCCGGTGATGGTGTCGGGCAGGATCTTCTCGCCCTTCGCGCGCACGATGATCTCGCGTCCGGTGCTGATGATGTCGGCGATGCGGTCCCGGCGCACGCCGATGATGTCGCGACCACTGCCGACAGTGGTGCCTTCGAGGTAACGCGGACCTGCTTCCATCGCGACCCTCTATTGTAAAACCGCTCGTTTATGGACCTTGATCTGCCGCCTCACCATGCGGCCTTCAGGGCGGCTGTGCGTGAGCTCGCTCAGTCCGTTGCACTGCCGCTGGCGGAGGAGGTCGACCGCGACCACCGCTTTCCCGAGGAGGCGGTGAAGGCCGCGGCGGACGCAGGGTTGATGGGCGTGTTGATCCCGCGTGAGTATGGCGGCGCCGGACTCGATGCGCTCGCGTTCACGCTCTGCATCGACGAGCTCGCGCAGGCGTGTGCGTCGACTTCCGTGATCGTGGACGTGCACACGAGCGTCGGCAGCGAGCCCATCCTCCTCTTCGGCACCGAGGAGCAGAAACGGCGATGGCTGCCTCGGCTCGCCTCGGGCGAGCTGCTCGGTGCATTCGCGCTCACGGAGCCCTCGGCCGGCTCCGACGCCGCGTCGTTGAAGACGAGCGCTCGCCGCAACGGCGACAGTTACATCCTCAACGGCACCAAGGTGTTCATCACCAGCATCGGGCGCGCTGGGCTGTACATCGTCTTCGCGCGCACTGGCCCCGACGAGAGGGCCGCTGGGGTCAGCGCCTTCATCGTGCCGGCGGATACGCCGGGGCTGAAGGTCGGGCAGATCTTCAAGAAGATGGGGCTGAACGGCTCGCCGACCGGCGAGCTGGTCCTCGAAGACGTGGTCGTGCCGGTCGCCAACCGCCTCGCGGCGGAGGGCCACGGCTTCGCGGTGGCCATGCGGGCGCTCGATTCCGGACGGATCGGCATCTCGGGCCAGGCGCTCGGCATCGCGCAAGCCGCCGTCAGCGAGTCCGCGGCTCTGCTCGCGGTCCGCTCGCGCGAGGAGGGCGATGACTTTCTGCTGGCGGACATGGCGACCCGGCTCGAGTCGGCCCGCCTCCTTGCCTATCACGCGGCCTGGCTCTGCAGCATCGGGCAGCCGTTCACGCGCCAGGCGTCGATGGCCAAGCTGCACAGCACCGACACGGCGATGCAGGTCGCCCTCGACGCTCTGCAGCTGGCAGGCGAGGAAGGTGCAGTACGAGGCAGTCCGTTCGAGCGTCACGTGCGCGATGCCAAGGCGCTGCAGATCTACGAGGGCTCGAACCAGGTGCAGCGGGTCGTCATCGCGCGACACGTGCTCCGCTTATGAGAGGGGAACCTCGGCGGTTCCCTCTCATCGGGGCGCTCGCCGGCAACCTGATCGGCTGCACCACTGCGCGCGGTTCAACTGCCGGAACTCGTGCCCCTGCTCTCCCTCCGCGGGATTGGATTCATTAAAGGAACTCCAAGCCATGCGGGTGGCGAGAAGGGCAAAGTCGCGGCCGGGCAAGCCCGTCCGCCCCCGCCTCGCTAGCACACCCAGCGGTTAATCTCACCCGGATGGACTTCGAATTCTCGGAGGAGCAGACCGCGATCCGAGACACGATTCGCGAGCTCGTGCAGGACAAGGTCGCCCCGCGCGCGGCGGAGATCGACGAGAAAGCCGAATACCCGAAGGACATCGAGCGCCTCTTCGCCGAGAACGGGATCCTCGGCATTCCATTCCCGGAGGAGTACGGGGGCATCTCCGGCTCGAGCGTGACCATCTGCATGGGCATCGAGGAGATCGCCAAGGCGTGCACGACCTCCTCGCTGATCCTGGCCGTGCAGGCCCTCGGTGCTTACCCCATCCTGGTCGCCGGCACCGAGGAGCAGAAGAAGCGCCTGTGCCCGCCGTTGGCCTCAGGCCAGAAGGTGGCCGCTTACGCGCTGTCCGAGACCGGCAGTGGCTCCGACGCCGCGGCGATGAAGACCCGCGCCAAGCGCTACGGCAGCGAGTACGTCCTCAACGGCACCAAACAGTTCATCACGGGAGGCAGCATCGCCGGCACCCTCGTCGTTTTCGCACAGACCGATCCCGAAGCGAATCATCACGGGATATCTGCGTTCGCGTTGGAGCGGGAGACGAGCCCCTGGAAGGCGCCCAAGCTGGAGCACAAGCTCGGCATCCGCGGCTCACCGACCGCGCAGCTGGTGTTCGAGGACGTAAAGGTTCCGGCCGCGAACCGGCTCGGTGAGGAAGGCGCCGGTTTCAAGATCGCGCTTGCCGTCCTCGACCGATCACGACCGGGCATCGGCGCGCAGGCTCTCGGCATCGCAGAGGGAGCGTTCGACTATGCGGTGCGGTACGCGAAAGAACGCAACCAGTTCGGGCAGCCGATTGCCAGCTTCCAGGGACTCCAGTTCATGTTCGCCGACATGGCGACCCAGATCGAAGCCGCGCGCCATCTTGTTTATCGCGCGGCCACCAAGGTCGACGCCAAAGCCGCCGACCTGACCAAGATTGCGGCCATGGCGAAGCTGTTCGCGTCCGACATGGCCATGAAGGTCACCACCGATTGCGTCCAGGTCCTAGGCGGCTACGGCTACATCCAGGACTACCCGGTCGAGAGGATGATGCGAGACGCGAAGATCACCCAGATCTACGAAGGCACGAACCAGATCCAGCGCGTGGTCATCGCCCGCGCGCTGCTGCGATGAGCGTGCAGCAACCGGTGGGATCTCCCGCGCCGCTGCCGCCTCCGCAAGGGATCGCACCCTACCACCCGCCGCCCTCGTACCCGCCGCCTGGGTACGGCCAGCGCCGGGTCACGCCGGGCCCGGCGGTCACGTCGCTCGCCCTGGCCATCCTCGGCATCCTGCTCGGGCTGCCGCTCGGGGTGCCGGGGCTCGTACTCGGGCCGATCGCCTACTTCCTGGGCAAAGCGGCGGTGAGCAGGATCGAGGCTTCGGGAGGCGCGCTGGGCGGCCACAGCATGGCGGTGACGGGCTGGGTCCTCGGGATCGTGGCGACCGCCGTGGGTGCGCTCGTAAGCCTGATCTGGCTGATCCTGCTCCTCGTCACCATCTCGTCCTCGTCAGAGCCCGCGACCCTCTAGCAACACATGAGTGTCCGGTTCCAGAAGTTCCTTGCATCTTCATCGCCCTGGACGGCCGGGTGCCGTTGGCACTGAAGCCCGCGTTAAGGGGCCCGGCGCATCGTCCTCGCGCATCTACGCGATGCGCTCCCAGCTGCGCCACCCTTGCCTTGGCTCCGGCCGTCCATGCCGCGAATATGCGGCGGACCTCCGAAACCGGACACTAGGTTGGAGCGCATCACCGAGGCGTTCTACTGGCCGACGCGCGACCCCGAATGGGTGGTCAAGGTGCTCGTGATCGGCCTCATCCTCATCCTGCCCATAGTGGGGGCCATCAACGCGCTCGGCTGGATGCTGGCGTCGCTCGACCGCCTTCGAGCGGGAGAAGAGCGGCTCGCGCCCGCCAACCTCAGCTATCTGGGTCGGGGCATCCACCTCTTCGTGGTTGAGATTATTTACGGACTTGTCATAACCGCAGTCGCGGCTGCGATCTACGTCCCCGCCATCCTGCTCGCAGTGAAGCAGAGCGAGGATTCGTCCAACCCGGGCGTGATCGCGATATCGGTCCTGCTCAGCTTCGCCGCCTTCAGCGTCGCGACGGTTGGGAGCCTTGCGCTGACGTTCGCCACCCCGGCCATCGTGCTCGCCACCGACGGCGGCGGGATACCGGCCGGCATCCGGATCGCAGCCATCTGGCGACGCTGCCGTACAGCTCTCACCAACACCTTGATCGCGGGCCTTATGCTGATCGCCGCCAGCTTCATCGCCTCACTGGGCTCAGCAGCGTGTCTCATCGGGGTCTTCTTCACATCGGCGTACGCGCTGGCGATGCAGGCGTGGATCGTTCGCAGTTACGAGTTGGGGTCAAGCTCGGCCGGAGTGGCCCAGCAACCAGGGAGGATGAGTTAGATGTCGGACGTGCCGCCCCCGAGCAATCCGCCGCCACCGCCTCCGCCCGGGGGAGGTTACACGCCCCCGCCACCGCCTCCACCTCCGCCACCGCCGGGCGGCGGCTACAACCCACCTCCACCGCCGGGTGGGGGCTACATGCCGCCGGGTCCGCCGCCACCCGGTGGTGGGTTCGTGCCGCCGCCTCCCATGGGTTACATGCCAGGTGGTGCCGGCTACGCCGCCCCGAGAACCGACGGCCTGGCGATCGGCTCGCTGATCGTGGGCATTGTCTCCATCGTCTGCGCCTTCATGTGCCTGGGGATCCTGGCCGGGCCTGCGGCCGCGATCATGGGCTTCATCTCGCGCCAGAGGGTCGCGGCAAGCGGTGGCACGCTCGGCGGTGGTGGCCTGGCCCTGGCGGGCCTGATCCTGGGCATCATCGGCTTCCTGGCCAGCGCGGGCTCAGCCCTGTTCTGGATCATCGCCATCTCGCAGGGCAGCTCGTCAAGCACAGGGTGACTCCCAGGCCGTAACCAGCCGGCAATTACAACCGTTAACCCAGTCCTAGTGGCCCCTGAGGGTAAAATCCGCGTGCGCATGCAGAGGCCCAGGCCTAGGGCCAGGCGATCCCGCTACAACGCCTCCTACCGCTTGACCAGGTCGGTCCCAGCGGTGGTTGGCGCCGTCCTGTTGGTGGTCGTGATCGTGACGGCGACCCTGGCATACAAGCGGTTTGACGATTTCTTCGCCGCGACCACCGGCCGCCACCTGAATCCCATCGGCGAGGTCGTGCAGGCGGTCGAGCCTGCTCCGGGCACCATCGCCTACAAGCTCAAGCACGGGCAGCGGGTCAACGTCCTGTTGCTGGGCATGGGCGGCGAGCAGAACGATGCTCCATACCTGACGGACTCGATCATGGCCGTGAGCATCGACCCGAACACCAATCGAGTGATGCTGGTCTCGATCCCAAGGGACCTCGTCGTGCACATGAACCTCCAGAGCGATTCGAGCCGCATCTGGACCAATAAGATCAACGCCGCCTACGAGGTGCCTTACACGAGCATCATCTGCTGCGTCGCCTCCATCTATCAGGGTCGTGACGGGGGTGGGCGTGCGTCGGAGCACGAGGTCAGCAAGGTCACCGGGCTCACTTTCGACCGCTACATCGGGGTCGACTTCAAAGCCTTTCGAGACATGGTCAACGCCCTGGGTGGCGTCGACGTCTGCCTGACAACCAACCTCGACGACTACCAGTACCCGGACTACTCCGACGGATATGTGCGCGGCGGAGTGCACTTCAAGGCGGGGTGCCAGCATTTGAACGGCGAGCAGGCCCTGCGCCTCGCCCGGTCGCGCCACGCCGTTCAGCCTCAACAGTCGTCCGACTTCGGGCGCGCGAAGCGCCAGCAGGACATCATGACGGCGATCAAGAAGAAGACCACCACTGTCAACGGATTCTCCAAGGCGCCCCAGCTGCTCAACGCGCTCCAGAAGAACATCCACACCGACATGTCCTTTTCGGACATGAAGGCGATCTACGACTGGGGGAAGAACCTTCCGGATTCCTCGATCGTCCGCATCGCGTTGACGGCGCCATCCGGCTCCGCGTCCGGGAACCTGCTGGACGCGTTCAACTGCGGCATGGGCGCTGGGATCTCACAGCTGTGCGCGGATGACCAGAGCTACGGCATGATTCACCGCTACCTCGCGTCGGTGCTCATCGACCCTGCGGTGCTTGCGGAAAAGGCGCCCATCCAGTTCGCCAACGGCTCGAACAACTTCACCGGCCTGGATGACCGAGTGACGACGATGTTCGACCCCACGGGACTCCAGCTTGCCGACCCGGTCGCGCACGGCGCCTCATCTCGAACGCTGATTCTCGATTACTCCGGCGGCAAGTTCCCGCAGACGACGAAGTGGCTCGTCGGTTTCTTTGGCGGCACTGTGGTGGCGGCAACCCCGACGAGCCCGGCACCCGCACGAGGCCAGCAGACCTACGGGATCGTCGTCGTCCTTGGCCACGACTTCGCATCGCGCTTCCTGGGCCAGTGAACCGGGGCGTTGACAGCGCGTGCCTCGCGTTCTTTGTCAGACGCTGATCTAGCCGAGCGTTTTCGGGCCGGCGACGTCCGCGCCCTGGCCCGAGCCATCACTCTTGTCGAGCGCCGCGATCCCTCCGTGCGCGAGCTGCAAGCGGGGCTGCACGACCGAGCGCGAGACGCCTACGTGGTCGGTTTCACCGGAGCTCCAGGGACAGGCAAGTCGACGCTGGTGGACGCACTGGTGTCGCACCTGCGGAAGCTGGACCGCTCGGTCGCGGTGATCGCGACCGACCCCAACTCACCGTTCACAGGCGGAGCCATCCTGGGCGACCGCATCCGGATGCAGCGACATGCGCTCGATCCCAAGGTCTTCATCCGCAGCATGGGCGCGCGGGGCCACATGGGAGGGCTGTCTTTGGCGGCGCGCGAGGCGATCCGGCTGCTCGCCGCCTTCGGGTTCGACCCGGTGATCCTTGAGACGGTCGGCGTAGGGCAGTCGGAGCTGGAGGTGGCGGCGGTGGCGAACACGACCGTGGTCGTGCTCACACCGAACCTGGGGGATGGGGTGCAGATGATCAAGGCCGGCATCCTGGAGATCGCCGACGTGTTCGTCGTCAACAAGGCAGACCTCGCCGGCCATAACCAGGCGATGCTGGAGCTGCGCGGAATGCTCAGTCTGGTGAAACGAGAGGGGACCGTGTGGAGGCCGCCGATCATCGCCACCTCCGCGGCCAAGCAGGAAGGGATCACCGAGCTGTGGGCGGCCGTCGAGGCCCACAGGAGGCACCTCCAATCGAGCGGCCAGGCCGACCGGCTCGCGCTGCAGAGACTGGAAGAGGAGACGGCCGAGGTGGTCGCCGAACGCGCTCGCGAGCACGCGCGCCTCGTCCTGGCCGAGGACAGAGGCCTCGCCGAGAAGCTGATGCGGGAGAGGACGCCTTACGCGGTCGCCGACGAGATCCTCGATTCAATTCCGGCGCACGAGGCAACCAGGCCAAGGAAGAAGCGCGACCGCGGATAACTCGGATAATCAAGTCATGCGAGTTCGGGCGCGAGATCCCAAGCAGGCTTGGCTGGAGGACTTCGAGTCGCGCCCGGCGCGCGGCGATGGCCTGGAGACGTCGACCATCTCTGGGGTTCCGGTCCAACCCCTATACACGTCTTCCGATCTTCCTGAGCGAGATGAGGAGCTTCCGGGCAGCTATCCCTACACGCGCGGAATACATCCGAGCGGCTACCGCGGCCGGCTCTGGACCATGCGCCAGTTCTCCGGGTTCGCGACCGCCGAGGAGACCAACCGACGCTACAAGTACCTCCTCGCCAACGGCCAGACAGGCCTTTCGGTCGCGTTCGACATGCCGACCCTGATGGGACAGGACTCCGACGCGCCGACCAGCCGTGGCGAGATCGGGCACTGTGGCGTGGCCATCGACTCACTGGCCGACATGGAGACGCTGTTCGACGGCATCCCGCTCGGCGACATCACCACCTCGATGACCATCAACTCGCCCGCCGCAATCCTCCTCTGCATGTACATCGCGGTGGCGGAAAAGCAGGGCGTACCGGCGGCAAAGCTTGGCGGCACCCTTCAGAACGACATCCTGAAAGAGTTCATCGCGCAGAAGGAGTTCATCTTTCCGCCCGATCCATCGATGCGCCTCGTAGTCGATTCCATCGAGTACTGCGCCAAAGAGGTGCCGAAGTGGAACACCATCTCCATCTCCGGCTACCACATCCGCGAAGCCGGATCCACCGCCGCCCAGGAGCTTGCTTTCACATTGGCGGACGGCATGGCCTACGTCGACGCGTGCGTGGAAAGGGGGATGCGCATCGACGATTTCGCGTCACGGCTCTCCTTCTTCTTCGATGCTCATATCGATTTCTTCGAGGAGATCGCCAAGTTCCGCGCGGCCCGCCGCATCTGGGCACGCTGGATGCGCGAGCGCTACGGGGCGCGGGCCGAGCGATCGTGGAAGCTTCGCTTCCACACGCAGACCGCAGGCGTTTCCCTGACCGCCCAGCAGCCGGAGCTCAACATCGCGCGGACAGCGATCGAGGCGCTGGCCGCAGTCCTCGGCGGTACTCAGTCGCTCCACACCAACGCCATGGACGAAGTTTTTGCCCTCCCCACGGACAAGGCCGCGCGCCTCGCGCTGCGCACCCAGCAGCTGCTCGCTTACGAGACCGGCGTTGCCAACACCATCGACCCGCTGGGCGGCAGCTACTTCGTGGAGGCGCTTACCGACGAGATGGAGCGGCAGGCCGAGGCCTACTTCATGCAGATCGAAGAGCTTGGTGGCGTCATTCCGGCCATCGAGGCCGGCTTCTTCCAGAAGGAGATTGCCGACGCGGCCTTCCGATACCAGCAGGACCTTGAGCAGAAGCGGCGCCTGGTGGTCGGCGTGAACGAGTTCACCGTCGATGACGAGGAGCCGATCGAGATCCTCCGCATCGATCCGAAGCTCGAGAGCGAACAGGTGGCACGGGTTCGCGAGGTGCGCGCAAAACGTGACCAGGCCCGTTGCTCAAACGCCTTGACGCGTCTTCGGAAAGCGGCCGCGGGCAACGACAACCTGATGCCGCACATCCTCGAGGCGGTCCGAGCCTACGCCACCGAGGGCGAGATCATGAACACGCTCATCGAGGTCTTCGGCATCTACACCGAACGAGCTGTGATCTAGAGGTGCCGACTAAAACCGCGACCAAGCCGATTCGGATCGTTCTCGCGAAGGTCGGCCTCGACGGCCACGATCGCGGCGTAAAGGTCGTGGCCCGCGCCCTCCGCGATGCGGGCTACGAGGTGATCTACACCGGATTGCGTCAGACGCCCGAGATGGTCGTCGACGCGGCGCTGCAGGAGGACGCGCAGGTGATCGGCCTGTCGATCCACTCCGGGGCGCACATGACGCTTTTCCCGGCGGTCGTCCAGGAGCTGAAGCGCCGCAAGGCGACCGACATCGTCGTCTTCGGCGGCGGCATCATTCCCGACGACGACATCGCGGATCTGAAGAAGAAGGGCGTGGCCGAGCTTTTCACGCCCGGGACGCCCTTGCAGGGCATCGTCGACTGGCTCCGCAAACGTTTTCCTGAAAGCGCGCGCTAGAGCACGAGTGCCGGCACCCGCGGGTATTCCCGCGGCTTCAAACCCGCAAGTGCCGGCACTCGCGGGTTGTGTCGCAATGAGGCCTAGGCCCGGAGCACCACCGTCCCGGCGATCTTGTCCATCCAGCCCTGCTTGCGACTGTCGAACGCGACCCAGATCACGCCGATGAAACACACCAGGAACGAGATCAGCAGGCCCAGCCAGCGCAGCGCGGCCTTGCCGAAACCGATCGGCTGGCCGGTGTTGGCGTCGACTACGCGCATGCCGAAGATGCGCTGCCCGAGGCTAGCGCCCATGACCGTCCACAGACCGGCGAAGTAAACGAAGCTGATGACCAGGTTGGCGCCCTGCGCGCCCTGGTAACGCGTACTCTGAAAGGAGTTCGGGTCCGATAGGTTGACCCCGAGCAGGGCGTAGATGACACCACCGACGATGCCCAGAATGATGCCGTCGATGATGTAGGCGACGACCCGGATCCAGAAACCGCCGTAGCCGACCTGCGGCACAAAACCCGGACCCGCGGGCATGGCGGGCGGTGGGTATTGCTGCATCCTTCAGCTCGTCGTGACGATGGTCCCGGCCACCTTGTCGTGAATCGCCTGCTTCTGCGGGTCCCACAGCTGCCACAACCAGCCGACCGCGCCGATGATGCAGATCGTGAAGTTGACCTCGAGGACCCAGATGAACCCGCGCAGCGCCGCCTTGCCCATGGTCGGGTACTGACCGGTGGCCATGTCGCGCACCTTGAAGCCAAACGGCATCATCCCCACTGACGCGCCGCGAGAGCTCCAGAAGTAACCGAAATAGGCGATGTCGAGGAGGACGCTGATGACGTATGCGAGCCCTTGAGCCTTCTGCAGCAGCAGCCCGATGATGCCGTTGACGACGATCAGGATCACGACGTCGATCAGGCCGCCCAGGATCCTCATGCCAGGCGACGCAAGATTGCCGGCAGCCATCCCGCCACCGCCCATCGGTTGCATGGGCTGTGGTGAGCCGGCCGGCATCTGCGGCGGGGGTGGCGGGGGCGGAGGCGGTGGGGTAGGCGGTGGACTCTGCATGCCTGTTCCTCCTACTGGATGTATCTCGCCGGGATCGTTCTCCGCGGTATCATAGGCGACGCCTCTCCTCCTGAGGATCCAACATGCAGCTGAATGCCTCCACACGATCCCTGATCGGTAAGCGATCCCGCCGGCTTCACGGCCAGGGCAAGCTCGCGGCAATCGTTTACGGCCACAGCGCCCAGGCCACCCCGCTGGTCCTTGACCGCCTCGAGTTTCAGAAGGTTTTCGTGAAGTCGGGACGGACTCACCTCGTCGACCTGGTTGTCGACGGCGACCGCACCGAGAAGGTGCTGGTCCGCGAGATCCAGACCCACCCGCGGCGGCTGGGTCCCATCCACGTCGACTTTTATCAGGTCAGCCTCGAAGAGAAGATCACGGTCGAGGTTCCCGTCCACCTCATCGGTGAGTCCGCCGCCGTGAAGCGTGGAGACGCCGACGTGCTCCAGCCGATCCACAGTCTTCGGGTCGAGTGTCTGCCAACCGACATCCCGGAGGCGTTCGAGGTCGACCTCACCCCACTCGAGGAGATCGAGTCCGAGCTGCGGGTCTCAGACCTCAACGTGCCGAAGGCTGTCACGGTGCTCGCCGACCCCGAGGAGCTCATCGTCAAGATCGTCCACAAGCGCGAGCTCAAGATCGAGGAGGAGATCCCCGCCGCCGAGGCCGTCGTGCCGGCTGAAGGCGAGGCCGCTGCAGAGGGCGAGGCTCCCGCCACAGAGGAAGCAGCCGAGACCGAGGAGTGACCAAGCCGCCGCTGGCGGTGTTCCCATTCATCAGCGACAAGGACCTCATCTACGTCGCCGTAGGCCTCTTCGTGCTCGTCGCCTTCGTGGTCGCATCGCGGGTGATCGCACGCGTGGCCACGGAGCAGATGCGCACGCGCCATGTGCGTGCCGAGGTCATCGTCCTCGTCAGGCGTGTCGTGTACGTCGTCGTGATCGCGATCGGGATCTTCGCGGCGTTCAGCTTCGCGCTGCAGAACCAGAACGTCGGTCTGCTCGGTATCCTCCTCGCCACCGTCGTGGCCGCGCTGGGTGTCCAGGACCTCCTGCAGGATTACGTGTCCGGCTACTACGTGCTGCTGGAGCGCCACATTCGAGTCGGCGACCACATCAGCGTGGAGGAGTCGTCTGGCACTGTCACCGACGTCAGGTTGAGGGTGACTTTGCTGAAGAGCGACGCCGGCGACATCGTCGTGATCCCGAACTCGGAGCTGTTCGGTCGCCCGGTGACAATTCGCAAGCGGGCGCCGGGGCCGGCTAAGCCAGAGCGCCCAGGATGATCCTCCCGAACGTCTCCAGCTGAGGCCCGTCGATATCTGACTCCTCGGTCAGGAGCTCGCCGATCGTCTGGGAGGCCAGCTCGACGTGGATGCCGCCGGCCACCTGCGCGGCCAGCGACCGAAGGCGGTACGTGTAGTCGGGCTTGTCGCTGTCCACGGCCAGCTCGACGTCGACCTTGTCGAGCTGCAAGAACTTCGCCCAGCGGGCTACCTCAACCGATCCTGTTTCGACGGCGTCGGACAGGTGCATGCAGTTGATGCCTCCATAGATGCCGTAGCGCTCACGCAATGAGCCCGGGCGAGACTCCTGGATTCGGGTCTCGCCGAGGTCGTAGCGCATCTGCTCCAGTGATCTGGCCTCGGCGCTGACCCGCCCTACGACCAGCGGCAGAGCTGTCATGAAGTCCACGAGCCACGGGAAGAACGGCCGCCCCTTCAAGAAGTCGTAGTGGTCCTCGATCAGTGAAGCCGGCGGCTTGAACCAGCTCAGCGCTTCGACCTTCCAATGGCGCTCACTCGAGAGCCAGCCCCACAGCCCCGCGCGGGCAGCAAGGCGATAGGCAGCGTCGGGCTTGAAGATGACGAGCGCCTCAGCCACCTGGGGCTCGCTTTCGATCTCTGGGATTGGGGTTGTAGACCTTTCGGCCTTTCAGCTTCTCGGGCATGTGCGCCTGGTCGGCCACGCCGCCTTCATAGTCGTGCGCGTACTTGTAGCCGCGGCCGTATCCCATCGACTTCATCAGGCCTGTCGGCGCGTTGCGAAGGTGCATCGGCACCGGCTCATTCCCCGACTGCTCGATGAGCTCGCGCGCGGCGCCATATGACGTGAGCGCCGAGTTGGACTTGGGCGCAAGAGCGAGGTAGAGGGCGGCCTCGGTGAGGGGCAGCACCGCCTCCGGCATGCCCACGAAATGCGCGGCTTGCTGCGCCGCCATCGCGACCTGAAGCGCCTGCGGGTCGGCAAGGCCGATGTCCTCCGCGGCAGAGATGACGAGCCGCCGCGCGACAAACAACGGATCCTCGCCCGCCTCGAGCATGCGGGCCAGCCAGTACACCGCCGCGTCCGGGTCGCTGCCGCGAACGCTCTTGATCAGCGCGGAGACGATGTCGTAGTGCTGGTCGCCGGCTTTGTCGTACAGGAGGTGGCGCTGCTGGAGGGCGCGCTCGACGTCGTCGAGGCCGATCTCGCCGTCTGGATTGGCGCTCTGCGCGCGCCCGGCGGCGAGGGCGGCTGCCGCCTCCAGCCCGTTGAGCGCGACCCTCGCGTCGCCGCGGGAGCCTTCCAGGAGCGCCTCCATCGCGTCGTCGCCGATCCGCGCGCCGAGCTCCGCGACCCCGCGCTCGACCACCTGCCTCAACTCGGCACGCTCGAGCGCTTCCAATCGGAACACGCGGCTGCGCGACAGCAGGGGCGCGATCACCTCGAACGAGGGATTCTCGGTGGTGGCGCCGATCAGCGTCACGGTCCCGTCCTCGACGTGCGGAAGGATGGCGTCCTGCTGCGCCTTGTTGAAGCGGTGGATCTCGTCGATGAACAGCACCGTCCGCAGTCCTGCGCGCCGGTGCACGCGCGCCTCGGCGACGGTCTTGCGCAGGTCGGCCACGCCGGCGGTGACCGCGGACATGGCGACCATTCGCGCCTTGGTCTCGGTCGCCAGAAGCCCGGCCAGGGTCGTTTTGCCGCTCCCGGGCGGCCCCCACAGCACGATGCTCGGCAGGTGCCCGGACCGGGTCAGATCGCGCAGGACCTCGACCACGCGCTGCTGGCCGACCAGCTGGTCGAAGCTCCTCGGCCGCATCCGGGTTGCCAGCGGCGCGCTCGGCTCGGGGCCGGCCGCCGTCGGGAACAGCTCCTCCTGATCTCCCACGCTCGCATTGTGGAGGGTCCCCGCCCGCCCCTGCGGGGCCGACCTCCCTCGTTTTGGGGAGGGTGAATCCCGAGCTCCAACCTCTAGAATTCCCGCGTGGCCTCGTGCTGGTACTGCAATTCCGAGCTGCCCGAGGCGGCCGAGTACTGCCCCCGCTGTGGGCACAGCCAGTCGGACCGCTCCTCGAGCCCGCTGTTTGGCGTCGTCGACCCTGTGACGGGCATCTGGAACGCCAAGTTCATCGAAGCCCTGGTGGGCCAGGAGGCCAACCGGGCCGTTCGCTACCACCGGCCGCTCTCGGTGCTGGTGGTCGAGCTGGACCACGCGGAGCACGTCGACAAGGAGCTCGGCCACATCCAGCTCGAAGGCCTGCTGCGGGAAATGTCCGAGCGCCTGGGTCGGGCGATCCGCGACACCGACACGGTGGGCTTCATCGACGCCGACGGCCCTCCCCATTTCGCCATCGTCCTGCCCGAGACCGATGAGGTGGGGGCCACGCTGGCCGCGGACAAGATCCGGCGCTCGATCGCCGCATACGACTTTGCGACCAGCGGCAACTGGAAGCGCATCACGGTCAGCTGCGGCGCCGCGACGATCAGCGTCGTTCGCCCCACATACGACGAGGCTGGGCTCATGAACCGGCGCGAGTACACGGGCAACCTGCTGCGCGAGGCTTTTCGCGCCCTCGAGGGCGGCCGGTCGTCGGGCACCAACCGCACTTCGGTCGGCGCCTTCCGCTCTTAAGCCCGACCCGCTTTACTTAGGATCAGACACGAGTTGTCATCCACGCGCGTCTATCTGATCCGCCACGCCGACGTCGAGTTGGTGGCGTCTTGAAAGTGAACGCGTGGTGACTGCCGGGATGAACCCGGCCTTATTGCAACCCTTAGCATCAAATTTGAGTTGGCCCTGACGCGCGTCTATCTGATTCGCCACGCCGACGTCGAGAACCCGCGCAACTTGCTTTATGGGCATCTCGACGGTTTCCAGCTCAGCGCGCACGGCCGGGCGCAGGCAAGCGCTGTTGGTGACCGCCTTCGAGCCGAGAGCATCAAGCGCATCGTCCACAGCCCGCTGGCCCGCGCGGTCGAGACGGCGGAGCTGATCAATTCCAGGCTCGACCCGCCCGCTGCGCTCGAGGTGGACCCGGACCTGCGCGAAGCGGACTTCAGCCGCTACCTCCAGGGCGTCCCGTACTGGCAGATCCCTCTGCGGCGGCCACTGTGGTACGTACACAAGGCACGTCGCGGCCTGGTCGCAGGCGATGAATCGGTCGAGCATATGGGCGGCCGAGTCCTCGGCGTGCTGCGCCGGCTGGCGCGGGACCATCCGGGGGAGACCAGCGCCATCGTCAGCCACGCCGATCCCATCCAGGCCGCCTGGATCCTGCTCGACGGCCGCCCACACAACGAGCGCGAGATGTATCGCAAGCAGGTCGACCGGGCAGGGATGCTGCTGGTGGAGATGGACGGCGAGACGGCCTCCAGCTGGGAATACGTTCCGCCCCCCAAGGTCGAAAAGCCGGCGAGCGCAGTCGCGTGACGGCGGACGGCAGGCACCCGTTCCCAGAGGGCTTCCTCTGGGGCACCTCCAGCGCCGCCCACCAGGTCGAAGGCGACAACCGCAACAGCGACTGGTGGGAGTTCGAGCAGCAGCAGGGGCGCATCGCCAATGGGGATACGTCCGAGATCGCTTGCGACCACTACCACCGCTACCGAGAGGACTTCGGGCTCCTGCGCGAGATCAATCAGAACGCGCACCGGATGTCCATCGAGTGGGCGCGCATCGAGCCATCACCGGGCGCGTTCGATTCACGTCAGATCCGCCATTACCGGGACGTCCTGGGAGAGCTCCGCGAGCAGGGAATCCAGCCGATGGTCACGCTGCACCATTTCTCGAGCCCCACCTGGTTCGCGCGGAAGGGGGGATGGAGCGCAACCGGGGCTGCGCACGCCTTCATGCCTTACGTGCACCGCGTGGTCGACGAGCTGGGAGACCTGATTGGACTCTGGTGCACGATCAATGAGCCCAGCATCTACGCGGTCAACGGCTGGATCACGGGCGAGTTTCCGCCCGGCCGTCACAGCGACGTTGGTGCGACCTATCGAGTTGCGAGCAACATGCACCGCGCCCACGAGCTGGCGTACAGCGCCATCAAGCGCCGTTGGCCCAACTCGCAGGTCGGGCTGTCGCACCACAAGTTTCTCTTCCTGCCCGCGTCGCCTAAGCGCCGCGACCGTCTCGCCGCCCGCGCGGCGCAGATGACCCTGGACCGGTGGCCGGTCGCCCCCGGGCAGCTGCGCCGGATCGTGGAGGCCACGAGCGATTACATCGGCATCGCGCACTATTGGGGCCAGCTATGCGCGTTCGACCCCAGGCGGCCCAAAGAGCAGTTCATCCGGCGCTTCAACGTCCCCGGCACACCCGTAACCGACATGGGCTTGAGCTCGGATCCGGCCTGGATGCGCCAGGTGCTGAATGAGCTTCGCGGACTCGGCAAGCCCGTGTACATCACCGAAAACGGCCTTGCCACGAACGACGACGAATGGCGGGAACGCTACCTCGGCGAGATCCTTTCCTACGTCCAGCAGGCGATCGCCGACGGTGTCGATGTGCGGGGCTATTTCCACTGGACGAACATGGACAACTTCGAGTGGGCGCGCGGCTACGCAATGCACTTCGGCCTGATCGGGGTCGACCGCAAGACGCTCGAGCGCAGAATCAAGCCCAGCGGCCGCCTATACGCGCGCATCGCGCGGGCCAACGCACTCCCAACCGTGACCCACTAGACTGCGAGACCGTGAGACCCGGACTGATCGCGGCCGGCGCGATCGTTCTCGGCTCGGCCCTGATGGTGTTATTGGGGTGGGGACTCCAGCACGCGGCCATGCGCAGCCCGCAGCTGCTGGGCCGCACCGCGCCGCATCTCGCGATCCAGCAGCAGGACGGCCGCCAGGTCACGACCACCGACCTCCGGGGCAAGCCGGTGGTCGTCAACTTCTGGGCGTCGTGGTGCGCCCCCTGCGTCGCGGAGCTGCCCGTGCTCTCCAGCGGGTCGGCGGCCAATCCGGGCGTCGCCTTCGTGGGAGCCGACATGCAGGACACGACAGCCGGGTTGCAGGCTTTCGAGGAGCGCCACCCGCATTCTTATCCGGTGGGCCCGATCGTCGCGGGGAGCTACCAGGCCTATGGGGTATTGGGTCCGCCGGCCACGGTCTTCATCAATGCCGACGGGGTTGTGGTGGCATCCTTCGCCGGGCCGCTCGACGCCCAGACACTCGAGCACTACCTGAGGCTGATCGCACCGTGATCCGCTGGGTGGTCGTGATGGGCGTGATCGCGGCCTGTGTCGGCTACCTCATCTATGCGGCCTCGGGGGGATCCACGGAGTACTACCTGACCGTTTCGGAGCTCCGATCGCACAGCACCAGCGAGGTCGTGCGCGTTGCGGGCGTGGTCCAGGACGACATCAAGCGCAGCGACGGCGGGCTGCACGTGAGCTTCACCGAGAAGGACGGGACGGCCTCGATGGTCGTCGACTACACCGGCACCCTGCCCGACATCTTCCGCCCGGGGATCACGGTCGTCGCGGAGGGGAGGCTGGGCGCCGACGGCGTCTTCCACGCCCGGACGCTGCTGGCGAAATGCCCCTCCCGCTTCTCGGCCACCGACTACACGCAGTGATCCTCGCCTTCCTCGGTTCAGGTGCGCTGCTTGCGGGCCTGGTCATGGCCGGCTTCTCAGCGCTGCTTTCGTTCTGGTCCGGCTGGCGCAAGTCCGCCGTCATGGTCCAGGTTGGGCGCCGCGCATTCTATGCGGCGGCGGCGATGATACTTGGCGCCTCCGTTCTGCTCGAGGTCGCGCTGCTGACCCACGACTTCTCGATCGCGTACGTCGCCGAGCACACCGACCTCGCGACCCCAACCGCGCTGGTCGCCAGCGCGTTCTACGGCGGGCAGGAGGGATCGCTCCTCTACTGGGCGTTGGTCCTGGCCATCCTCGGCAGCGCTTCGCTGGTGGCCAGCGCGAACCTGGGTCTTCGCCTTGCCGCGTACGCGGGTGGGGTGCTGGCGTCGATTTTGACTTTTCTTCTGGTCGTGCTGGTGCTTGTGGCCAGCCCGTTCGACCTCCTCCAGCTTGCTCCCCCTGACGGCCTTGGGCTTAACCCGGTCCTGCGCGATGGAGGGATGCTGATCCATCCACCGGTGGTGCTTGCCGGCTTCGCGTCTTTCGCCATCCCATTCAGCTTTGCCGCGGCCGCGCTCCTTGCCGGCTCGACCGATGCCGCCTGGATCGCGCACACCCGCCGCTTTGCCCTCGTGGCCTGGGGCCTCCAGAGCACCGGGCTGTTGCTCGGGATGTGGTGGGCGTACCACGTGCTGGGCTGGGGTGGCTACTGGGGCTGGGACCCCGTTGAGAACGTCGCCTTCATGCCGTGGCTCGCCGTGACTGCATACCTGCACTCATCGCAGGTCCAGGAGCGGCGCGGCCGGCTGCGGGCCTGGAATTTCGGCCTCGCGATCCTGGCGTTCCTGCTGGTCGTATTCGGCACGTTCATCGTCCGCAGCGGCGTCGTCCAGTCGGTGCACACCTTCGCGGTCAGCGCGATCGGGCCCTGGTTCTTTGGATTCCTTGGGGCCTGCCTGCTCTTCTCGATCGCCCTGCTCGCGCTGCGAGCCGGCAGCCTGCGGAATCCTGGCGCGCCCGCGCCGGCTGTCTCACGCGAGGGAGCATTCGTGCTGCAGAACCTGCTTCTCATCGGCGTGATCGCGGTGGTCCTCTGGGGCACAATCCTGCCGATCGTCTCGGGCATGCTCGGACAGCAGCGGGTTGTTGGTGCTGCCTACTACGAGCGCGCCGCCGGCCCCCTCTTCATCGCTCTGCTGGCCCTGATGGCCGCCGGCCCGCTCGTGCCGTGGCGCCACGCCGGCGCCCCTCTGCTGCGCGCCCTTCGCTGGCCCGCAGCCGCGGCCGCGGGCATGTTCGCCGTGCTGCTCGTGAACGGCGTGCGGTCGATCCCCGCCCTGCTGGCGATCCCGCTGGCGGCCGCGGTCGCCACCACCTGCCTCTACGAATACGCGCGCGCAGTCCGACGGTGGCGGCGCACCGGCGGCGCGTGGCCGAGGGCAGCTGCGCTGCTGGTGTCGAAGCGCCGACGCTACGGCGCTTACCTGGCGCACGTGGGACTGGCCGTCCTGGTCATCGGCATCGCCGCTTCCCAGTTCTGGCAGCAGTCGAGAGACGTCACTCTCAGGCCAGGGGAGCAGGTGTCGGTGGGCGGCTACGACCTGACATATGTCGGGACCGAGCAGAGGCAGCTCGCCGATCACACAGAGCTGGTGGGCTCGCTCATGCTGGGCGGCGAGAGGCTGGAACCGGCCCGCGCAACGTATGCCGGCCTGGGTGGCCAGGCGCTCACGCATGTCGCGATCAGGAGCACCCCCATCGCCGACGTTTACATCATCCTGGTCGGGACCGGCGCCAATGACTCCGCGTCTTTCCGAATCCTCGTCAATCCTCTCGTGACCTGGATCTGGGCGGGCGGCGCGATCATCATCCTTGGCGTGCTCATGGGGAACCTCGCGGATAGACGGGCGGTTCCACTCGCGCTGGTGAAGCGAGTCCCGGGCGTGGTGGGCGCGTCATGACGCTGGTGGTGGCTACGCTTCTCCTGTTCGCGGCGGGTCCGTTCGTCCTGTGGCCGCTGCTGAAGACACCGGATGAAACGCCGGGCGAGGGTGGGGACGAATGAGCGTCGTCGTCGCCGATCGCATGACGCAGCGATTCGGCGCGGAGGTGGCGATCGACAACATCGACCTCGCGATCGATGCCGGCGAACACCTCGCAGTCCTCGGCGAGAACGGCGCCGGCAAAACCACCCTGCTTCGCATTCTCGCTACGGCCGCGCGGCCGACCGAAGGGACCTTGCAGATGTTCGGACTGGATGCTTGGCATGAACGCAGGCGCCTGCGAGCACGCATCGGTTTTGTCGCTCACGAGCCTGGGTTGTATCCGGCGCTGTCCGCGACTGAGAACCTGGAATTCTTTTGCGCTCTGCAGGACGTCCCCCGCCCGCGCGTGAACGAGATCCTCGACCTCGTAGGACTGGCCGGCGTGGCCAGGCGGCCGGCGCGTTTCCTGTCACGCGGAATGCAGCAGCGGCTGGCGATAGCCCGCGCCGTGCTCCACGATCCGCGCCTCCTCATCCTCGACGAGCCGGATGCAAGCCTCGATGCTGAAGGCGCAGAGCTGCTGAAGACGATCATGCGTAGCCGGACAGCAGTGATCGCGACCCACGATCACGCCCTTGCGAACCGTCTGTGCCACCGCACCCTGGTGCTGCGTCACGGGCGGGTGCAGGGAATCCCCACGCGCCTTCGCGTCGTCCACTAGATGCGCACGATCGTGATTGCGCTGGCGGTGGCGAGGAAGGACCTGACCTCGGAGTGGAGAACGCGCGAGCTCGTGCCGGCGCTGGCGCAGTTTGTGGTCCTGGCGCTTGTCATCGCCAACTTCGGCTTTCAGTTCGACTCTTCAAACGCGAACGCGATCGCGCCCGGCGTGTTGTGGATGGCGCTCGTCTTTGCCGGTCTGGTCGCGTTCGGACGGGCGTTCGCCGCCGAGCGCGAGCAGTCGTCCCTCGAAGCGATGCTCATGACACCCGCTGCGCCGGCCGCGATCTTCGCCGGCAAAGCGATGGCCGCCGCGCTCCTGCTGATCATTTGTGAGGCCGTCCTGCTGCCTGCGCTGGCGCTGTTCTTTGCGGTCCCCGTGTCGTTTGAGGTGGTCCTGGCCGTCCTGCTCGCGACTGTGGGCATGGCCGCTCTCGGCTGCCTTTTCGCCGCGATGGTGGCGCGGATTCGTGCGCGGGAGCTGCTGCTCCCCCTGCTGACGCTGCCGCTGTGGATCCCGTTCATCATCGCCGGCGGCCATGCGGTCCAGGTCGGGATGGGCGCGAATGGCTCTAGCGAGCAGGCGCTGGCCCTGCTCTTTGACTTCGACATACTGTTCGTCGTGCTGACGTCACTCGCTGCGCGCTTCGTGCTCGAAGATTGATTGGGGTGACGAGGTACGAGAAGGCCGCCGCCGCTGCGGTGGCGCTGATGTTGGTCGCGGCCGGCTTCATCTTCATCTATGCCCCGACCGATGCCCTGCAGGGCCAGGTGCAGCGCATCTTCTACCTGCACGTCAGCTCGGCAATAGCCGCATACGGCTGTTTCACGGTGGTGCTGATGGGCGGTGTGGTCTATCTCTGGAAGGACAGCCTGGCCGCTGACCGCCTGGCTCGCGCCGGCGCGCTCGTCGGCGTCATTTTCACGACGGTGACCCTCGTCATGGGCATGCTCTGGGCCAAACCCATCTGGGGCACTTACTGGACCTGGGATGCTCGGCTCACGTCGACGCTCGTGCTCTGGATCATCTACGCCGGTTACCTGATGGTGCGGCGGCTCGCGGAGCCCGGCCGCCAGGCGGCGCGTTTTGCCGCCGTGGTCGGGATCTTTGGCTTCGTGGACGTGCCGATCGTGCACTTCAGCGTGACGTGGTGGCGGACGGTGCATCCGGGACCCGTGGTCATCAACGACGCGCTGCCGCCAGAGATGCTAGTCACGTTCCTCATCACGATGGTCTGCACGCTGAGCCTGGCCGCGGTGATGATCGCGATCCGCTACCGCATCGAGTTCCTGGAGGACCAAGCTCCTCAAGCAGTGGTTGCGCCTGCATCCGAGATCACACCGATCGCGGGCCGCGGAGCACGATGATCTACCTGGTCGCGGCGTATGGGTTTGCGGTCGCCGTGCTCGGTGGTTTCCTCGCCGTCTCGCTGCGGCGTCTGCGCGAGCTGTCGCGAAAGTAGTCATCGTCGGCGCCGGCCCCGCCGGCGATGCAGCTGCTGCCGGGCTGCGTGACGCCGGCTTCGACGGCGAGATCGTGCTGGTAGGTGCCGAGGCAAACGCACCTTACGAGCGACCGCACCTGTCAAAGGGCTTCTTGCTGGGCACCGTGCCCATAGATCGCATCGGCCTCCGGCCGGCAAAGCAATACGCCGAGCTGGGGGTCGAGCTGGCCCTCGGCTCGAGGGTCGTGGAGCTCGAACTCGGGCGCCGGACCGTTCGACTCGATAACGGCCGAACTCTTGGCTGGGATCGGCTCTGCATCGCGACAGGCTCCAGCGCGCGGCGGCTTCCCGGACACGAGCGAGCGCTGTACCTGCGTGAGCTGTCCGACGCCCAGAGGCTGAAAGAGATGCTCGACCTAGGCTCTGGGCTAACGCTGATCGGAGCCGGATTCATCGGTTGCGAGGTGGCGGCAGCTGCGCGCCAGCGAGGATGCGCAGTCAGCATGTACGAGGCATTGGGGCAGCCGCTGGAGCGGGTGCTTGGTGCCGAGCTGGGGGCTTATATCGCTGCAGTGCATCGCCAATACGGTGTCGAGCTGCGGGTGTCCGTTGCGCAGCTGCCGGAGCTCGAGCCGCCCGTGATTGCAGGCGTCGGCTCGCAACCCCGTACCGAGCTCGCAGAGGCGGCCGGCCTGGAGGTTGAGGAAGGGATCGCTGTCGACGAGCAGGGCCGCACATCCGTCCCCGATGTCTTCGCGGCGGGTGACGTGACGCGCTTCTGGCATCCGCTCTACGAGACCCGGATTCGCGTCGAGCACTTCCAGACTTCGCAGCGGCAGGGCTTTGCGGTCGGCAGGGCTATGGCGGGTTCAGGTGCTTCGTTCGCGGAGGTGCCGTGGTTCTGGTCGGACCAGTACGACCTCAACCTGCAATACGCCGGGGCGGGCCTGGAGTGGGATTCGGCTGTGACGCGTGGCAGCTTCGGCCGGCCGCCGTTCAGCGTCTTTTATCTGCGCCAGGGTGATCCGGTCGCGGTTGCGGGCATCAACGACCACCACACGGTGTCTCGAGCAAGACGTCTCATGGAGTCGCGGGCGAAGGTCAGCCCGGACGAGCTGGCGGATCCGGCGTTTGACCTTCGTCGAGCGCGATCCTGAGCTTCGGCGCCAGGCCGGCGACGATCCGCTCGGTGAGCCCCCAGACCACGCTCTCCTCATGGGCCAGATAGCGGAATCGCCATGGATCGGACGACTGCATCCATGCGCTGTCGTCCAGAAGCCTGTCGAGCGGGATCTCGAGGACTCCTTCCAGCTCGTGCCGGTCGTAGGCGAAGGCCGGCACCGGTTCGGGTAGGTGGGCGACAAACGGCACGATGGAGAAGTTCGACACTGCCGCGTAGATGGGGTCGCCGGCGCCGAGCGGGATCAGCCGCCCCACCGGCACGCCGATCTCCTCGGCCACCTCCCGCTGGGCGGCCATCCAGGCTGACTCGCCATCCTGGACGCCGCCGCCGGGGAGCGCGACCTGGCCGGGATGGTCCCGCATGTCAGCGCGCCGGCGCACGAAAGGCACGTGCCAACGGCCGTCTGGGCGATAGATGACGAAGGTCACCGCGGCCCGCCGCGCGCCCCTTCGGAACTCCCCCCAATCGTCGATCGGGCGGAACAGACGTTCGAGCCTGGACAGGAAATCAGCCACCCGCCCCCCTTGGTGAACTCGCCCGGAGCCGGTAAGCTAGGAAAGGTAGCTGAGGCACGGCCAGGAAATGATCGATCACACAAGCACCAGAATCGAGCAGCAGGAGACAGCCCTGCGCCGGCAAAACCGGCGCCGCTACGCGTTTCAGCGCATGTTGGACGCGACGGATAGGGTTCTGTGGCAGCTCGAAGAGATGAACCGGGACGGAGTCAAGACCGTTCCAGCGCCCCTGCGCGCTGAGCTTCGAGAGGCCGTCGAGCTCATGCCGGACCACGTCCGCGAGCCGCTCCGCGACACCGGCCACGTCCAGGACACCTTGGACAGCCTGTTTGAGATCCAGGAGCGTCTCTTCCGCTGGCGCTTCCCGGACTGGGACGACACCGAGCCAGACGACTTTGACTACGCCAGCTAATCCTCCCCACCGCGTGGGGAGGTGGGCGTTGCCGTCAGGCACCGCCCGGAGGGGTGTGGTCGCTAGCCCGAGGCCACGGTAAGGAAAAGGTCCGTCGCGTAGGCGGTCAGGAAGCCGAGCAGCAGGCCCCACGAGAACGCGGTCGGCGTGCTCAGCCGGCGTCCGACGTGGAACAGCTCGTTGACGACATAGAGCAAAGCCCCCGCCGCCACCGCCAGGAACCCGACGTAGATGTACGTCGAGCTGGCCAGGTATCCGATCCAGGTCCCGATGAAGGTCGGCCCCCCGCCGATCAAGCCGGCGAGGCCAAGGAAGCCCCATGAGGCAGGCTTGGGCTCCATGGTCATCGGCGCCGCGATCCCGAAGCCCTCGGTGATGTTGTGGAGCGCGAAGCCGACCACCAACACGCCGGCAAAGGCGATAGCGCCGGTGTGGGCCGATTGCCCGATCGCCAATCCCTCGGACAGGTTGTGCAGCCCCAGGCCGGTGGCGATGGCCAGTGAAAGGCTGCGCGGGCTGGGGTTGGTCGCCCCATGCTTCAGGTGGCCGAACAGAGAGCGGTTGAAGTAGACAAGACCAAGCAGGCCGACGGCGATGCCCCCTGCGAAGATCGCCGCCATCAGCGGGAACGACAGTTGATGGTGGTCGGACCCGCCGGTCAGGGCGGCTTCGACCGGTTCGCCGGCGTGGCTCAGGATGTCCCACAGCAGAAAGATCAGGATCCCGGTCGCGAATGCGTTGAGAAACCCCTGGACGCCCTTGGGCAGTCCGCGCACACGGGCCACTGGCAGACCGAGGAAGATGGTGGCGCCTGCGAACGCCCCGAGCAGGACGGCTGTGGCCTGACTCACCTTTCGTTACTAAGTGGCATGTTCCGAGGTCCGCAGCGTATGCGCGGACTGGGCGGCCGGAGCCGAGGAAAGGGTGGCGCGGCTAGGAGCGCATACCGCTGGGGTCCCCGCGCGAAGCGCGGGAGGATGCGCAGCGCCGGGCCCCTTGACGAAGGCTTCAGTGCCGAAGGCGCCCGGCCGGTCCAGGACGATGAAGACGCAAGGAACTTCCGAAACATGCCACTAGGATTAGTACGTACAAAAGGTGCGATTAGACAAGTCTAACGTCGCTTCAAAACCGCCTTCGGAGGTGGTGTCCCGCTACCTGGAGGCGATCTACTACATGTGGTCGGAGGGCGAGCCTCTGCGCAGCGCCCGCCTCGCCGACTGGCTTGGTGTGAGCCGGCCCACCGTCACAGTGGCGCTACGGCGGATGACGCGCGACGGCATGGTGAGGATGAACGGCCGCAAAGAGGTCGAGCTCACGCCCAGGGGATTGCGGCAGGCCGAGGCGATCGTCCGGCGCCATCGGATCATGGAGCGCTGGCTGACGGACGGGCTGGGTCTCGACTGGGTGACGGCCGACGCGGAGGCGGCGCGACTCGAGCACGCGGTCTCCGAGGTGGTGGAGAAGCGGCTTTATGAGGCTCTGGGCCGGCCGCGCACCTGTCCACATGGCAACCCGATCCCCGGTCTCTCCAAGGCGGCGCCGAAGGAGATCAGGCTCGCGTCGTTGACGACGGGAAAGAAGGCGACCATCACGCGGGTGTCCGAGGTCGCCGAGCGTGAGGCACCGCTGCTGCTGGCCTACCTCGCTCAGCGGGACCTCACGCCGGGCCGCCGGCTGAGCGTGCTCGAGGCGGACGAGGTCGGCAAGACGCTGCGCGTGCGGGTGGCCGATCGCGACGTGACGTTGAGCTTTGAAACGGCCTCCAAAGTGTGGGCCGTCCTGGTCTCATAACGCACTTCTGGCGCCCAACGGGCGTAATTCGAAGCCCCACAAGCGCGCTTTTGGCGCCAAAAGTGCCGAATCGGGTGCAGCTCGGGCGGCCGCCCTGTCAGGTTGAAACTGAGAGCACGACCTTGCCGAACTGCTCCGCCCCGTCCAGCCGGGTGAGCGCCGCCTGGACCTCATCCAGCGGATACACGCTGTCGACGACCGGTCTCAACCCACGATCGATCGCTTTCAGAAGCGCTTCGAACTCCGAGGCGTTGCCCATCGTCGATCCGAGCAGTCCTGCATGGCGGAAGAAAAGGCGAGGCATGCTGATCTCCGCTCTCACCCCAGAGGTGGAGCCGCACGTGACGATTCGCCCTCCCATCGCGAGGGACCGCATCGACTCATCCAGCGTCGCCGGCCCAACATGCTCGAACACCACCTCGACGCCGTCCTTCGTCGCCTGACGGACGTCCTTGCTGAACGATGACGAGTCGAATGCGGCGTCAGCGCCCAGCTCCAGCGCTCGCATGCGCTTCGCTTCTGAGCGGCTGGTGGCGAGGACGCGGGCGCCGAGGTGCCTGGCGATCTGGATGGCGGCCACGGCCACGCCCGCGCCCGCGCCCACGACGAGCACGGTCTCGTCGACGCGCAGCTGGGCTCGCGTGGTCAGCATCCGCCACGCAGTGAGAAAAGTGAGCGGAAACGCAGCTGCCTCCTCCCAGGTCAGGG
>DASXTG010000036.1:0-2496 GCA_036505515.1 Candidatus Dormiibacterota bacterium | reverse complement strand
GCGACGAGACAAGGAAGCCAAGAACCGCTGGCACGTCCAAAGAGGTGCCAATGAGATCTACTACACAGACTTTGGAGGCCTACTGCTACTGATCCAGGGCAACTGGCCAGACTTCGAGGACCTGTTTCCTGATCAGCACTGGATCGCCAATCGTCTTAACGATCTTGAGGCGTCACGGAACATCATCCTCATAGCAACCAACTGGACGAGCGGGAGATTGACCGCGTGAAGATGTATCTTCACGATTGGATTCGCCAGGTCGGCTAAGCTCCGATTGCCAAAGCATCGGCAGGGAACACCTGGAGAGCGTTAGACAATCCCAGCGCAGAGGGTTAGAATCCGCAGGCCGTTGCTGGGAGGTGCGCGCTGTGGCAGAAGCGAACCCAATTGAAATACTTGCGGATCAGTTAATTGAAGAGCGGTTCAAGGGCCATACGGTTGAGCCAAACGTACGAGCCGACGTAAGACACGATGCGGTTGAGCGAGCTAATCAGTACCTTTTGAGGGAGGCCATCGAACAGCTCTCTCACAACGATGCAGTAGTTGTAGAAACTATGCTCGCCAGGGGAGAGAAGCCAGAGGAAGCATGGAGGTACATCAGAAACAGCATGCGGTCAGCTTTAGGAGGCGATCGGAAGTTTAACAAGTTCTTCATTCAAGCATCGGCTGACTTCCGACGAGTCTATTTGACAACCTAACGCTGCCTTACAAGGAGCGCTCGCGCAGGGGAAGAAGATGATGCCTTCTTGCGCTGCCTTGTCAATCTTCATGTCCAGGGCGTCAATGAGGGAGACCTGACCCTCCAAGATGAGGATAAGGCCCGCCAGCTCGAGCGCCAGGCCGTGCGGCTCGCCGAGGTCGCTGGCGAGACCTGGCGGGAGATCCAGGCAGAGTCGACCAGCTCGCCGCCCTGCGGGCCCTACGGCGAGCCTTCGGCGGCGTCCAGGTCCTCGCCGTGCTCGAGCGAGGGGGTCGAGGGGGGACACCTCCCCCTTGGTAGCGGCCAGCAGCTCGCCTTGACGATCGAGGCCCCGCCGGCGCAGGTCGCCCCGGCGGTCAGGGGCCAATGTCCGGGCACCCCCTGCAGCGAGCCGAGGCCCGCCGCGCCCATTGGCCCTCGACGGCCTGCCCGGGAACACGTCAGCGACCTAACCTAGCGGAGGTCAAAAAAGGCTCTTGTGACTGATCCGTGGGTGCGGATGGTCTCGATGTGACTGCACGCCGCCCCACCACTACGGTTCCGGCTGTCCAAGGCTGGTCCCGCAGAAAGGTGAGACGGCGTGCGGTTGAAGAGGGTATGGGCACGGCTGCTCGGCGTCGAGCGCACCGTGGTCGAGCAGGTGGAGTTCGACGAGGACGCTGATGCGATCGTCGCCGCAGTCCGCCCGGTTCGTCGGCAGCGGCGCTGCTGTGGGATCTGCGGTCGGCGGAGTCCCGGCTTTGACCAAGGCGAAGGACGACGACGTTGGCGCGCACTCGACCTTGGTGTGGTCCGCACGTTCTTGGAGGCCGACGCGCCCAGGGTGGCCTGCCGCGAGCACGGGGTGGTCGTGGCGCAGGTGCCGTGGGCACGGCACGACAGCGGGTTCACCCGCGCGTTCGAGGACACCGCGTCGTGGCTGGCGACCCACACCTCCCGGGTGGCGGTGGCTGAGCTGCTGCGGGTGGCCTGGCGGACGGTCGGGCGGATCGCGGCCCGGGTGGCCCAGGAGGCCGAGACCAGCACCGGCACCGATCGTCTGGCTGGGCTGCGGCGCATCGGCATCGACGAGATCAGCCACAAGCGGGGGCACCGCTACCTGACCGTCGTGGTCGACCACGACACCGGGCGGCTGGTGTGGGCGGCACCCGGTCACGACGAGGCCACCCTGGAGCGGTTCTTCGACCTGCTCGGCGAGGCCCGTAGCGCCCAGCTCACCCTGGTCAGCGCCGACGCCGCCGGCTGGATCGCAGGCGTGCTCGCCCGTCGCTGCCCGGCCGCGGCGCTGTGCCTGGACCCCTTTCACATCGTCCGCTGGGCCACCGACGCGCTCGACCAAGTCCGCCGTGAGACCTGGAACGCCGCCCGCGGCGGCGGCCAGGCGGCGCTGGCCCGCGAGCTGAAGGGCACCCGGTTCGCGCTGTGGAAGAACCCCGAGGACCTGACCGTACGCCAACGCGGCAAGCTCGCCCGCATCGCCGAGGTCAACCGTCGCCTGTACCGAGCCTACCTGCTCAAGGAGGAACTCAGGCTGGTATTCAAGCTCAAGGGCCTGCGAGCGGTCGCGCTGCTGGACGCATGGCTGGTCTGGGCGCGGCGTTGCCGCATCTCCGCCTTCATCAAGCTCGCCCGATCGATCACCGACCACCGGGCCGGGATCCAGGCGAGCTTGCTCCACGGCCTCTCCAACGGCCTGGTCGAGTCGGTCAACACCCGCATCCGCCTGCTCACCCGGATCGCCTTCGGCTTCAAGTCTCCCGAGGCGCTCATCGGACTGGCCATGCTCAGCGTCGGCG
>DASXTG010000035.1:0-1735 GCA_036505515.1 Candidatus Dormiibacterota bacterium | reverse complement strand
ACGCTCGCTCGGGTCCTCTCTCGCCGTCATAGCAACGGTGTCCTGATCGTCGCGAAAAATACGACCTTGGAGAGGATCAGGAGAATACGTTGCAATCTTTCGCCGATGCGGGCGTGGGCCCGCGCATATTGGCGGCTTTGGCCGCCCAGGGGATCGCCGAGCCGGTCCCTGTTCAGATGGAAGCGATCCCAGCTCTGCTTGCCGGGCGCGATGTGATCATCGAAGCACCGACGGGATCGGGCAAGACGCTGGCATTTCTCATCCCGATGGTCGAGCGGCTGCCCAGGGGCGGCGCCGGCCCCCGAGCGCTGATCGTGACGCCAACACGAGAGCTCGCGCTGCAGGTGGAGAAGGTGCTCCGCTCGCTGTCGACCGACCTGCGCACGACGGTGCTCTACGGCGGCGTCGGTTACGCGACCCAGAAGCTTGCCCTCAGGCGCGGCGTCGACGTCGTGGTCGGTACCCCCGGGCGCATCCTCGACATGCTCGGCCAGTCGCTGCTCTCGCTTTCTCGAATCGAGTACCTGGTTCTCGACGAGGCGGACGAGATGCTGGACGCTGGATTCGCACCTGCGGTGGAGCGCCTGCTCGGTCTCACCTATGAGCCGCAAACCGTGCTCGCGTCAGCCACGATGCCGAGCTGGGTGACGCGGCTTGCCGACAAGCACACGCACGATGCGATTGAGGTCCGGCTCAAGTCTGATCACGTGGCCCTGCTGGAGCACGGCATGCTTCGAGTGGCACGCGAGCACAAGCTGCAGACGCTGAGCCGCCTGTTGCACCGCCATCCAGGGACGGCCATCGTGTTCGGGCGCACCAGGCACGGCGTCAAGAAGCTGAATCACAACCTGCGCCAGCTCGGCCACAACTCAGTTGAGCTGCAGGGTGACCTGTCGCAGGTGATTCGCGACCGCGCGATGGCCGCGTTCCGCGAGGGACGAAGCCAGATCCTTGTCGCCACCAACGTGGCGGCGCGTGGCATCGACGTCGACAACGTGGGGCTGGTGGTCAACTTTGAGCTGCCCGATTCGGCTCACTGGCTGACGCACAGGGTCGGGCGCACGGCGCGCATGGGCGAGTCTGGACGCGCCCTTACCTTCGTTACGCCCGAGGACGAGGAAGCTTGGGTCAAGCTGAGCCGCCAGGGCGCACCGGAGATCCGCGAGCTCGATACCAGGCAGCTGGTGGAAGAGGGCAGCTGGCAGTACAGGCCGGCGTCGCGGCCGGCGACGCGGCAAGCGACCCTGAGCTCGAATGGAAACCGCCGGCGGCGCTGGACTTCGAGGCCCCGCCGGATCGCCTGAGCCCCGGCGCCAGCTCTCGGGCTCGAGGGCTAGATAGCCGCCGCCCTTGAGGTCACCACGATTCATCTCACGCGTTCTCATCTGTGCGGTGGTGAATGGCATCGAGGCGCCGAGGGAGGGCTCGGAGTGCGGGGTATCATCATCCTCTCCAGCGTCGTGGGCCCGTGGCGCAGTTGGGAGCGCGTCAGACTGGCAGTCTGAAGGTCAGGGGTTCGAATCCCCTCGGGTCCACCAACCGCCTCTTAATCCGCCAGTGCATGCACTCGCGGGTCACGCGGCGGTCCAAAACCCGCGTGTGCCGGCACTCGCAGTTCCCGGGTGAAGTAGGTTTGTGCAATGACGACTGTCGATCGCGCGGTTCCACCGAGCGGCGCGGGCTGCGTCGAATGCCTCGCGTCCGATGGTTGGTGGTTCCATCTGCGTCGCTGCGC
>DASXTG010000034.1:0-2541 GCA_036505515.1 Candidatus Dormiibacterota bacterium | reverse complement strand
ATGGCTCCGGCGATCGGCAGCATCTTCGTCGATATGAAGAAGAAGAGAGCGTCGCGCCACTTGCGAACCGGCGCGATGGACAACCCGTACGCGGCCGGCAACGCCAGGGCGAGAACGAGCAGCGTGGACGTCACCGTGATGGTTACCGAGTGAGTCAGGTAGGCCTGGGCATCGCTCGCCGCCGAACGGTACTGCGCCAGCGTTGGACTGAACGCGAACTTCGGCGGGTCGGTAGCCGCGTCGGTCTCCTCCTTGAACCCGGTGAGCACCATCCATAGCACGGGGAAAAAGAACAGCAGCACGACGAGCCACGTAAGCAAGCCGAGCAGGGAGCCGGTCAGACTCGGGAGTCTCGTTCGCCGGCGAGTGGGTCTGGGCCCGGTTTTTCGCGCGCGAGTCGGGCGGGTCAAGGTCGAAGCGCTCATAGCCGCCCTTTCATTCCCTCGTCGCTGAACAGTCCGGAGATCGTGCGCAGGGCAAGGGTCGCAATGATGATGGTGGCGACCACGACCACAACGCCCATTGCGGACGCGCGCCCGATGTCGAAGGCGCGGAAGGCCGTCTCATAGAGGTAATAGGGGATGTTCGTCGTTTGTTGCCCGGGCCCCCCGGATGTGATCATGAAGATCGCGTCGAATGCCTGGACGAGATAGATGGCGCCGAGGACGATGCCGAGTTCCATGTAAGGGCGAAGATGGGGCAAGGTCATCGACCGGAAGATCTGCCACCCGTTTGCTCCGTCCACCTTTGCCGCCTCCAGCACCTCAGCCGGCTGGCTCTGCAGTCCAGCCAGCAGGATGAGCACCATGAACGGCGTCCATTGCCATGTCAGGACCGCGGTGATCGTCGTCTTGGGATAGCTGTTGATCCAGTCCGTGTGGTCCACACCGAACGGCTGCAGGATGAAGTTGATCAGCCCGAACTGCGTGTCGAGCATGGTGAATTTCCAGACGAGCGCAGCCGCCGCTGGCATGACGAGGAAGGGACTGATAATCAGCGTGCGCAGCAACCCCCGGCCAAAGACCTTTCGGTCCAGCAGCAGCGCGATGAACAGCCCGATCGTCAGCGACAGCAGGACCGGCGCAGCGGTCAGAATCACCGTATTCACGAGGGCGGTGCGGAAGATCGAGTCCTCGAAGATGGCCCTGTAGTTCTGTAGGCCGGCAAAGTGTCGCGTGTCGGGGTGGTACAGGTTGTACGACTCGAGGCTGTAATAGACGGTCAGCAAGAACGGGACCTGCGTGACAGCGACGACGAAAAGGAGCGCAGGGAGCAGCGGTATCCGATGAAGGCGGTTGCGCCGGCGGTCGCGAGCCCGTGCCGAGACGGCGGCCGCGCCGGCGGTGCTGCTGGCAATGGCTGTCACGGCGTTTCCCTCGCTATTGCCGGGTGCGGCGGGCGGATCTGCTGTCGGCGACCGCCTGGCGGTGTGGCGTCCGTGCTTCTGGACGGATGCCACACCGCGGGGTGGCGGTCAGTGCCGGTCAGCATGTCGGCGGGGACTCACCCGTAGCTCTGCCCGACCGTTTCGGCGTAGCCCTGAGACTTGTTCAGCGCTGAATCCACACTCTGCTTGCCAGCGATCGCCGCAGTGATCTCCTGTGAGACTCTGGTACCGAGGTCCTGGAACTCAGGGATCCCGATGTATTGGACTCCCACATACGGTTGCGGGTTCACGCCCGGCTGGGCGACGTTCACACCGTTGATCTCGTCGAGTGTGGCTTTGGCGAAGGACGCCGCCGCTTTTTGATAGTTGGGGTTGGAATAGGTCGAGTAGCGGCTGCCCGGTGGCACGCTGGCCCACCCCAGCTTCTGGCCCGCGTAGTCGATGTACTGCTTCGACGTTGCCCAGCTCATGTAGGTCCAGGCGGCATCCTTGTGCTTCGACGCAGCCTCGATGGCCAGAGCCCAGGTCCACAGCCATCCGGAGTTGGCGGTCTTGACGACCGGTGCCGGTGCGTAACCGAGCTTGCCAGCGATCGGGCTGGACTTGGGATCGTCGATCACGGAGGCGCCCACCGTCGCGTCGTACCACATGGCCGCCTTCTGTTGCTGCATGGCGTTGGCGCACTCGTTGAAGCTGAAGTTCGCTGCGCCGGGCTCCCCTGCGGTCTTAACGAGGTTGACGTAGAAGTTGGTCGCTTCCTTGAACGCGGGGTCGGTCAGGTGAGCCTTCCACTGCATGTCGTACCACTGTCCACCGAAGGTGTTGACCACGGTGTTCAGTGGTGCGAGGTTTTCGCCCCACCCCGTCTTGCCCCGAAGGCAAATCCCGGCCATCCCCTTGGTGGAGCCGTTCAGTTTCTTCGCGATGTCCGCGACCTGGTTCCATGTCGGCTTGGCAGGCATCGTCAGGCCGGCCTTTGCCAACACGTCCTTGCGGTACATGAGGAAGGAGGACTCGCCGTAGAACGGGACGGCGTAGAGCTTGCCGTCGCTGCTCAGACTGTCCCTGATGGGCTTGATGAGGTCGTCTACTTGGTAGGCCTTGTCGTTGTTCGCGTACGACGTGAGGTCGACGATCCAGTTGTTCTTCGCCCA
>DASXTG010000033.1:0-3435 GCA_036505515.1 Candidatus Dormiibacterota bacterium | reverse complement strand
CTGCGGGCTCTTCTTCTTCCTCTACGCGCTCAAGTACTACGTGACGATCGCCAGCGTCATCCTGATCACGCTGTTCGGCGATCCCGCGAAGTTCCAGGGGCGCAACGCCAACGGGAACGGCCATACGAATGGCAACGGCCTGAAGGCCGATGGGCAAGCGAGCGGCAACGGGACGTCCAACGGTCAGCACAAAGAGGGCTACCGCACGCTGCGCGGCGAGAAGCTCTCCGAGGCTGGATCGGTCGTGGTGAACGATCCCTGGCAGAGGATGGGCGAGATCCGTCTTCCCGCCGATCGCCAGCCATTCGTCTCGATCCACCTCGCACTGTACAACGAGAAACGCGTCGTCGACCGGCTCCTGGAAGCCTGCACCTCGTTCGACTACGAGAACTACGAGGTCATCGTCGCCGACGACTCGACCGACGAGACCGTCGAGAAGCTCAAGAAATGGAAAGAGCATCCTCGCGTTCGGGTCATCCACCGCTCCAGCCGCAAGGGCTTCAAGGGCGGCGCGCTCCAAGAAGCGCTGCGCCGCATGAACCCCCGGACCGAGTACGTGATGGTCTTCGATGCCGACTTCGTGCCGCCCGCCGACGCCATCTGGCACTTCCTCGACTACTTCGGCCGGCTCACCAAGCCAAAGAACGGGAACGGCAACGGCCACGCGAAGAACGGGTCGGGCGCGCCGCAGAACGGCGATCGCCTGGCGGTCGTGCAGGGCTACCAGTGGCACATGCTCAACGCCTCGGAGAACTGGATCACCAAGGGCGTGCGCGCGGAGTTCTCGGGGAGCTACGTCCTGGAGCGCGCTGGCCAGGAGCTCTTCGGTGCGATGAAGATGATCAGTGGCTCCGTCTACATGATCCGCGCGGACGTGCTGCGCAAGCTCGGCTGGTCCACCTCGATCACCGAGGACTGGGAGCTCACGATTCGCCTGTACCTCGCCGGATACAAGGTTCTCTACACCCCATACATCCAGGCGCCGGCCGAGTGCGTGAGTGAGGTGCGCAGGCTCATCAAGCAGCGCATGCGCTGGGCCGAGGGACACACCTACAACGTGCGCAAGTACTTCTGGCAGGTCCTGCGCTCGCCCAACCTCACCTGGCAGGAAAAGCTCGAGTTCGCCTACTACGCCCCGTACTACCTGGCGTCGGTGCTCTTCACCGTTGCGACGCTGGCCTGGATCGTGGGCGTGCTCATCCTCGGGCAGAAGCTGCCGATGTGGGGCGAGGTCTTCGGCTGGTCGCTGGTGGTCTCGAATGCGCTGGCGCTGCCGCTCATGAACCTGACCGGCGTGCTCCTCGAAGGCTCGCTCAAGCGCGACGCGCTGGGACTCCTCTCGTTCATCGGCCTCTCCTGGGTCCTGGTCCCCTTCCAGGCGTACGCCTCGGTGAAAGCGCTCTTTGAGAAAAAGGAAGGTGGCTGGGTCCGCACCCCTAAGTCCGGGCACGTCACCGAGTCCCTTGGCGAGCGCTTCCACCTCGCCCGCCTGATGCCCTGGGAGCTCCCACGGCGCAAGCGCGGGCAGGGCAAGCCCAGCAGCGGCACGGGCCGGTTCGCCGCCGCGGCGGTCGTGGTCGTGGCCGCGGCCGGGATCATCACCGTGGGCGCGCTCTCGATCCGCGCCGCCGCGACCAGCGGCCTCACGAGCGAGACCGACCTCGCGGTTCCCGCGCTGGTAGGCACGGGTGTTCCGCTCGCGATCCTCGCGCTCGGCTGGCTGCGGCTGCGCCGCCGGGTCACCGCCGTGGTGCTCGCCTTCACGCTGGGCCTCGGGGCGAACGTCGTTTACCTCGCGAGCGCCGTCCCCGCCGCCGCGGTGACGGACAACTCCAGCGTGTTCACGTTCAAGAACTCGAGCAACTTCCGTCCCCCCGATGTCGACATGCAGCAGGGCTACACGCCTACTTCAGGCACCGCAGCGAGCTGCCCGGCGGGGGACGGCTACGACTGGACCTGTAGGTTCACCTCGGACCAGTTCTCCGCCGGTCAGACGCTGAACGCGGGGACGGCCACGACCGAGCTCTACCTCAATAACTCGGGTGCGCTCCCCAAGGTCCGGGCAGGCGCGGGCTCCAGCGCCGGAGGCGCCGGGACGCAGACAAGTCTGACGATCAACAAGCCGCCCGGCCTCGTCGATGGCGACGTCCTCATCGCGCATATCGGTGTCCGCGGTGGCGTCCAGGCGAGCCTGGCCGGCCCTGCGGGCTGGGCGACCGTCGACCGCATCAATCAGACCACCCTCATCACGATGGGCGTCTTCTCGCACGCGGTGACAACGGCGGCCTCCGAGCCGGCGAGCTACACGTTCACATGGACCGGCAGCTTCGGCACCGCGGGCACGATCCTGGCCTTCATGAACGTCGACAACGTGTCGCCGGTCGATGGACATGGCGGAACGCCGGACTCAGGAAGTACGACCACCAAGGTCGCGCCCGCCGTGACGAACGCTTTCGCCAACGGCCTGCAAGTGCTCTCGTTCGTGGAAGCCGACAACCTGTATTGCGATTACTTCATCACTCCGGACACGTTCGCGCCTGGACCGGCGGTCGTCTCGAGCGGGTCCAACCGAGTCGCGATCTCGACGGACTATCGCTATCAGGACAAGACCCTCGCGACCGCGGGGACCACGAATGCCGAGACCAACCCAGGCTGCACCGCGACGCCCGGCGTGGCGCACCAGCTCGTGCTGAAGCAGGCGTCGACCGCCGGGAATACGTGCGTGCTTTCGGTCTCGGTCAACGTCGTACGCCAGATCACGCTCGTGAACAGCACGACCGCCACGATGAACCCGGGGCCGTCACTGCAGATCAACACGCCGGCGAACACGATCCAGAACGACGTGATGATCGCGTCGATGGCCTACACCCAGGGGGTCACCGTCACTCCGCCTTCGGGCTGGTCTGCGACGAGCAGCTTCTGCAACGGCACCGCAATGTGCCTGACGTCGTACTACCTCGTAGCCGGCGCGAGCATCGCGTCAAGCTACACGTGGACGATCGGCACGAGCACGTCGCGCGCCGTCGGCACGATCTCCTCATACCGATACGTGAATCCGAGCAACCCGGTAGAGACGTACTACTCGTCGTCGCCCGTTAGTGGCACGCAGCACGCTACGAGCTCGTGCTGCAGTACCGGGTACGACAACGCTCTCATCTACGCGGTCTTCGCGGTCGCTCCGACGGCGTCAACGGCGACGTGGACTCCGCCGGCTGGCATGACGGAGCGGGTCGACACCTCGATCGATGCGACCCCTGCCTTCTACTCGCTCGAGACCGCCGACTTCATCAAGGCGCCCGCCGGACCCATCGGTGCGCTCACGGCGACGTCGTCGGTCGCGGGCGTCGGCTTGACGAAGGTCATCCACCTCATCCCCGGGGGCAGCACCCCGATCGGTTCGGGCACGGCCTCGATCACGACGGTGAGCGGGCCGAC
>DASXTG010000032.1:0-2410 GCA_036505515.1 Candidatus Dormiibacterota bacterium | reverse complement strand
GATCGAACAATCCCTGCTGCGGTTCATCGTCCCCGAAGAGGTCCGCGAGTTCACCGCGGCCCTGCGCGAGGTCGTCGAGAAAGGCGTGAGCCGCAACGTCCGCCTGAATCCGCGGTCGGCCGGCGGCGAGGTCATCCCCACCACCCTCAACGCGTCGGCGCTGCGCGACCTCGAAGGCAGTGTGATCGGCGCGATCGGCATCCTGCGCGACATGCGGGCGTACGAGCAGGTCGTGCGCGACCTGGAGAAGTCCAAGACCGAGCTGCAAGAGAAGATCCTCGACCTCGAGAAGTTCGAAGAAGTCGTCGTCGGTCGCGAGCTGAAGATGATCGCCCTGGAGAAGGAACTCGAGACACTCCGTCGGGACCTCGACCGCTACCGGCCGGACCGGCCCTCCTCGACGTGAACGCGATCGCGACCGGCATTCCAGCGGTGTCCCCGACCCCGCTGCTCGGCGACGATCCCGTGTCGCAGAACGGGGACGACGCCGCGAAAGAACACGGCACGATCGCCGCCCTCCACGCGCAGATTGCCGAACTGGAGCGGCGGCTCCACCAGCGCGAAGAGCAGCGCCGCGCCCTGCTCCACATCATGAGCGATCTGCACGTGCTCAACACGCGTTTATCCAGCCAGCGCAAAGCGATGCTCCACATCCTGGCCGACTATGAGAGCGAGCGCGGGCGCCTGGGCCGGCAGACCGAGCGGCTGGACAACTCCCGCCGCGCGGTCCTGCACATCCTTCAGGACGTCCACACCTCCAACCTCAAGCTGGAAGGCTCGCGCAAGGCCATGATCCACATCATGGACGACCTGCGGAAAACGACCGCGGAGATGCAGCGGCGGGAACAGGATTTGCGCGAGAAGCAGGAGCAGCTCGTCCAGGCCGGCAAGCTGGCCACGCTCGGCGAGCTGACGACCGGCGTCGCCCATGAGCTGAACAATCCGTTGAACAACATCGGGCTGTTCGTCGGCAACGCGATCGACCTGCTGCGGCTGGGGGAGCCGGATACCGACCGGATGCTGGCGGACCTGAGCAATGCCTTGCACCAGGTGCGCACCGCGACGGAGATCATCACGCACCTGCGCACCTTCGGCCGGGCGGCGACGGTGACCCGCGAGCGGGTATTTCTCAACCAGGTCATCGAGCGCGCACTCTCGCTGCTCCACGAACAGCTCCGGCTGCGCCAGATCGCGGTCCGCCTGCATTTGCAGAGCCCGGAGCCCGTCGTCGTCGGCAATCCGATCCAGCTCGAGCAGGTGTTTCTTAACCTGCTCACCAACGCCCGCGACGCCCTGGCGGGCATGCCCACCCGCGACATCACCATTCGCAGCGAGGTCCGCGCGAATCAGATTCTCGTAACCGTCAGCGACACGGGGCCCGGAATCCCCAAGGGCCTCGAGCAGCGGATTTTCGACCCCTTCTTCACCACGAAGGAAGTCGGCCAGGGCACGGGATTGGGCCTGTCGATTACCTACAGCATCCTCAAGGAGCACGGAGGGACGATCGAGGCCGTCCCGGGGAGGTCGGGCGCCACCTTCGAGATCCGCCTCCCCACCGGGGGCGCCGTCCCATCGGAGCCGACGCTGCTATGACCCCTCTGGCCCGCATCCTCCTCGTCGATGACGACGCCATGCTGCTGCAGGCTCTGCCGGAAGCCATCCGGCTGCGCCTCGAGGGCGTCGAGGTCGATACCGCGGAATCCGCCGCCGTGGCGCTGGAGCGGCTGGCGGCGACCGACTACGATGCCGTTGTTACCGACATCAAGATGCCCGGGCTGGATGGGCTGGGCCTGATGGACCGCATCCGCGCCCTCCGGCCTGAAATACCGACCCTGCTGATCACCGGACACGGCGAGCACGACCTGACCCTGCGCGCGCTGCGCGGCGGGGCGTACGACTTCATCCAAAAGCCGATCGATCGGGACTACTTCATCGTCTCGCTGAAGCGGGCGATCGACGCACGCCAGCTCCGGCGGAAGATCGAGGAGCAGCGCCAGGCGCTGCAGACGCACGCCTCGCAGCTCGAGCAGGTGGTGGAGGAGCGCACTCGCGATCTCCAGTTTCTCTCCGATGCCAGCCGGGCGCTGGTCGCGTCGCTGGACCTCCAGGGCACGCTCGACCACCTCACGCGGATGGCCGTACCGACCCTCGCTGATGGCTGCGTGGTGGACCTCGCCGACGACGAGGGGAACGTCTATCAGACGGCGGTGCACCACTCAGACGACACCGTCCGGGCCCTGCTGATCGAGCTGCGCCGCCGCTACCCGCCTCACCGTGTTCCCGGACATCCCGTCACGCGCGCGCTTCGCTCCGGGGAACCCGAGGTATCCGAAGCCGTCCCCGAGGATGACCTCGCCATCCGCGCGCTCGATGAGGAGCACCTGCGGCTGATGCTGGCGATTGGGATCGG
>DASXTG010000031.1:0-2543 GCA_036505515.1 Candidatus Dormiibacterota bacterium | reverse complement strand
TCAAGAACTCGAAGATCCTCGAGCTCGTGCGCTACGGAGACGCGGGTCCGGGGCCGAAGGGAACGGTCATGGCCGGCACCTTCCAACTCGAGGGGCAGGAGTTCATGGCCTTGAACGGCGGCCCCCACTTCAAGTTCACGGAAGCCATCTCGTTGTTCGTGAACTGCGAGACGCAGGAAGAAGTGGATGACCTGTGGAAGAAGCTCACCGCGGGTGGTGGTGCACCCTCGCAGTGCGGTTGGCTCAAGGACAAGTTCGGGTTGTCCTGGCAGATCGTCCCTTCCGTGTTGCTCAAGATGCTGGCGGACAAGGATCCCGTGAAGTCGAAGCGGGTCATGGAAGCCATGCTTCAGATGAGCAAGATCGACATCAGCAGGTTGAAGCAGGCGTATGAGCAACGGTAGGACTTTTTCGCAAATTTGTCGGGCTTGGGCAATGGCTAATTGTTTCTCGAAATCCGGGACCGGAGACGCTGTTGTGTGATACGCTTCACGTGGTCGCCATGGCCGGCGGCGCTGGAAGCGCGATGGCGTTTCCACCTGGCTCGGCTTTCCCCCCCACGGCGCCGCCCCGCGCGTATCTACACCATGATTTGCCACACGGAGGCACCTCGAGTGGGTATCTAGTTGGCTGCTCGACGCACCTCGACGCCGCCGCGCGGAAGCGTGGAGCGGGAGCTGCGCGAGGCGGCGCAACAGCCGGAGTTCTGGAAGGAGCACATACACCCGGACGACCGGAGCTGGTCGGCATCATGATGAACGTCGCCGCGCGCAAGGAGGCCGAGCAGGCGCTGCAGGAGAGCGAGGCGCGCTTTCGCGAGATCGCGGAGAAGATCCGCGAGGTCTTCTGGGTCACGGATCCGGCGAAAACCCGGATGCTCTACGTCAGCCCCGCGTACGAAGAGATCTGGGGCCGCACTTGCGTCAGCCTGTACGAGAACCCGCTGTCGTTCGTCGAAGCCATCCACCCCGATGACCGGGAGGGCGTCCTCGCCCGGACGGCCAGCCAGGCGAGCGGCGAGTACGACGAGGTCTACAGGATCGTGAGACCCGACGGCTCGGTGCGCTGGATCCACGACCGCGCGTTCCCCGTCCATGGGCCGGGCGGTGAGTTGCTGCGAGTCGTCGGGAGCGCCCAGGACATCACCGAGCTGAAACAGACGGAGCAGGCCCTGCGCGAGAGCGAGGGGCGCTATCGGAGTCTCTTCGAAAGCGCCCCCGACGGGATCCTTCTTGCCGACTCCGAAGGCACATATGTCGACGTCAATCCCACCGGCCTGCGCATGCTCGGATACTCCCGCGACGAACTCATCGGGATGAAGTCCGCGGACATCCTCGCCCCGAAGGAGCTCTCGCGCATCGACTCGGCCTTGACTGAAATCAATCTGGGCGTCGAACACCGCCACGAATGGCAGTACCGGCGCAAGGATGGCTCCGTGTTCGACGCCGACGTACTGGCCACGGTGATGGCTGATGGCAGGATACTGGCCCTGGTCCGCGACGCCAGCGAACGCAAGCGCATGGAGGAACAGCTGCGACAGTCCCAGAAGATGGAGGCGGTCGGCCGTCTGGCGGGGGGTGTGGCCCACGATTTCAACAACGAGCTGGGCGTCATCCTGGGCTACACCGAGCTTCTGATGCGCCACGCGAGCGCGGCACAACGGGGCAAGCTCGACCAGATCCTGAAGGCCACGCAACGAGCCACCGGTCTCACCCGCCAACTCCTTGCCTTCAGCCGGAAGCAGATCGTGGACCCGAAGGTGCTGGACCTCAACGCCGTCTTGTCGGACCTGGAGAAGATGCTGGGACGCCTGATCGGCGAAGACGTCGACCTCGCGATCGTTCCCGGCGCGGACCTCGGCCAGGTGAAGGCCGACCCGGGGCAGTTGGAGCAGGTGGTGATGAACCTCTGCTTGAACGCCAGGGACGCCATGCCCGACGGTGGACGGCTACGCATCGAGACGGCAAACGCCGAGCTGGACGCGGGTCATGCCGCGCAACACGAGCCCATTGCGCCGGGCCGATACGTGATGCTGGCCGTCAGCGACAACGGCTGCGGGATCGAGAAGGAGATCCTGTCCAAGATCTTCGAGCCTTTCTTTACGACAAAGGAGTCGGGAAAGGGCACCGGCCTGGGCCTGGCCATGGTGTACGGCATCGTGAAGCAGGCCGGTGGCCATGTCTGGGTGTACAGCGAAGTGGGACGAGGCACCACGTTCAAGATCTATCTGCCGCGTATCGACGAACCCGCCGTGGCGCCGGAGACTCAGGAAACGCCGCTGCCCTCGAGAGGGTGGGAGACGATCCTGCTCGTCGAGGACGAGGGTTCCCTGCGGGCCATCGCTCGCGAGATTCTCGAGGAACACGGCTATCGGGTGATCGAGGCCGCCGGTGCCGACGAAGCGATCGAGATCGCCCACCGCCATCCCGAACCCATTCACCTGCTCCTGACCGATGTCGTGATGCCGGGGATGCACGGCCGGGCGCTGGCCGAGTCCCTGGTGGCCGCGCGGCCCGAGCTCAGGGTGCTCTACATCTCAGGCT
>DASXTG010000030.1:0-4477 GCA_036505515.1 Candidatus Dormiibacterota bacterium | reverse complement strand
CCCGAGCCGATCCCGGCCGCTCCCCGGCGCTGTGAGCACGGGGTACATCGCCTTCCTGTAGTCCTCCGCAAGATCACTGAGCAAGCCCACAATCAGTGACTCACGGGTGATCTGCTGGCGCCAGAGCGTGGACCGGGCTCGCCCTGCCACCTCGGCCACACGTTCGAGCGTCAGCCCATCCCAGCCGCGCTCTCGGAGGACGGCGATGGTGGCTTCTCGCAGGCCCTCGTCCACCCTCGCTCCTCGGTTTATGGTGAATCGATAACGTAGCAGATCTGCAGCAGTTGTGTTGCAGAGTTGCGAAGGACGCGTGGCAACTGCAACGGTTGCCGATGCTGAATGAGGGCGGGCTGGCGGACGCCTAGGCGAGTCCGTCCCGATGACCGGTGGCTTCTTGCCAGATGACCACGACGTCAACGCCTTCATGGTCCGCGTCCGCTGCCGCGACCTTTTGAGCTTCGAGCGAGGTGACCGCGGCATCGTCGACGGAAGGGAACAACACGCCGGTCAGTGCGCGATCGGCTCGCGGGTCGCGGGACGCGAAGAGGGTGTCGAGCACGGGTGTCGTCAGGCGGTCGAGGTCGATCCTGAACAGGCGCCACGGCGCCAGGTGGAAGACCAGACGCACCTCGAAGGTCGCGGAAGATGACGTGACCGTGCTCGAGTGAGCCGCCAGGGCCGCCTCCCGGATCCGGCGGCGCCACGCCCACCTGGTTCTGCCACCACTGACCGGCGCCATCCCGCGGAAACTGAAATGGATCTGCTGGCGCATGGCGGCCTCGGCTGTGGGCAGGTCGGGTTGTCGGCAAGCGTGTACAGACGGGAGCTGTCTTGTCGAACGCTTTACGGCGAGGCGAGTCCGCGGCCGTGCGCCGGCCCAGCCCGGTGTCATGGTCCAGCGATCAGGTGCGAAAACGCTGGAGAATGCTCGCCTGCCGTGAGATATGAGGAGGAGGCGTCGAGCCGTGTCCGTGCCAGCCATCGAACCAGCCACTCCCGAGGGCACGGTCATCAGACGGATGCGGCCAGAGGACGCAGAGCAGGTTCTCGGGATCTATCAGGATGGCCTGGACACCGGCAACGCCAGTTTCGAGACCTTGGCGCCCACCTGGGAGCGCTGGGATGCCGCTCATCTTCCCGACCATCGGTATGTGTGCGTCGAAGCGGCTGGTCGGCTCATCGGATGGGTCGCACTCGCGCCGGTCTCTAGCCGATTGGTTTATGCCGGTGTCGCCGAGCTGTCCATCTTCATCGGTAAGCGGGCGCGGGGCCGGGGCATCGGCACGGCGCTCCTTCATACGGTCATCGACTCGTCGGAAGCTGCCGGAATCTGGACACTCCAGGCTGGGATCCTCCCCGAGAACACCGCGAGTCTCGCCCTTCACGAGCGGGCGGGCTTCCGTGTTGTTGGCATCCGCGAACGAATCGGACATCACCACGGACGGTGGCGCGATGTGGTGTTCCTCGAGCGTCGCAGCGCTCGCGTCGGTGGGTAGGCACGCCGACTCACCTAGGTGTTCTGTTGATAGTTCAGATGAGGCGGCGATCGCCTGGCTTGATGATCCGCAGCCACCGGTAGCCATACCCGTCGAGGTCGAGATCGGCCTTGCCCGACCGGTCAAGGGGGGTGGTGCCTCCCCTGAGCAGATCCATGAGCCGGCAACGGTCGTCGCAGTCGTCGAGCTTGATCGGGACCTTTCTTCGCTCGGGCCCGAGGTTGTGTATGGCGACCATGCTGCCGTCATCCCACGTACACCGATGCGCGAGGACGGCACTGTGCGGCTGCTCGAGGACGGAGAAGTCGGCCCAGCCCAGCTCCGGGCTCTCGCGATAGCGACGGATCAGCATCGATGTGAAGTTGAGCAAGGAGTCCGGGTCGCGTCGCTGGTCGTCGACGTTGACATGCTCAGGACCGAATCGCCCTTCGACTACCCCGGAGAGGTGGCGCGCCGGTTCCGCGGTCGAGAACCCGCCGTGGGGACTGCCATCCCATTGCATCGGCGGTCGCACGGCCATACGCTCCCCCGCCTCTAGGTTTTCGCCCAGCCCGATCTCCTCGCCGTAGAACAGGACAGGCGTCCCCGGGAGCGAGAACAGCAGGCTGTACACCATGCGTATGCGTTGCGGATCACCGTCGAGCATCGGGGGTAGCCGCCGGATCAGACCCCTCCCGTACACCTGCATCCGCTCCTCCGGCCCGAAGGCGGCGAAGACCTCCTGCCGCTCCTCCTCGCTGAGCTTGTCGAGAGTCAGTTCGTCGTGGTTGCGGACGAAGGTCGCCCACTGGCTATCAGGAGGCGGCTTCGGCCGCGCCGACAGGATCTGGGCGAGCGGTCGCGCATCCTGCCGGGCGAGCGACAGGTAAAGGTGCTGCATGCCGATGAAGTCAAACTGCATGGTCAGCTCCCCGCCCTCCTCGTCGCCGAAGAATACGATTTGGTCCTTATAGGGCAAATTGACTTCACCAAGGAGCATGGAATCCCCCACCCGGCGACCGGCGAAGGACCGCAGAGCCCGCAGGTATTCGTGCGGGTCGCCGAATGCCTCTGCCTCACGCTCGGGCGCTCCCGTCGTTTCGAGCAGGAACGGCACCGCATCGATCCTGAACCCCGATAGTCCAAGCTCCAACCAGAAGCCCATCACCTTTGCGATCTCGTCCCGGACGGCCGGGTTGGCGATGTTCAGGTCGGGCTGATGCTTGTAGAACCGATGCAGGTAGTACTCGCCGGTCTTCTCGTCGTACTCCCAGATGCTCTTCTCCTTGTCGGGGAAGACGGTCTCTTTGGACGTGTCAGGCGGCGGATCGCTGCGCCAGACGTAGAAGTCGCGATAGGGCGAGTCCTTGCTCGCCCGTGCTGACTGGAACCACGGATGGCGGTCCGACGTGTGGTTCACAACCAGGTCGGCGATGACGCGGATGCCGCGATCGCGCGCAGTCCGCACGAGCTCCACAAAGTCGCCGTGGTTGCCAAGCCTGTGGTCCACCCCATAGAAGTCGGTGATGTCGTATCCGTCATCGCGGTCTGGGGTGGGATAGAACGGCATCAGCCAAAGGCAGGTGATCCCGAGCTCGGCGAGATAGTCGATCCGGCGTGCGAAGCCGGCCATGTCGCCCACGCCGTCGCCGTTCCAATCGAGGTAGGTCTCGAGGTCCAGGCAGTAGATGACGGCCGTCTTCCACCACAGATCGCTCGTGTCGGTGATTCTCACAGGTGATGGGCTACCCCGATAGACGGACCTGACTCGGCCCGGCTGACTGGGCGCGCTAGCCTCCGGGGCTATGCCTGGGTGTTGTCGGCGGGACTACGAAAGGTTCTTCAGCAGATCCTTCGCCTCCCGGTTGGCCGCGAGGTACCGCAAACGTGGGCTCGACAAGACCTCCCGCCGGATGGTGGATTTCCTCCGCGATTGCGGCATCGATGGCTCGACGATCGTGGAGATCGGTGGTGGGGTCGGTGAGATCCAGATCGAGCTGCTCCGTGCGGGCGCCTCCCGCGCCACCAACCTCGAGCTCTCCGCCACATACGAGGACGACGCCCGCGCGCTCTCCCTCGAGGCCGGGGTCGCCGAGCGTATTGACCGCCGGCTCCACGACATTGCCGAGGATCCAGCGTCCGTCGAGCCGGCAGACGTCGTCGTCCTGCATCGCGTCGTCTGCTGCTATGGCGACTATCGCCAGCTGCTGTCGGCAGCCGCCGATCATGCACGGCAGGTACTCGTCTTCAGCTATCCGCCACACAACATCGGTGTCCGCGCTTTCTACGTCTGCTTCAACCTCGTCATGCGTCTCGCGCGTAGCAGTTTCCGCGGGTACTCCCATCCGCCCGAGGCGATGCGCGCGGTGCTCGAGGAGCACGGGCTGCGACGGACGTACAAGCATCGAGGCTCGGTCTGGCGTATCGCCGCCCACGAGCGCCTGGAGGCTATGCCGGAGTCGACGGCGCCGTCCTGATGCCTTCCGCTCGGCCGCCACTTGCTCTTTACGAAACCACTGACCCGACCTCCGGCCAGCTCGAGAACGGCAAAGCGAATCGTCCGGCCTTCTTTGAGCATCGCGCGCGCGAATTGCATTCATCCCACGATCCATTTTGAGCCGCACCTTGCCGGAACGATCAAGCGATGTGCGTTGAGCGTGATTTTCTGACGGATCGCGATCATTCGTTGTGCGGCGACCATGACACCGGGGTCGAAACTGTGCAGCCCGGCGCACATTGCCTGATCTAGCGTCGCTAAATTTTCTGGTTTGAGGCACAGCGCCTGATCCTGTGGATCGTCGGTGCTGCCGGTGAGCCGCACCGGCTTCCATCGCGATCGGGCCAATCGCCTTACGGTCACATGCCGCTGAAGAATGCGGCAATGTCTCCAGCGAGGAGCTCAGGCTCCTCAGCCGCCATGAAATGCCCGCCGCGCGGCATGACCGTCCAGCGGCGGACGTCGTACAACCGTTCGGCCCACTCCAGCGGCGGGGTGCCCTCCG
>DASXTG010000029.1:0-24336 GCA_036505515.1 Candidatus Dormiibacterota bacterium | reverse complement strand
GCGAGCTTTCCGTGCCGTGGCACCTCGATCAAAACCTCTTTGGCGCGCGAAAGGACAGGATGCATGGGGGCCGACAAAGCCTACCGCTTTTCGGTCGGCAGGAGGAACCTACTTAACTTAGCCTTTCCCAGATGTCGGCAGTGACGGCCGCGGCGCCGCAGGCTCGTTTTGGGAACCTAAAGCACGCGGCGCTCGCGAGCCTGTGGTTCGGCTTCAACTTCCACTGGCTGCCAATTGGCTTCGTGCTCATTCAGAGCCAGCTCCGCGGCCTGGTCCCTCACGAGCACTACGGCTCCGCCCTGGGAAACATGGTCGGCGTCGGCGCCATCTTCGCGGTCGCCGTGCCACCGCTCGTGGGCTACCTGTCGGACTACCTCTACACGCCGTGGGGACGACGTCGGCCGATCATCTTCGCCGGCACGATCCTGAACCTGGTCGGGCTTGGGATCATGATGACCGCCCACAGCTACGCTCAACTCTTCGTCGGATACCTGTGGATCCAGTTCTTCGCCAACGCCGCCGGCGCCGCTTACGCCGGCGTGATCCCAGACGTTGTGCCGAACCACGAGTTCGGCAAGGCCAGCGGCTTTCTAGCGGCGATGAACCAGGGCGGTGGGCTGGCCGGCGTTCTCACCACATCAGTTCTAGCGGGAGCCCACCAGCTCACGTGGGCTTACGCGGTGATCGGCCTGATAACCGTGCTCACCATGATCCCGGCACTGATCGCCTCGCGCGGGGAGGGCATGACGCGCGTCGAGCGTGGGCCGAGCATTCCGATGCTGGAGGCGGTGCGAAGGTTCATCGCGCCGATCTGGACCGGCGACTTCGGCTGGGTGATCTTCACCCGCCTCATGGTCACCGCCGCCATCACGATCGTGGCTTACTACCTTTCCCCGTTCTTCCACGACATCGTGAAGGTCGACAACGCCGACCAGTTCACGTCGAACTGGCTTGGGATCGTGTTCGTGGCCGCGATCCCGTTTGGGATCACAGGTGGGATGATCTCGGACCGCCTGGGCCGCAAGATTTTCGTCTACCTGAGCGGCGCCGCCCAGAGCATCGTCGCCGTGGTCTTCATCGTCCTCTATCCGCCGCTCATTCCGCTTGTGATCGTCCTCGGGGTCGTTTACGGGCTGGGTTACGGCCTGTACTACGCGGTCGATTGGGCCCTCGCGTGTGACACACTCCCGGACCGCTCGAAGTCGGCCAAGGACATGGGCCTGTTCCATGTCGCCCAGACGCTCCCGCAGACCATCGCCCCCGCGATCGGAGGCTATCTGCTGGATTACTTCAACTCGCTATCGCCCAACTCCGGCTACCGGGCTGTGTTCGCGAGCGCGATCGTGTTCTTCATCCTGGGAACGGTTTTCGTGAGCCGCATCAAGTCGGTGCGCTGAGGTCTCACGCCTCACAGCGAGCAGGGTCGCTATCCAGATCGCAGTGATACCGATCACGCCAAACTCCGCCATGAGACGCAGCACGAGCATGTTCGGGTAGCCCGAGACCAGCAGCGTCTGGAACCAGTTGTGCGCGGGCCCAATCAGGACCCAGCCCGCGGCCACCAGTCCAAGCACGGTCCAGTTCCGCCGGCGAACCGCCCATGCCACCAGCACGAACATGGGCAGCAGCAGAAGCACAAGGTGCGTGCCCCACGAATAGCTGGCGATGAGCGGGCCGGCCGCCACCATCGCGCCAGCCTCCAGCGCGCGCCCGGTCCGGTCTGATCGAGGTGTTCGCAGGACCCAGAAGGTGATGGCGAGCACACCCAGGGCGATGACCGTCGTGATCACCCGCGCCGCGGGGCTGGTATTGCGGACCACACCCAGGAATGTGCCCGGATCCAGCAGGCGCGCCACCGTTCCCCCCGGCGAGTGGTTCTCGAACAGCCCGGTGCCGGCAGCCAGCACCGGGGCCACCTTGAGCAGGTACTCGGGCAGGTACTGCGGCACAGCGAGCAGCCAGATCACGGCCCCGGTCACCGCTGCCGCGGCCACCATCCACCATCGCCGGCCCCACAACAGCAGCAGCCCGAGTGGTGCCTGCAGCAGCTTGATGGCGACAGCCGCCCCGAGTGCAGCGCCACCCCACCAGCGGTCGCCCAGCACCCACGCCAGCAGCCAGACGCCTCCGAGAGCGAGGAGGACCAGATTCACCTGGCCCTCGTCGAAGTTGCCGGCCACCGGCTCGAACGCGATCGCCACCAGCACCAGCAGGAGACCAAGCTGCCAGCTGCGGACCTGGAGCGCGCGCAGCGAGCACCAGATGAACACCAGCAGCGATAGCTGCAGCACGCCGATCACGACCGCCAGCTGGATGCGCGAATCCGCGCCCACCAACGGTTGGAGCATCCACGCCACGGGGGGCGGAGTCACGTACTGCGCGCCCGCGAGCGGAAGCGGCGTGAACGTTCCCGGCGTCTGCGCGCAGCCCTGGATGACGCACAGGTCGTACGGGTCGTGACCTGCGGCGATCTTGGCGGCCGCGGACATGTAGTTGGCGCTGAAGTCGGCGGGCAGGGCCCCGGCGATGATCGGAAGGAGCAGCGTCCGCCACAGGTATGCGCCGGCGATCGGCACCCCCGCCATGACCAGCAGCACGGTTCGAAAGCGGCGGTTTTCCAGCGCCGACACGAGTGACTTCGTCCCGACCACGGACGCGAATGTAGCTAAAGGGCATGCAGCACGCGCCGGCTCAGACACAAAAAGCGAGGCGGCGCCTGCAGCGGACACCGCCTCGGCCGGTTTCCATCGGGTGACACGCTTTTGGTTTCTGCGCCGCTTTACGGCCGTTGCCTACTTGTGGAGGCCAACCTTTGCGTGAGCTGTCGATGGACCCGACGGCGAACGAATTGAGTCCAGCTTGCTCGGATCGCGGACGGGTGTCAAGGGGTTGGTTCTCCCCGCACGGAAGCGCAGAATTGAGTGTCGGCCCACCAAGCGTATTTCGCACGTTTGGCGCCAAAAGTGCGTATTCAGGTGGGGCGCATTTCACACGTTTGGCTCCAAAAGCGCGGAATTCGGTTTCCGCTGATAACGCGCTACTGCAGCGACTCGTATGGGAACGCCGCCGCGAACGGCTCATAGAGCAGCAGCACCTGCTCGATCGGCAGAAGGTCGCGCATGAAGATCCCGCCCGCGGCGACTCCCGCGTAGCCGACGATCCCGGAGCCGTCGTGGGGTGCAGCCATCTCTGCGCCGTCCTGCGCTGCGCGGAAGGCCATCGTGCGGCCGGCCTTGTGAGCGGTATCGATCACCGTCTTCCAGGCCGTCGTGTAATGCCCGGCAGGGTCGAGCGGTGGCGGCGGGGCAAACGGTGCGGCCGCGGCGCCCGCGGAGCCGGCAGGTTTGGGCAGTTCGCTCAGCACCTTCGCCACCGCCGACACTTCGGCTTCGATAGGGCCTGACAGGGTCGGCAGCCGAGCGAGAAACGCCGCGATCTGGCGGTCGACGGATGGAGGAGGCTTATATCCAGGTCCTGGCAGCACTGTCGCGAACGGCCTGTAAACGGCGGCAAACTGGGCCGGGTCCATCTGCTCCCGAACCAGGATCGCCAGGGCGACGACCTGCGCAGACTCGAGCGCTATCGCGGTCACCGGCTCCGGTACATGCTGGCTGATCGCACCCTTGATCTGCGCAACTCGGAATCCGCTCGTAAACGCGTTGACCATTGACTGATCCGCCCCCGACAGGAGGCCATCCAGCACCTTCTCCACCTCCGCTGTCGACGGACGCTGGCGCGTGAGGGTGCGCGCGGTGGCAATCCACTCCCACTGCGGCTTGGCGAAAGACTTGCCCGCTGCGGCGAGGAACTGCCCCGCCTCGGTGGCGCTCAGTTTGCCGCGACCTGCTCCGGCAGCAGGCCCTTGTCTCTCAGCTTGTCGATCGGGTGATAGGCGTCCACGATGCGCATGGTGCCTGATGCGGAGCGCAAAACCATCGATTGTGTGAACGCGTATACGTCCTCGTAGCGAACGCCCTTCAGGAGCTCGCCAGAGGTGATTCCCGTGGCGGCGAAGAAGATGTCCTCACCCGAGCACAGGTCGTCGAGGGAAAGCACCATGTCTGGGTCGTGGCCCTCCTTGATCGCAGTGGCTCGCTCGTCCCCATTGCGGAAGTAGAGCTTGGCCTGCATGTCCCCACCGATGGTCTTGATCGCGCATGCGGCGAGTACGCCCTCGGTCGCCCCACCAGAGCCCATCATGCAGTGGATGCCCGATCGGGTCTCGAGCGCCGCCTCGAGGGCGCCCGCCACGTCGCCGGCGGTGATGAGCTTGATGCGGGCGCCGACATCTCGAATCTGGGCCACGATGTCCTGGTTGCGCTCGCGCTCGAGGACGATGACGGTGAGCTCCTGCGGGGGCAGGCCCTCGGCCTTCGCGATCCGGCGGAGGTTCCACTCCACAGGCATCTCGAGGTCGATGACGCCACGGGCCCGGCGGCCCACGACCAGCTTTTCCATGTAAGGCACATGGGTGGTGAACATCGAGCCGCGTTCGGCCAGCGCGACAACGGAGATCGCGCCGGGCAGGCCTGAAGCTGTGAGGCTCGTACCCTCGATCGGATCGATCGCAACGTCGACCTCCGGCTCGAGACCGTTGCCGATCTGCTCGCCGAAGTAGAGCATCGGCGCCTCGTCCTTCTCGCCCTCGCCGATGACGACCGTGCCCTTCATGTCGACCACCGCCAGGGCGCTGCGCATGGCTTCCACCGCCCTCGCGTCGGCTGCGTCCTTGTCGCCCCTTCCCTGAAGCGGGGCCGCCGCCAGGGCTCCGGCCTCGGTCACACGCAGCAGCTCGAGGGCCAGGTTGCGGTTGATCTTCGGCTCGATCACGCTTCCCTCACGCTTCGCATCGCGGCCGGTAGCTTAGCCGAGACCGCGGCGCCGAATTGGGAGCTTGTCCGCCTCCACCCACAGATCTTTCTTGCGCGCGAGGCGGCGATCGCCGGTCCTGTCGACGTACACGCATGTCCGTTCCAGGACGGCTGTGATCCGAACTTTGACCCCATCGAGGGTGGCGTCGAAGGCGTCGATCAACACCTCGTCCTCGTCGAGCTCGACCTCGCTCAGCCGGCGCGGACCGCCCGGCCGGGGCTTGGTGGAGAGCATCAGCTGAGGGCGGGGCGCCCCAGGCGGCCCGGGCTTGATCGTCAGCCTCGAAGAGCCCGGTCCTGGGAGCCGGATGCCCGGCTTGGGCCGGGGCGGCGCCGGTGGCGGAGTTCTCGGCGGAGGGCTCAGTGCGCTGCGCACCGTGCGTTTGGCCGGTGCTTTGGCCGGTTTGGCTTGAGCGCGGGCTCGCTTCCCGGATCCTTGCCTAGAAGAACTCACCCCAGAACTTTCTCACCCGGCCGACTTGGTTAGGAAGCGTCCTCAAAGTCATCACCGCCGGTCGAGCGGTCGAGTCGATGATCGCGGTGTCCTTGGCTTCCGGAACGCCCTCGGGATGCACCCTGATCACGCCAAGGTGAACCCCACCTTCGAGAACCACCAGCGCCCCGACCCTGGCGTCGCCCTCGAGCCGCCCCGTGCTCGCGATCTTCAGCCGGCTGGTGGCGGTGATGTTGCCGCGGACGAAACCCGCGATCGTGACCCGCTCGCTCCGGATGTCTCCCTCTACGTGGGCTTCCGGCCCGATCAGGAGATCGCCGTCGCACTCGACCTGGCCGTTGAACTTGCCCAAGAGCTGGCCGCCGCCTTTCACCTGAAGCTTGCCGGTGAGCGAGTCGTCGCGCGCCAGCACGGTCGATTTGGACTCTGACGCGCGGGGTTCGTTTTCCCCGTTGGTCGCCGGAGCCAGTGTTTCCACGCTTGTCTCGGTCATGCCGCCTCCCTTATGCCCCAACCCCTCTGCCCAATGCTATCGAGGATACCGGCAAACCGGCCGGTGCCGGCATCAGAGCTCTGGGTGCGCCTCCAGGTAGGCCATGACCGCTTCGCGCGTAGGCGGGATCACGCCGTCTATCACCAGCTCGTTCAGCCTGTCCTTCATCCTGCCGACCTCGGGCCCGGGCGGGATGCCCCGGATCCGCATGATGTCCTCGCCGTCCACCGGCGCCGCCATGCGAGAAGGTCGCTCTGCCAGGACGCGCTCCAGCCTGGCCTGCAGCTCGTCGATCTTTTCTGGATGGGGATACGCCGAGGCTCTGAGGTCGGCGCGGGCGAGGGCAAGCAGCCGGTCGAGGTGAGGGCCCGCCTCCCGCGCCAGACGGCGAACAGCGCCATCAGACCACTCCGGGCCGTAGTACACGGGGCGCAGGTGCAGGCGGATCAGGGTGACCACGGCCTCGATCTCTTTCTGCGCAAACCTCAGCCGCTCCAGGACCGCTTTGGCCATCTCGGCGCCGACGACCTCATGTCCGACGAACGACCCGTCGGGGGCCGCGGTGCGCGGCTTGCCCACGTCGTGAAGGAGCGCAGCAAAACGCACCACCGGGTCTGGCGGGGTCATGGACACCGCCAGCAACGTGTGCCCGTAGACGTCGTGCGTGTGATAGCCGCCCTGCTGGACCCCCTTGCACGCCGCCAGCTCCGGGAGCACGGCCTCCAGCAGGCCGCCGCTGTCCAACAGCTCGATCGCCACCTGCGGCCGCTCCGAGGTCAGCATCTTGCGCAGCTCGTCCGACACCCGCTCGGCCGACACGACGGGCGGTGCGAGGCGGTCTCTCATCTCGCGCATCGCCGGCAAGAGATCCGGAGCCAGCTCGAAGCCGAGCTGGGCGGCAAAGCGGATGCCCCGCAGCATGCGGAGCGGATCGTCGCTGAACGTCTGCATCGGGTCGGCTGGTGTCCGCAAAACTCCAGCGGCGAGATCGGCCCGTCCCTGTCCGAGGCGATCGTGGATCTTGCCGTCGAAGTCCATGAGGAGGGTGTTGACCGTGAAATCGCGGCGCCGAAGGTCCTCCTCGAGGGTGGCCGGGCGCACGTCCGGCTTTCGCGACTCGGAGAGATATGACTCGGCGCGCGCGGAGACGAACTCAACCTGATGGCCGTGCAGAGCCACCTGCGCCGTGCCGAAGCGCTCGAAGATCACGGGCGCACCCGCGCCGGCCAGCCTGGCGAACCGCTCGGCCAGCTCAAGCGCTCGGCCGTCTTCGACCACGATGTCGAGGTCGGGCTGGGGGCGTCCAAGCAGCCGATCGCGCACGTAACCGCCGACGATCCAGGCGCGCGCGCCGACCTCCGAGGCGGCCTGCTTCAGGAGCCGCAGCAGCTCCCCCTCTTCTACTGGTTGATCCTCGCCCATTCCACGGCTCCGACCTGGCCGGCACGGTCACCCAGGCGGGCGCGCCGCACCAGCGGCCGGCGGGCCGGTTTGATGAATGGCGACGAGCGCAACACCTCGACCATGGTTGGCTGCACCAGCTTCCAGGAATGGGAAACGCCGCCACCGATGACGAACATCTCGGGGTCGAGCAGGTTGGTCAGGCTGATCAGCGCCATGCCCATGTAGCGCGCGGCACGCTCCACCACCATGTGCGCATGCCGGTCACCGCGCGCCGCCGCGTCGAACAGCTCGGCCGCCGTATGCCCGGTCTCCCGCGCGAGGTTCGCGCCCCCGATGAAGGCTTCGAGGCAGCCGCGCTGGCCGCAGTTGTCGAGCGGGCCGTTGGGGTCGATGATCATGTGGCCGATCTCGCCCGCGGTTCCATGCCCGCCGCGGTGGAGCTTGCCGTCGATGATCAAGCCACCGCCCACCCCCGTGGACCAGGTGATGTAGACCATGTTGCGAGTGCCCCGGCCCGCGCCGCGGTGGAACTCTCCCAGCCCCGCCATGTCGGCATCGTTGGCCAGCTGCACCTTGGCGCCGGTGGCGCGGCTGAGCATCGCGGCCAGCGGGACGTTCTGCCATGGAAGGTTGGGTGGGTTGACGAGCACGCCCCGCATGACATCGATCGGGCCGGGCGCAGCGATGGTGATGCTGCGAACCTTCTGCCTTCCGCGATTGCGCTCGATCTCCCCCGCCGCCCAGTCCACCATTCCCTGAGGGCTCTTCAGCAGCGCGGTCTTGGTCTTGATGCTCGTGAGCAGGTTTCCGTCCGAGCGCGCCAGAGCCACGCGCACCTGCGTCCCGCCGAGGTCGATTCCCGCCAGCATCGCGCGCTTAGGTTAGCGAGCTATGACGCGAGAAGCTGCTGGCCGCGCAAGGCGGATAGGATCTCGATCGGAGCTCGCGCGCGGTTGAACGTGTAGAAGTGCAGGCCCGGAACGCCCGCAGAGAGCAGCTCCGCGCACTGGGCGATGCAGTGCTGCACGCCGACTTTGCGAATCGCTTCGTCGTCGGGCTGCTCATCGATCTGGCGCTGGAGCGCCACCGGAACCGTCGCGCCAGACATCCCTGTCATGTAATTCAGCGAACGCCGGCTGGGGACGGGCATCAGCCCGGGGACGATGGGCACAAGGATGCCCGCAGCTTTTGCCCGCGCCACGAGCTCGAAATAGTGGCGGTTGTCGAAGAAGAGCTGCGTGATCAGAAAGTGCGCACCCGCGTCCACTTTGAGCTTCATGTATCGAAACTCATGCTCGAGGTCGGGACTCTCAGGATGCTTCTCGGCGCTGCAGGCGGCGCCGATCCCCAGCCTATAACCGCTCTGCCGAACGAATGCCACCAGGTCGCTTCCGTGCGCGAGTCCGGAGTCGATGGGTTGGAACGGCTCACCCTCGGTCGCAGGGTCGCCACGCAGCGCCAGCACGTTGGCGACGCCCTCCCTCTCCATCCAGTTCAGGATCCGGCGCGTTTCATCGCGAGTGTTGGCGCAGGTCAGGTGCGCCATCGCCTCGATGTGGTATTGCCTCTTGATTCGGGTCACCAGCTCGAGGGTCTTCTGACCGGTCCGCAGGCGATACGTCACCGACACCCAGTCCGGAGCGTGCCCGGCCAGGGCGGCGATCGTGCGCTCGAGCACGTCGACCTCGGTGTCATCTCGAGGCGCCATGAACTCGAACGAGATCGTGGGCCGGCCCCGTCCAAGGAGATCGGCGATGCGCATTGGGCCGAAGGTTACCTGAGGAGTCGCACATCACCGACGCGGCGCGTCACCTTGGCCGCGTCGAGATGCTCCAGGAGGGCCAGGACCGGCCGGCGGCTGGCGTTCAACCGATCGCGCAGCTGAGCGACGCTGACCGAACCCGTGGTCGCGATGAGCTCCTTGACGGCGACGACCGCGCCCTCGTAACCGTCGCGAGTGAACGCCGTGTCGTCGCTCACACGCACGATGTCGCCGCGCTGAGCGAGCGCTCGCACCAGCTCGGGGCCGGCGCCAGCCATCTTCATTGCCTCGGGCAGCGAGGGCGGCGCGAATGGCTGGCGGGCAAGCACCTCCAGCAGCCGCGCGGCGGGTCCGTCCGCCGTATGGATCTCGACCCGATGCCCTGGCAGCGCCAAATCCCCGTCCCGCTCCTCCAGCCGGCCCTCTTCGGCCAGGCCGCGAACCACCTCCGGAAACGACCCCGAAGGTAACCCGAGCCGGCTCCGCAGCTCCTCCCGCGCCATGCCGCTTCGAAGCGGATGCGCGGCGTGGTAGGCGCTGAGCTCTGTGCGAGCTCGGTCTGCAATCGCGCCCCAGGCCTCTTCCGCGAAGAGCCACTCGCCCAGGCGTCGAGCGCTCAGCTTCGAAAGGTCGGCTCCCGAGACGGTGGTCGCCTTGAGGAGAGCCTGGACAGTGACTCCGCGTGGGTACTTCTTCAGCTCCTCCTCGAGGACGCTGCCGGCCGCGCGCCGCTCGAGCGACTCGCGCGCTGCAACGTCGTGGCGGGGATGCTTCCGCGGGGCGACATCTGCGAAACGGCCGCCTGCAACCGTCGCTGCAGGGCTCGGCACGCGAAGAACGAAACGATCCTGGGCCGCGGCCGCGATCGGACGCTCGAGATACAGCTGGGCCCAGCCCTGCTGTCCCGGCTGGATGGCGTCGCCCTCGAGCAGGATGGCCCGGCAGGCGACCTCGGTCGTGCTCGTGTGGAGGAGGAGCTCAGCGCCGTGCCGAAGGTCGTGGGGGGCGGATTCGACCACACGCACAAGGGCGTCGACACGGTTTGTGGTGGGCACGGTTCGCAGCAGCGCCAGCACGTCGCCTCGCGTGAGCTGACTCTTCTCGATCCCGATGAGATTGGCGGCGACCCGGTTTCCCGGCTCCGCCCTGTCGACCGGTTGGTTGTGCTGCTGCAGCCCGCGCACGCGCACGACGCGACCTCCTGGAACGACCTCGAGCTCGTCGCCCACCGCGAGCCCTCCGTCCACCAGCGTCCCCGTGACCACGGTCCCGAAGCCGCTCATCGTGAACACGCGGTCGATCGGCAATCGCGGCCGTCCGAGATCCGCGCGCGCCTCCACGTCGTTCAGCAGCCCATCGAGCGCAGCGACCAGGTCGGGCAGCCCTGCTCCGGTCACCGCCGAGACGCCAATCGTCGCCGCACCTTCGAGGGCAGTTCCCGTCAGTGTCGTCGCCACCTCCGTCTCGACCAGCTCGCGCCAAGCAGCATCGACCAGGTCGACCTTGGTCAGGACCACCAGGCCACGTCGCACCTCCAGCAGGTCGACGATGTCGAGGTGCTCCCTGGTCTGGGGCATCACACCTTCATCGGCAGCGATGACCAGGAGCACGGCATCGATCCCATGAGCGCCGGCCAGCATGTTGCGGATGAAGCGGGCATGCCCAGGGACGTCCACAATGCCGATCTGACGGCCGCTGGGGAGCCGCATGTGCGCGAAGCCAAGGTCGATCGTCATCCCCCGCCGCTTCTCCTCCGCCAGGCGGTCGGGATCGATGCCGGTAAGCGCGGTGACCAGCGTTGACTTGCCGTGGTCGATGTGCCCCGCGGTGCCGACGATCAACGCGTGAGGCTCTTCGCCGCCGCCTCCACGGCGTCGATCAGGTCCTCGTCCTCGCCTTTCAAGACCGTTCGAGGATCGAGCGAGCAGGCGTCGTTCTCGATGCGCGCGATCACCGGCGGCTCGCCCCGGCGAAGCGCCTCGGCCAGGCGCGATGCGCGTCCGTCGATCGCCACCAGCACCGTCGGGAGGCCGTGTCCCGGCAGCGAGCCCCCACCGACCGCGGACTGGCCGGAGACGAGCTTCGTGTGGACGCCGCGCTCCTCGAGCTTGACCGACCACATTCCGGCCCGGCGGCGGATCTCGCCTATTGGGGCCCGCAGCATCCGCTCGACCGGAATCTCGTCAAGGCGGCCGGCGAGCCGCTGCAGGAGCGTCGCTTCGAGGGCCGCAAGGCTCAGCTTGTCGATGCGCACGGCCCGTGCCAGCGGATGCCGCGCGAGCTTGCGGATTGCCGTCGCCCCCTTCTCGCCCCGAGCCAGCACGATCCCCGCCTGCGGACCCCCGATCAGCTTGTCCCCCGAGAAGGTGACAAGGTCAGAATGCTCGAGCGACTCGGCGACAGTCGGCTCGTCGGCAATCGATTCGGTGGCACCACTGCCCAGATCGTCGATGAGGAGCAGCTCGTGGCGCCGCGCCACGTCCGCCAGCTCGCCGAGCGAGGCCGACTCCGTGAACCCGGAGACACGGAAATTGGAGGTGTGGACGCGCAGCAGCGCGCCTGTCCGCGACGTGATCGCCCCCTCGTAGTCGGCGGCTCGTGTGCGATTCGTGGTGCCGACCTCGACCATCCGCGCGCCGGAGACGCGCATCACATCGGGCATGCGGAACGACCCACCGATCTCGACCAGCTGACCTCGCGAGATGATCACCTCCCGGCCCTTGCACAGGGCAGTCAACACGAGCAGCACCGCGGCTGCGTTGTTGTTGACGACGAGCGCGGCATCGCAGCCGAACAGCGATTTGAGCGGCCCCGACAGGAGGTCTGCGCGCTCGCCGCGACGGCCCGCCTCCAGGTTCAGCTCCAGGTTCGTGTACGCGGCCGCGACCGCGAGGGCGTCGGTGGCCGCGCGGGAAAGCGGGGCGCGACCGAGGTTCGTGTGCAGGATGACGCCGCTGGCGTTGATGACGCGACGCAGCCGCGGGGCGGACTCCGCTCGAAGCTTGCGCGCGACGTTTTGGGTGCGATCGGAATCGCTCAGGACATCGCCCTGGCGCTCCGCCGCGATCTGCTCGCGAATCGCATCCACGACCCGGACCCGCCCGAACTCCTTGACCAGCGCCGCATAGTCCGGCTGGTTGACCAGCGTGCCTACAGCAGGCAGGGATACAGGCGGTTGAATCCTGGGACTCCGTACCCGATGCATTGCCCTACAGAGATTAGGCTCGCCGGCGTGTAGAGGGGCGACATCACAACGCTGAGCACAGGCACGCCGAGGAACGAGCCGATGACAACGACAAGGATCGCCCCCACCCAGATCTCACGCCGGCGTACCGACACGTTGTAGAAGAAGCGGGGATTTCGAGAACGAAACAGGGTCTCGATCACATCCCAACCGTCGAGCCCCGGGATCGGGAGCAGCTGGAACGCAAACATGGACAGGTTCAGGAAGACGATCGCGTAGACCGCGAACGCGAGCAGAGAAGGCGACAGCGTCAGGTCGGGCCGGATGCCGGCGCCAACCAGGGCCCGGAGGATCAAGCCGAACACGATCGCGATGGCAAGATTCGCGGCTGGGCCACCAAGCTGGTGTATGAGGCGCTGTCGCGCGGTGCTGATGCGGTTGGGCTGCACGGGAACGCGCTTGCCCCACCCGACCAGGGCGATGAAGACCGCGATCACGCCCGTGACCTCGAGAAACCGGCGCGGGTCGAGGGAGAAGTAACCGAAATAGCGTACCGAGCGATCGCCCTGGAAATAGGCGGCCGCAGCGTGCCCCATCTCGTGGACCGGGATCGCGACGAGCAGGGCAGGAACCAGCATCAGCGCCGTCAGGAGGAAGGCGCCGAGTGAGGTCAAGGCGTCCTCACTCGATCGGGATTTTGCCCGCTCTGGGCGAAGGTCGGCGTCGCGGCGAGGCCTTGTGCGGCGCGGCTGCCCGCCGGCGAGGCCGGCCCGAGGCGCCGTCGGTCACTCGATGCTCGTAGATGAGCATGAGCGCGGTGATCAACTCGCGCTGGGCGTTGAGCAGGTGCACCTGTGCCTTGGGCGGCACCATGTCGGTCAGAACCTGGCTGACGCGCGATCCAAGCTCGTTGATGAGCTCGATCAGCCGCTCGCCGTCGCGGCTCACGAGCTCTTGGGCGTGGGCCGCGCAAAGCGCACCCGCAGCTCTCCATCCTTGATGGTTGCGCCCGCCGTTTCCCTCTTGGCGAGGACGCGAGGCAGCGAAATCTCGCGGCGGTAGTTGCCGACGGTCACGTAGAGCTCGCCGTTGTGCCGGCTCAGGTCCACGGCCGATCGGTCGACAAACGGCACCTTGAGCGCTAAAACGTAATCGGTCCCCTCCTTGTCGATTCGCTGCGGGTTCGAGTGTGCGAAATGCTCAGCCGGATCGCGGTCGCCGTAGGTCGCTCGAGCCATCCGCTGCAGCATCTTGTCGCCGACCACCTCCCGGTCGAAAAGCGGCACGTTTAAGATCGGAATCCCCGCAAAAGACTGCTCGACCTCGGCCTGGTAGCGCTGGTGAATCCGCTGCCACTTCTTGAACAGCTCGTCGTGAAGCTCGCCCGGCAGCAGCCTGTTGACAATCACCGCGTCTGTGACGTAGCCGAAAAGGCTCAGGTAGCTGAAGGCACGCTTGGCCTCTTTGACCACCATCTTCTCCAGGTTGAGGACGATGCGGACGGTGGTTGTCGTGGGGTCGGTCAGCACGTTACGCATTCCACCCAGGTCCAGCAGCAGGTCCTTCAGGGACGCATACACCTCGTCGGAGGGAAGCGGAATGCCCATCATCGGCTGCAGCACCGGGCGGGCGACCTTCATCGCGCGCCGCTCCCATGGATAGATCTTGTCGAGCCACCACTTGGCGGCGTCGGGGAAGGTGAGCAGCTGCAGAGTCTCCCCGGTGGGGGCGCAGTCCACGATCAGCACGTCGTGCTCATCGCGCTGCGCGTAGTGCTTGATCCACATCAGCGACGCGATCTCGTCCATCCCGGGAGGGTTCGCGACCTCGTCCGCCACAACCTCGTCGAGACCCTGGGTGGAGAAAACCTCCACTGCGTACTCGTGGAGCTTTTGCCAGTGGCGCTGCATCTCATGGAGGGAGGAGACCTCGTGAGCCCACAGGTTCTTGGAGATGGGAGTCAGGTCTGAGCCGAGCTCCACATCGAAAGAGTCGCCGAGTGAGTGCGCCGGGTCCGTGCTCATGACCACGGTGCGGTATCCGCTTCGGGCGCAGTGGACGGCGGTGGCAGCCGCGACCGAGGTCTTGCCCACACCGCCTTTGCCGGTGAACAGGATCACGCGCACCGACTGAGTGTATCCGCCGAGCGGGCTATGCCCCCTGCTGGGAGATGTTCCTGGCGTCAGCGGCCACGTGATCGGAGACGAGTGACTCGACGTGCTGGAGGATCTGGACCGTCACCTCGGTGTTCTCCTTGATCGCGATCAGGATCTGCACGTTCTGGTCATCAGCCTTCTCGGCCTCCTCAGCTGCGTGCTCGAGCGTGAGGCGGTCTTTCTGCGACTGGCGGTTGCCGGCCAGCAGGAGAACGGGACCCGTGTAGGCGGCCTGTACGCTGAACAGCAGGTTCAAGAGGATGAAGGGGAAGGGATCCCAGTGCTTGATGAAGCCGATGATGTTGAAGGCGACCCAGCAAATGACCGCAGCTGTCTGGATGATCAGGAATCTCCACGAGCCGATGCCCGCGGCGATCCGATCGGCCAGCATCTCCCCGAAGGTGGCTTCCTCGTGATGGAGGACGTTGACAGGGTGCTTGTGGTCTCCCGGCGTCAGCTTTCGCCTGCGCAGCGTGTGCTTGAGCGCCTGCTGTCCGGATTCGCTGGTTCGAATTGTCATGGCGCCCGGAAACTCTAGTCTTCAGGCCCGCGACATGTCCACGATTTAGCGCCAGTACGCCGCTCCAAAAAGACTGCTACCGCACGATTTGGGGGACGACGAAAGCGCCTACGCCGAGAAGCACCACCATCGCGGAGCCCACGACCGCCAGCCGCACCAGGTCCTTCGTGAAGTACGGGACGCGGTCAAGCGGTATGGCCGGGTCGTTCGACTGGACGATCATGCGTCCGCCTCGTCCTTTCGTGATCTGATTCCGGGCGCCAAGCGACATCTCGACGGCCCGGACCATCGCCTGGTCGCCGCCCACGCGCGCCTGGGAGACCGAGCGCTGCGAGCTGACCGCGGTCTGGGCGCCGCCCGCGCCGGTTCCGCCGACCCTGACCGGCGCCCGGTAGCGGGCGCCCCGGCCCTTCTTTCGCCTTCGGCTCATTGAAGGCCAAGTCTAGGTCCTCCCAACAGTCAACTCGCTGGAGTGCGCTCCCCACCCGGCCGCGCTCGCTGCGCGAGCGGGGCCGACCTCCCCACACGGTGGGGAGGCTGCCTCCCCACGTGGTGGGGAGGTAAGAAACAGGCAGGCGGTGGGGGAGCCGGTGCTAGGTTGTAGGGAGCGACCTATGGGGGTTATCCGCCTGCCTGAGTTGGGCCGTGGGACTCAACCTTCTGAGATGTGGGCTACGACATGTTGTGTCCCGTGGGCAGTTATAACCCCGAATATGGTGACTGTCAAGCATTAACATGTTGCCGGCCGAGCCCGGCCAGGATATGGTCGTGAGGCGCTGTGCTCGATGCGGGGCCGAGCTGCAAGCCGGCTTTCGATTCTGTCCGACTTGCGGCCAGGCGGTGGCTTCTGCCCCGCCTGGGCCGGCGCTTAGCCTGCGCTGGCTCCCCTTTGTGTTCGCCGCCGGCGCCGTCTTCTGGCTGATCGAACTGGTGCAGTTCGCCGCCGTCGTCGCCGCGCCGGCAGGCCGTGAGCAGCTTCAGGACTCGCTCCGGCAAGCGGGCCTCACGGGAGACATGACGACGCTGCTCGTGCTGGATGCGGCGATCGTCTTCTTCATCGAGGGCACCGCCGCCGCCCTGCACTCCGCGGCCTACTTCGGCCTGAAGGCACGCAAGCCCTGGGGCTGGGTCACCGCTGTGGTCGTGTCGGCGCTGTGGTCATTGGTCCTGGTCGGCATCCCGGTCCTGGTCGTGCTGCTGAGAAGGAACACCCGGCTGGCCTACGGGATTCACTAAGCCGCTTGCGGCTGAACCCGCAGCCGGATCGGGCCGAGCAAAATCCAGATCCCGGCCATGATCGATACCGCGATGCCGGTGTACATGGCCGGCAGCAGGCCGTATGTGTTGCCGATCGTGCCCCCGATCAAAGCCCCGATCGGGATCGTTCCCCAGATCACCGTTCGCACCGTGGCGTTCATGCGCCCCTGAACGCGATCGGGCGTGATCGCCTGGCGGAGGCTCACCTGGTTGATGTTGTAGACGGGATTGGCGAAGCTGCTGATGAACGACGAAGCCAGCAGCAGCGGCACCGCGAATCCGAATTGGGCCACAGGCACCAGCGCAGCCCCGAGGCCGAAGACGATCTGGGCTACGAACAGTGTCGGGCCAAGCCCGATCTTGCGGGCGATCCACGAGGCGCTCAGAGCGCCGAGAAGCCCACCCACCGCGCCCGCACCGAAGATGAGCCCCACGACCCCGGGGCTCAAGTGCAGCACCCGGTAGGCAAAGATCAAGAAGACTGCGAAGAAAACGTTGGAGCCGAGATTCGCCGTCGAAGTGCTGCCTGCGATCTTCCAGATCGTAGGGTTGCCGATGACGAATCGGATACCCTCCCACATCTCCGACCCAAAGCCGCGGCGACCCGACTCTGAAGCCGGTTCTGGCGGGGGCTCCGGCCGGCGAATCCAGGCGAGAGACAGCACGGACACAAAGAAAGAAGCCGCGTCGGCCGCCACCGCCCGAGCAGGGCCGACGAGTTGGATGAGCAACCCGGCCAGCGCCGGCCCGGCCATCTGTGCAACCGAGCCGCTGACCTGCAGCTTGGTGTTGCCCTCCACGAGGTCCGAGCGCGTGATGAGCGCGGGCAGATACGACTGGTAAGCAACGTCAAAGAAGACCGTGCCCACGCCGGTGATCAGGGCCACCACGTACAGCTGCGGCATGGCGAGCGCATGGAATGCGAATGCGATGGGTACGCTGGCGAGCGCCACCGTCCGAGCCAGGTCGCAGCCGATCATGATCGGCCGCCGGCGCAGCCTGTCGGCATACACACCGGCCACCAGGCCGAGGGTTGGAAAGGCGAGAAACTCCAACGCCGTGAGCAGGCCGACCTGGAAGGGGGTGGCGCCAAGCAAGAGGATCGCAACCGTGGGCAAGGCCAGCTGGCTGATCTGGCTGCCGAGCTCGCTGATCGACTGGCCGCCCCAGAGCTTCAGAAATTCCCCGTCGCGCCAGAGCTTTCCGCGCACCTAAACCTCGGTAGTCAGGTCTGCGTACTCCTCTTCGCTGATCAGATCGTCCAGCTCACCAGCGTCATCGATCCGAACCCGCAGCAGCCAACCGGCGCCATAGGGCTCGCCGTTGACGAGATCGGGGTTCTCGATGACCTCGCCGTTGACGTCGAGAACCTCGCCTGTGATCGGCGCTTCGATTGGCGACGACGCCTCCTCCGACTCCACGTGGCCCATGCGCCGTCGGGCCCGAATCACGTCGCCGAGGTCTGGCAGCTCGAGTGTGGTGATCTCCCCCATCTGGTCCTGGAGGTAGTCGCTCAGCCCGAGAACGGCGTCCGTTCCCTCGACCCTGACCCAAACGTGAGCTCCGCTGAACCGAAGGTCCGACATCGATCTAAATGATGGAGTGGAGATGGCGCCGGCGGGCAGGCCGCAAGGCGCCCCCGCTACGATGCGTTAGACAGAACATGCGATTCGTGCTGCTGATCCTGGTCCTGGCTGTGTTGGTCTTTCTCGGCAACCTGATGTGGACGACATTCTTTGGCGGCAGGTCCCTGTTCTAGGTAGCGTCTAACGCCCGACCCGGAAAAACACGACGTCGCCATCCTTGACCCGGTAGTCACGACCTTCGATCCGAAGCTTCCCGGTGGACCGCAATACGTCCATCGACCCCGCCGCCACCAGCTCGTCGACCGAGGTCACCTCGGCACGGATGAAGTGCTTCTCGAAGTCGCTGTGGATCTTGCCCGCGGCCACGGCAGCCGGAGCATCGCGTTCACATGCCCATGCGCGCACCTCAGGCTCACCCGCGGTGAAGAATGTGATGAGCCCGCCGGCTTCCCAAACCGCGCGGGCGATGCGTCCGAGCCCAGACTCATCGATGCCGTAGCCCGCGCGCATCTCGGCCTGTTCCGCCTCATCCAGCTCGCCCAGCTCGGCCTCCAGGCGTGCCGAAAGCACGATCGTGGGCGCGGGCTCGGTCTTCGCGAGCGCCGCCACATTGGCCGCCGGCTCTCCACCGCCGGGTAAGAGCTCCTCAGCGACGTTGGCGACGTATACGGCAGGCTTGAGCGTGACGGGAAAAACCCCCTGCAGCAGCCGGCGCTGCTCGGACTCGAGCGCGAGCGTGCGCAACGGCTTGCCTGCATCGAGGTGCTCTTTCGCCAGCGTTAACACTTCGCTCTCGTCGGCCGCGGCCTTCTTTCCGGCGCGTACCTCCTTGGCAACCGACTCCAGCCGTCGCTCAACGGACGCCAGGTCCGCGAGGACGAGGTCGAGGGCGAACTCTTCCATCTCGCCGGCAGGTTCTGGATCAGGTCCGAAGCATCGCGCGACCTTGACAAGAACGTCGGCCTGCCGCGCAAAAGCCACTCGCTGGGCGCGGCTCCCAGGCGGCGTGTCCTCGACTCGAACCTGGGCGGCGGTCGTCTTCGCCGGCCGTACCGCCTCCGACAGCCGCCGCACGCGCTCATCGGGAACGTCGACCATTCCAATGCCGTCCGCGCCGCGCCCTGCGGTGAGCGCGTCGAAGAGCGTGGTCTTCCCCGACCCCGCAGGGCCGACGATCGCGACGTTGACTGGCACTGGCTAGATGTGGCCCAGCTAGATGCGGTCCAGCTCGAACGTCTTGTGGAGAACGCGGACCCCTTTCTCGACCTGGCCGCGGGCGACCAGGCATGTGATGCGGATCTCCGACGTGCTGATCATCTCGATGTTGATGTCGGCGTCGGCGAGAGCGCGAAACATACGACCCGCGATGCCCGGCATCCCCAGCATGCCCGTGCCGACGATGGAGAGCTTCGCGATGCCCCCGGCGGACGAGACCCGCCTCGCCCCCACCTTCTTCGCGGCCGTCCTGACGATCTTCTCCGCCGCCTTGAGGTCTGATTCGGCCACCGAAAAGGTCAGGTCGGTATGACCTGACCGGCCAACGTTTTGAACGATGACGTCGACCGAGATCCCGGCTTTGCCCAGCGGCTCGAAGATCGCCGCGGCGACACCGGGACGGTCCGCGACGCCGACGACTGTGATCTTGGCGACGTTTGATTCCTGCGCGATTCCGCGCACGCGCTGCCTTTCCTCCATCGGCACCTCGGCCACAATCATGGTACCGACGCGGTCATGGAAGCTCGAGCGCACATGGATGGGCACGCGATACAGCTCTCCGATCTCGACCGCGCGAGGGTGCATCACACGGGCCCCGACGGCCGCCAGCTCGAGCATCTCGTCGTAGCGAATGTGGGTCAGCTTTCGCGCAGAAGCGACGATCCTGGGATCGGCCGTGTAGATGCCATCGACGTCCGTGAAGATCTCGCAGGCGTCAGCCTTCAGCGCCGCCGCGAGCGCGACGGCCGTGGTGTCGGATCCGCCGCGGCCGAGTGTGGTCACCTCGAGGTCTTCGGTGACGCCCTGAAAGCCGGCGATGACGGGTACCTGCCCGGCGCGAAGCGCCTCCACGATGCGGTCGGGTTTGATGTCCTGGATGCGAGCCCGGGAGTGGTGCGCGCTGGTGCGCACGCCCGCTTGCAGTCCAGACAACGAGATGGCCGGCACGCCCATCCCCTGGAGGCACATCGCCACGAGCGGCGCGGTGATCGTCTCGCCGTTGGCGACCAGCATGTCGAGCTCACGTGCGGGCGGTTCGGCGTTGACGCTCTGCGCTAGTGCGATCAGGCGGTCTGTCGTGTGGCCCATGGCCGAGACGACCGCTACCACCTTCTGCCCGCCTTTGACCGTGGCCGCGATGCGCCGGCTCACACGCCGGATTCGGGCGGCGGTCCCCAGCGAGGTACCGCCGTACTTCTGGACGATCACAGAGTCCTGAACATCCCCTTGTCAGTGACACGGGTGACAAGGCCTCGGCCGTGAGTGGGCGCAGCGGCCGCCATGGCTTTGGAGATCTTGGGCGCCTGGGATGCGGCGCAGAACGCGAAGACGCTGGGTCCGGCCCCGCAGATTGCCGCGCCATAAGCGCCTGCTGTATCCGCGGCCTCCATGACATCCTCCGCCCAGGGGTACAGGTGAAGGCGGCTCGGCTGATGAAGTCGGTCGCGAAGTGCATGCTCGAGCAAGCTCGGACGCTTGGCGGTGATCGCTCGTACCAGCAGCGCCGCGCGCGCGGCGGTGTAGACCGCGGTCACCAGCGGGACGTCTTCGGGCAGGACTGCGCGCGCCTTCTCTGTCGCCACCGGTGCGTGGGCGACGAAGAGCGCGACGGCCCAACCCGGGTTGGGCAGCTTCTCGTCGAAGCGATCGGTCACGAGGCGGATGCCGCCAGCCGCCGACGCGGCGACATTGTCGAGATGGCCCTCGTCCGATCCGGCGTCGATGACGTGGCTCTTAACATCCCACGGGCTGCTCAGCGCGGAGGCCGCGAGCCTTGCCGCGGCGCTGCTGCCGAGGCCGACGCCGAGCGGGATTTCGCTGCGGACGCGGCCTTTCATGTTGATCCGGGTGAAGGGGTTCTCGTGCGCGTACAGGTACTCCGCACCCTCGCCCTCGAAATCCCAGTCGGGCCTGGTGGCCGTCTCGGCCTCGACCTCGAGCCAGAGGTCGATCGCCATGGCCATGCAGTCGAACGCCGGGCCGATGTTGGCGATTGATCCGGGAACCCGTACGCGCATCAGGCGAAAATCGTCATAGCTTCAAGACCTTAGCGAGTGTACGGGCATCACCGTCGAGCTCGATCGGCGGCTCGACGTTATTGATTGCGGCATCGGGGTCCTTCAGCCCTGAGCCGGTGAGGACGACGACGGTCGTCGAGTCCTTTTCGATCCTACCCTCCCGCACGAGCCTGAAGAGGAGCGCGAGCGGCGCCGCTGACGCCGGTTCGGCGAAGAGGCCCTCGGTGCTGGCCAGTCGGATCTGAGCCGAAAGAATCTCGGTATCGGTCACCGCCGCGATCATGCCGCCGGACTCGTCACGCGCGGTGGTAGCCCCCTCCCACGATGCGGGGTTGCCGATCCGAATGGCTGATGCCACGGTTCGCGGATTCGGCACCGGGTGTCCCTGCACGATCGGGGCCGCGCCGTCGGCCTGCGCGCCGACCATGCGCGGCAGCCGCGTAGAGCGACCGGCGGTGTGGTACTCGCGGAATCCTTTCCAGTAAGCGGTGATGTTGCCGGCATTCCCGACCGGCAGAAGCACGTAGTCGGGCGCCTCGCCGAGCACGTCAATGACCTCAAACGCCGCCGTCTTCTGGCCCTCGAGCCGGTGCGGGTTGATCGAGTTCATGAGCGCCACAGGGTAGCGGCTGGTCAGGTCTCGGACCGTCTCCAGCGCGGTGTCGAACGTCCCCTTGAGCGCGACCACCTTGGCGCCGTACATGAGCGCCTGCGACAGCTTGTTGAGGGCGATCTCACCCGAGGGCACGACGACGATTGCGCGGACGCCCATCCGGGCCGCGTACGCGGCCATCGAGGCGGACGTGTTTCCCGTCGAGGCGCACATGAGCACCCGAAAGCCGGCCTCCAATGCCTTCGCGACCGCCACCACCATGCCGCGGTCCTTGAACGACCCGGTCGGGTTGAGCCCCTCGTACTTGAAGAAGAGGCGATTGAGCCCGAGGGAACGCCCGATGTTGCGGCTGGGCACGAGCGGGGTCGAGCCTTCGCTGAGGTCGACCTCAGGCGTCGCCGGGCCGACAGGTAGGTGCTCGCGGTAGCGAGCGATCACTCCCATTAAAAGGATCGCGCGCGCGCGATCCACCCCCCGGTGGTCAATGCACCCACGCCCTCAGAAGACGCGCACGAAGGACGACACCGCTCGCACTGCCTCCAGCTTCGCGATCCGGTCTCGCGCGCGCTGCAGGCTGGCATCAGACGCGGGATGAGTGGTCACCACCAGCTCCGCCGTCTGCTCCTCGACCCACGCGTCCTTCTGTATGAAGCTGGAGATGGAGACGCCCTCCTCGGCAAAGACCTGGCCCACGGCGGCCACGACCCCTGTGCGGTCGGCGGCGCGGATGCGGTAGTAGGCGCGGGTCATGACCTCACCCATCGGGATCACGCCGATGCGATCGTCGAGGCTGAACGACGGCCGGCTTTGCACGCCGCGACGGATCGATCGCGCGAGGTCGATGAGGTCCCCGACCACCGCCGACGCCGTCGGTCGGCCGCCTGCCCCCTGGCCCACGAGCAGCACCTGCCCGACCAGGTCACCTTCAAGGAAGACGCCGTTGTTGGCGCCTTCGACCTGGGCCAGCGGATGGTCGAGGGCGATCATGGCAGGGTGCACACGTGCCTCGACGCGACCTGGGTGGCGCTGCGTGTGCGCGATGAGCTTGATCGCGTAGCCGAGCTCGCGGGCGTAGCGAAAATCGACCGGCTCGATCCCGTCGATGCCTTCGCGATAGACGTCATCCGGCCGGATCTTGATCTCGTAGGCGATCGATCCCAGGATGGCGAGCTTGTACGCCGCGTCGAACCCCTCGACGTCGTCTGACGGATCCGCCTCGGCAAAGCCGGCGGCCTGAGCTTCGCGAACCGCGTCGGCGAGTGATAGGCCCGCAGTCGACATTCGGCCGAGCACGTAGTTGGTGGTGCCGTTGATCACAGCCGACACGCGCTCGATGCGGTTGGCCTGGAGATCAGTCCGGAAAGTGCTGATGAGCGGAATGCCGCCTCCAACCGCCGCTTCGAAGTAGACATCCACGTTGCGCTCGACGGCCAGCTCCAGCAGCTCCGGTCCGTGCTTGGCCATCACCACCTTGTTCGCGGTCACGACGTGCTTGCCGGCCTTGATCGCCCGCTCGAGGTAACCGTGCATCGGCTCGTCACCGCCGGCGACCTCGACGACGATGTCGATCGCGGGATCTGCCAGGAGGAGCTCGGGGTCCGTGGTGAGCAGGTCGGGCGAGATTTCAACGGCCCTTTGTTTTTGCGGATCGCGAACCAGCACGCGCCGCAGGCACAGCTCGATGCCGGCACGTCGCGCGAGCTGCGGCTGCCCGCTGAGCATTCGCTCCGCCACCTGGCTGCCCACCGTGCCCAGACCGATGAGCCCGACGTTCAAGGTCCCCTCCACCATGGGGGCTATTCTCCCTGCCGTGACCCTGCTCCTGCGCGAGGGCGACGTGGCGCAGGTCCTCGACATGGACGCGGTCATCGCCGCGGTGCACGCGGCGATGCGTGAGCTTGGTGGCGGCTCTGCCCAGAACGAGCCCCGCCGCCGTGCGTTCGCCCCCGGCGCCCTGCTCAACGTCATGTTCGCCTCTTACCCCGGAGGTGGCTGCACCGGACTCAAGGCCTACACGGTGGCGGGCGGCAAGGTGCGATTTCTCGTCGCGGTGTTCGATCTGGACGGCGCGCTCCAGGGCTTGATCGAGGCCGATCTCATGGGCGCATACCGCACCGGCGCCGCAAGCGCCGTCGCCGCGAGGGCACTCCGACCGGGCGGTGCGGTGACCGTCGCAATCATCGGCACCGGTCACCAGGCCGCCACGCAGGCGCTGGCCTTGTCGCGGGTTTTCGACATCAAGGAGTTGAGGGTCTTCGGAAGAGATCCCGGCCGGCGGGCGGCGTTTGCCAGGGATCGCCAGAGTCGGCTCGGGGTCAAGACCACGGCCGCAGGTACGGCCCAGGCCGGAGTCGAGGGAGCAGACGTGGTGGTCACCATCACCACCAGCGCTGTACAGGTGCTCGAGGCGAGTTGGGTCGAGCCGCGCGCGCTCGTGATCGCGGCTGGATCCAACTTTCCCAACCGTGCCGAGATCCCATCCGAGCTGGTCGCCCGCGCGACATCAATCGTGGTCGACCAGCTTGCAGCCGCTCAGCTCGAGAGCGGCGATTTGATCCTCGCCCACAAGGCAGGGCGCTTCGACTGGCAGCGCGCTACAGAGCTCGGTTCGGTGCTGGCGGGCAAATGGAGTGCACCAGCCGAGCCGGGGATCACCCTGTTCGAGTCGCAGGGCCTGGCGATCTGGGATCTGGCCGCGGCGTCGGTGGTCCTACCAGCAGCCCGCGAGCGGGGCCTCGGCCAGGAGCTGTCGCTCTTCTAAGGCGCGGCCGAAAACCCTCGGCGAGGGATTCGGTGATCCAGG